>NZ_JBALTF010000015.1:22334-42855 GCF_036964675.1 Parasphingorhabdus sp. | reverse complement strand
CAGGGTAAGATCGAACGCTGGCACCAGACCTTGAAGAACCGGATACTGTTGGAAAACTATTATCTACCCGGTGATCTGGAAGCGCAGGTCGAAGCGTTCGTCGAACATTATAACCACCAGCGCTATCACGAGAGCCTCAGTAACGTAACGCCTGCTGATGCCTACTTCGGCAGGGCAGAATCCATCATCAAACAAAGAGAAAGGATCAAACGAAAAACCATGAAACAAAGACGCTTGCTTCACAGCAAGCTCGCAGCCTAATATAAATCAAACAGATGATGCCAAACATTCACCAACGTGAAAACCGCATCTGTCTCAAATTATATGACAACGGACAAAGGCCCGAATGGCGAAAATTTGCTTGGAATTGCGGCTCTTATCTGAGCTCAACGGCGCGCTCGTAGGCGGCCTGGAGCGTATCGCGGATCTGGGCAGAAAATTCTCCCTTTCCGTTCAGCGCATTGAGGCCGGCTGCCGTGGTCCCGCCTTTGCTGGTCACATTTTTGCGCAAATCCTCGAGCGACAGGTCTGATTGTTGCGCCAGTTCCAGTGTCCCGCGGACGGTTCCCAGCACCAGATTTTTCGCGTCCTTCTCGCTGAAGCCCAGATTCTCTGCAGCTTCGACATAGGCGCGTAGCATTTCGAAGACATAGCCGGGGCCGCTTCCGGCCACTGCGGTCAGGCGATCAAGCATGTCTTCATTGTCCACCCAGACGATTTCGCCCGAACATAAGGCGAGTTGCTCAATGTCGCTGGATGCCGTTTCGGAAACAGCGCCATGGGCATAAAGACCGCTCACGCCCTTGCCGATGATCGCCGGCAGATTTGGCATGATCCGGATGACCGACCGACCTGGTGCGTGGGCTGCCAGCTTTTCGGCAGAATATCCGGCCGCTATCGAACTGATCACGCCGGAAGCACTGAGCCTGGGTAAATAGGCCGGCAGTACGTCATCAATAAGTTGCGGCTTCAGCGCGACGATCAGAAAGTCAAAAACCTGCTCGCCCAGCTCCTCGACCGAGCCAACCTGGGATACGCCCTCTGGCAGTTCAGGCTTGGCCGGATCTGCGACGGTAAATTCATGATCGGTGTTGGCGGCCCATGCCTTTAGCAGCGCACCGCCCATGTTTCCGCACCCTAGGAGCAATATTTTTGTCAAATTAATCTCTTGCTGTTATTAAAAAGGAGTATGAGCAATATGCTTAGTATTCAAAATAGATATGTCAACAAATGCTTGTTTGTTATAGCTTTCGTGCAAATTGGAATATTTTGATCACTAAATTATTGCACTGGATGGGTTCAATCCCTACCTCCATCAATGAGTAATAAGGGCATCACGTCACATGGTACAAGGTAAAACAATCGTTGTAAAAGTCGGCTCCAGCCTGCTGGCCAACGAAGAACGGCTAACGCCGCGCTGGGCATTTATGCATAATTTGCTGGAGGATATCGCCCGGCTGCGGGAAGGCGGCGCAAAAGTCATCTTATGCTCGTCCGGGTCAGTCGCGCTGGGTATGAACATGATCGGCGAGCGACCGGAGACGGCAGGATTGCGCGACAAACAGGCCGCGGCGGCTTGCGGCATGCCGCTGCTGCTCAACGCCTATAAGCAGGTTGCCCATGAATATCGTTTTGAAATAGCGCAGGTGCTGGTGACGTTGCGCGATCTTGAAGACCGCAAGCGCTTCCTGAACACCAAGAACACGGTCGATCGGCTTCTCGATGCCAATATCATGCCGATCATCAACGAAAATGACACGATTACCACGGAAGAAATCCGGGTTGGTGACAATGATCGACTATCCGCGAAAATTGCGCAAATGCTGCAAGCCGATGAACTGGTCATCCTGACGCAGGTTGATGGCCTATATGATAAAGATCCCTCTGAACCCGGCGCTCAGCTGGTCGAGGAAGTAACCGATGTCTCGCCCTATCTCGCGGTAACCGAGGGTGTGAGCAGCCTGGGCAGCGGCGGCATGCTGACGAAGATGCAGGCGGCCCATATGGCGCAAAATTCCGGCTGCGATACGCGGATCGCGCATGGCGAATATGAGCGGCCGGTAACATCGGTGTTGAACAACGAAAGGCGTCATACCAAAATTCTTGCCAATGAACGGCCCGAATCGGCATGGGCCAACTGGTTGTCAGATCGTCTGCAGATGGCGGGGAGCATTGTCGTTACCGAGACGACTGCCGAATCTTTCAAATCTGGCCGGCGGAATATTGGCCGGGAAGATGTGCTGTCCATCCAGGGGCCTTATGTCAAAGGCGACGTCATTCATATATATGGTGAATCCGGTGATGAATTGGCCAGAGGCCTGACAAATTTCTCGTCCGATGAAACCATGGCCCTGGCCCGCAACCCCAAAATGACAGCCTTGCAGTTGCTGGGCTACAAGACGCTCGGTACGCTGATTACCGACAAGAACATGATCGTATTGGATGACCGTCACCTGACCTGGGAATTGCCGTCAGAAGATGAGATGACCGAAGTCGTGCCGCAAGCCTAGAATTCGCCAACGTCAAGTATGGGAGCGGACTCGAGCCGGTTCGCGTCCATCATCATGGCGATGCGCTGGACCGAGGAGATCAGCAAATTCTGCTCCCAAGGTTCCAGTTTTGACAAGGACAGCAGGAAATCTTCCTGCAATAATTCGGGGGCGTTTTGAACGCAGTCTCTTCCTTGCTCGGTCAAGACTATTTCCACCGACCGCCCGTCATCCTCACTTTTTTCGCGGGTAACCATCCCCGACTTTGCCAGTCGATCGACAATCGACGTTACCGTGGCATGAGATAGATGCACCGATTTGGCGAGCACCGAAGGCTTTGCCCGGCCATCCTTTTCCAACGCCTTCAACAGCAAAAGTTGCGGCGTTGTCTGTCCGGTCTCTTTCTCCAGCTTTTTGGACTGTAAATCGATCGCCCGGTTAATCTGCCGCAAGGCGACCAAAAGTGCATTTGAATTTGACATGACAAACCTGATACATGTTTTTGGCGTCAATAGACCAAAACATTACATATTTTGGCCATTCGGGGAACGATTGGCGCATTTTGGAGGTCCTGCCCCTAGTCCCAGACGGACCGAAACCGGACCTTGTCGCCAATCAGATCGGCCACGGTAAATCCGTCGAGATGGCGCAGGAAGGCTTCGATGCCGTCGGCGAGAACATGACGCAAACCGCAGACAGGGGTGACAACACAGCCGCCGTCAGCACCATCAAAACATTCCACGAAGGCTCCATATTCTTCAAACGTCCGGACGACCTGACCGACATTGATCGCGGCGGCGGGCTGGTTGAGCAACAATCCGCCGCTCCGACCGCGAATGCTGTCGACAAAGCCCTCTGCCGCCAGCCGCTGGGCCACCTTCATCAAATGGTTTTTTGAAATGCCATATTGCCGGGCAATTTTGGCAATCGAATGCTGACCGTCATTCGCCGCCAGATACATCAACGTGCGCAGCGCATAATCGGTTTGAACGGATAATCTCATAAAAGATGCATATCATATATTGCATTTAATTGCCAAGCGGCATAAACAGTGCATATCAAATACATCTTAACCGAGTCGAGATCATGACCGAAGCCAGCTATGCCGAACGCGCCAGAGCGAAAAAGACCGCGCAAGCCAATGCGCTGGGCATAGATGATGCTCTGATTTCCAATCTGGTTGAGACTTTCTATGGCGCCATTCGTGGCGACCCCCTGCTCGGGCCGATATTTGCATCCCATGTCGCCGACTGGACGCCGCACCTTGCCCGGATGAAAGATTTCTGGGCGTCGGTGACGCTGGAGTCCGGCCGTTTCCGTGGCAATCCGATGGCCAAGCATATTGCTGTTGGTGGTCTCGACAAACTGCATTTTGACCGCTGGCTTGTGCTCTGGAACGACACGCTGGACGAGGTCGCCCCCAATGACGCGGCGGCGCAGGTCTTTCGCGAGGCTGCCGAACGGATCGCATCCAGCCTGGTCACCGGCATCAAGGTTCAGCGCGGCGGTCTGGATGAGATTTCCAACCAGAAGGAGAAGCAATCATGTTGATCGACAATGGGACCAACTATGCCCAGATTGTGACGGTGCCGATAGTGCTGGCAGTCTTTGCTTGCACTTTTGCCATCATCAGGATCCTGCTCTGATGGGCGGCGCATCCAAGCCAGTCGCCCCTTATGGCGCTTCACCGATATTCGATGAGCTCAGCCTGCCGGATAAACTGCGCAACGAGCACAGCACCAAAGCGGGCACCTGGGGTCTGTTGCGGGTGCTGGAAGGCGAGGTCGAACTCATCTTTCTCGATCCACCATCCCGGCGGCTCGTAACGGTCGATGATCCTGCGCCGATCCCGCCCAAGTCGCCGCATTTTGTCAAACTGACCGGGCCGATGAAAATGCAGGTGGAATTCTACCGGGAAAATCCCTTGTCAGGGGAAAGGGAACCGATGGCTGATTAGCCAGCACTCCCGCCACTCAGGCTCTGCCGGCGCTGCCATATCATGCGTCTACCTGACTGGCGGGCCCACGAAGCCGGCCATCAGGCCTGCGAGGGATGTGCGAATAGATTGTTCCAATATTTTTTGACCCGCCGCTTTCCTACATATTCCAATATCGTCAGGGCCGGGATCAGCAATTGCAGGATGATCGCGCCGAACAGCACGCCGAAACCCAGGCTGGCCGACATCGGGATCAGAAACTGCGCCTGAAGGCTGGTTTCAAAGGTAATCGGAGCGACACCGAGAAAGGTGGTCAGCGACGTCAGCATGATCGGCCGGAAGCGTGATTTGGTCGCGCTGATGATCGCCTCTTCAATCGCCATGCCATCGCGCAGATTTTCGTTGATGAAATCGATCAGGATCAGCGAACCGTTCACGATCACCCCTGACAATGCGATCATGCCGAACATGCTGAGCACGCCCAGAGGCAGGCCGAGGATCAGATGGCCGAGCAGCGCGCCAATGATGCCAAAGGGGATCACCGCCATGATGATCAGCGGCTGCATATAGGATCGGAAGGGTATCGCGAGCAGCGCATAGATCATCAGCAAGGCGGCGAGAAAGGCGAGGCCGAGATCGCCAAACGAGTCCTGCTGTTCCTGCTGTTCGCCGCCGAAACTGTAGAGCAGCTGCGGATAGTCTGCTTGCAGTTCGGGCATGATCTCGTCGGTCAGGGCATTGGCAATTTCCTGACTGGTCACAATATTCGTGTCGATATCAGCGGTAACCGTTGTGATCCGCCGGCCATCGGTACGGCGAATGATCGCAGGGGCCTGACCAAAGGACACGTCGGCCAAAGTGGCAAGCGGTACTTCGCCGCCGGGCACCCGGACACGGAATCGCTCGACGTCGACGATCGAATTGCGTTCCGCTTCCGGCAGGCGGATATAGACGCGCATATCTTCCTGCCCCCGCTGTACCCGCAGCGCTTCGCTACCGAAAAATGCGGCGCGCACCTGCAACGCGACATCCTCCAGGGTGACACCCAGCGAACGGGCCTCGGGTTTCAGCCGCAGCTGGATTTCCTTCAGCCCCTCGTCCTGATCGCTCTCGATATCGAACACGCCGGCAAAGCGGTTCAGCCGTTCCATCAATTTTGTCGAAGCGGCTTCCACCACGGCCGGATCCGGATCGGAAATTTGGACATCAACCGGCGCGCCAATCGATATCAGGTCCGAGGCAAAGACCAGTGAACGCGCTTCGACGATCGGGCCCACGGTTTCCCGCCAGGCATTTTCGAAATCCCTCGATGCCAGTTCACGCTGATCGCCGGGAATGAAACTGAACTGAACGCTGGCAATATTGGACGCAAAACCGCCACTTTGGGCGTTTGGTCCGGTGGCGCGCGGGGCCTTTCCGATCAGGGTGAATATACCGCGCAAGGGTGATGGTTCGTCATCATCTATGCGCGCCTCAAATTTCGCGTAGGTTTCGCGGCCGCGCTGTTCGATCAAACGGGCAATTTTCTCGGTTTCCGCGATCGTCGTTCCGGCGGGCATTTCCAGACTCGCAGTAACGACATCGGCTTCAATGGCGGGAAAAAAAGAGCTTTTGATTATACCTGCCGGGATCAGGGATCCGACCACGATGAGCAATGCGACACTGCCGGCCAAAATCACGAAAGGCATGCGCACCGAATAGCGCACGGCACGGTCGAGCGGCCCGTTGACGAAGGCCTGATAATATATATCGACCTTGGCCTGTACCCGTTCGAAAAAGCGGGTGACGGGATTGCGCGTCGGTGTACCCGGGACTGGCAAGTGGCTGAGGTGATTGGGCAAAATCAGCAGGCTTTCGACCAGCGACAGGAACAGTACCGCAACCACGACCAGCGGAATGTCGGCCAATATCTTGCCCATGACGCCGCCGATTGCGAAGAGCGGCGAAAAGGCCGCGACGGTGGTCAATACGGCAAAGATGACCGGCATGGTCACGCGCCGCGCGCCGCTGACCGCTGCGCCCAGTCCGCTGCGACCGGCTTCGCGGCGGGCATAGACGCTTTCGCCGACGACAATGGCATCATCGACCACCAGCCCCAATGCCAGGATGAAGCCGAACAGCGAGAACATGTTGATACTGGAACCAGCAAGATCAAGGAGGAAAATCGCCCCGACAAAGGTCACGCCAATGCCCAGCGCCGTCCAGGCCGCAAGCCGGATGTCGAGGAACAGGGTGAGCGCTAGCAAGACAAGGAACAGGCCGATGGCTGCGTTTTTCAGCAACAGGCTCAGGCGATCGTTGAGCAATTCACTATCGTCGCTCCAGATCGCGTAGGAAATGCCCTCTGGCAGCGAATGCGCGAACTCGCCTTCAAGATAGTCCTTGGTGGCACGGGACACATCCAGCACGCGTTCGTCGCTGGTCCGGAAAACCTCGACAAAGGCGACCGGCTTGCCATTGTACAGCGACACCAGATCTGAATCCTCAAACTCGTCCCGGATGTTCGCGATCTGCCCGAGCCGGACCATGGCGCCATTTTCATTGCTGATCAGTACTATATCTTCGAAATTCTGCTGGTTGTAATTTTGTCCGATGGTCCGCACGCGCACTTCTTCGCTGTCGGTATCGATCGAGCCGGCGGGACTGTCGAGGCTGCTAGCGGCGATGGTCCGCGAGATGTCGTTGAGCGATAGCCCGAACGCCTGCAATGTTTGTTGCGGCACCTCGATCGAAACTTCATAATCGCGGATCGAGCTGGTATCGACAAAGGAAATTTCAGGCAATGCCGCCAGTGAATCCTCCAGCCGGTAGGCCGTTTCCTTCAGGGCATTTTCGGATACATCGCCAAAAATGGCAATGCGAACCACGCTCTGCCGCGTGGTCAGCTCGCGGACATCGGGTTCTTCTGCGTCATCCGGGAAAGATTGAATCTGGTCTATTTCGGCTTTGATATCATCCAGTGCCCGATCAATATCGGTCCCCAGTTCCAGTTCGACGGATACCGTGCCGATATTTTCGGCGGCATTGGACTTGATCTCTTTGACATTTTCCACGGCTTCCACCGCTTCTTCAATCTTCTGGACAATCGATTCCTCGATCTCGTCCGGCGTAGCTCCGGGATAGGCGACGCTGATCTGGATCGTGTCGAGGCTGTTTTCCGCGAAAACTTCCTGGACGATCGTCCGGTAGGACAGGATGCCGGCGACGATCAGGAAAATCATCAGCAGATTGGCCGCGACCCCGTTGCGCGCCATGAATGCGACAATCCCGCTCTGCTCCATTACTTCCTTGCTCGGTTGGTCCGGCAGGGACGGATCAAGATCACTCGGCTCGGTCATTGAACCGGCTTGGCTTTCGTCTTCGCTTTGCTTTCACTGGCGTTCGAAGCCTTCGCTGCTACTCGTGGTTGAGCAATTCTGACCCGCAGGCCTTCGGTTGCGACTTTCAGGTTTCCGGTAACGGCGACCGGGTTTTTACCCAGCCCGATGGCGCTGATCAGCGCTGTCTTGTCGGTCCGCTGATATATGTCGACGGTCATGATGTGCAATTTTCCGTTCTGCACCAGCCATATCTTGTTACCAGCGCGCAAGGCCGCCAGCGGCAGCACCGCATAGCTATCCAGAGCCCTGCCGGTAATTTCGGCGTCGACAAAACTGCCCACGAACAGGGGAGGGGCGGCGGTCGCTGCTTTTCCGCCATTGTCCGCGACAGCGGTCGTTACGCCACCGCTTATCGGCTTGGGGACACGCAGAAACACGTCGATCGTGCGTGTCTTGGGGTTGAGCAAACCGTTGACCCGATCAACATAAGCGGGCCAGCGATAGCGAACACCGCCATAATCGGAAAATACCGACGCTGCGATCCGGTTGCCGGTGCCAGCGCGAAACAATTGCGGGATCAGCGCGGCGTCTTTCTCGGACAGCGGGATGACCGCTTCATAATCTGCGGTGCCAACCATCGAACCTAGCGACTGGCCGGGTTGGACATAGCTGCCCAGGGCAATATTCTCGGTGCGGACAATGCCTGAAAACGGCGCGCGAACAACGGTGCGCTGCAATGCGGTTTCGGCATTGGCCAGATTGGCCTGCGCCCGCCTTAGTCCGGCGCGGGCGGATTCCAGTTGCGGCTGCCGCGTCGCTAGGCCGTTGGTGGCGATATTCTGCCTGGCCTGCGGTCCTTCGGCACTCGCCTTTTTGGCCAGTGCGTCCGGCGGCAATATCTGCGCCGCATAGTCACTGCTGTCTACGCTTGCATAAGCATTGCCGCCACTGACGCCGCGTTGCTGAAAACGCTCCAGCTCGGCCTTGGCCAGGGCCACTTCCTCTTTTGCCTGCAAGACGGTGATGCCCTGGGATGCGACATCGGCTTGCGCCGTCTGCACGGCATTGCGGTAGTCCGATGTATCGATGCGAAACAATATGGCCCCGCGTGAAATGCGCTGTCCTTCGCGCAGGTCCGGATTGACATAGACCAGCTTGCCGGCAACCTCCGCCGCCAGCGTCAGTTCTTCGCGCGCCTGCACCGTGCCTGCACCCTTGACCATCAGATTTCCTGACCGGATTTCCAGCGCTTTGGCCTCGACCAGCGGAATCAAATCCTCTGGCGTTTTCTCTTCCGGTTCGGTGCGCAGCATGATCAACAGGGCGGCAAATAATATTGCCCCGAGCAGGATCAGGCCGCCAAGTACGCGTTGCCTATGCACTTATTCTTCTCCCTGAAGGGCTGGAGGATTGGCCATGATATCTGGCGCGCGCGGAAATTCGTCCCAGCTGCCGCCCAAGGCGCGATGCACGCCAAGCCGCGCCAATGCCACGTCGCGCGCGGCCGACGATAAAGAGGATTGCACCTGATATTGCGCCCGCAACGCATCGAGATAATCGACATAGCTGCCGACACCATTGGCAAAGCGGCGGGACTGCAATTGCGCCGTCGCCTGTGCTTCGTCCAGTTGCGAAAACAGGAACTGGTAACGCTGCCGTTCTTCTTCATAGCGTTCGATTGCGCTCCCCACCTCCTGATAGGCGGTGAGCACCGTGCGGGCATAGACCGCTGTCTGCTCCGCATATTGGGCATCGGCGACCTCAATATTGGCCCTGATCCGACCACCCTGGAACAAGGGTGCCGTCAGGCCGGCGCCGAGGTTCAGCACCCAATTGTCAAAAATATTGAACATGTCCGCAGGATTGCCGGCCTGGCTACCGGTGCTGGCGGAAAGACTGAGCGAGGGGAAACGTTCCGCCCGCCTTGCGCCGAGATTATATCGCGCCGATTCGAGCCGCTGGCTGGCGGCAAAAACATCCGGCCTTTGTGCCAATAGATCAATCGGCAGACCCGCAGGAACCGGCTCGAACACCAGTTTCGGGGTCAGTGTCTTGCCGAGCAACTCATCCATATTATTGGAATATCTGCCCACCAGAACCGCCAACTGGCCCTCGGTCGCCGCCAACTGGCTTTCCCGTTGCGGCAAGCTGGCCTGCACATTGCGGAAATCCTGCCGGACTTGATAAAGCTCAAAAGAGGTGACCAGGCCGCGGCTATAGCGGTTCTCGGTCTGCTCGACGCGATCGCCCAGAACATCAATGATCCTGGTGGTCAGCGCGATCTGATGCCGCGCATCGACAATATCAAAATAGCTGGTGATCGATTGCGCCAGCACCGCCAGCCGCGCGGCTTGCAGATCGGCGGCAGCGGCAATCGCATCCGCCCGGCCGGCCCGGGCATCATTGCGCAGCTTGCCCCAGATATCGAGCTCGTAGGCAAAAGCGAGGCTGGACGAATAGGTCTCGTTCTGCAGCCGTCCCGCGGTCGCACCGGGAAAGGAGCCAAAGCTTGTCCCTGCCGTCGGCGAATCCGAATAATTGCTGTTCAGCCCGGCATTGACTTGTGGGAACAGACCGCTTTTGGAAATACGCGCCCGCGCTTCGGCGGCGCGCAATCGGGCCGAGGCCTCCGCCAGATCAAAATTCCTGGTCAGCGCTTCGTCGAGCAAGTTGTTCAGCACCGGGTCTTCAAACGCGGTCCACCAGCGGGCGGGCTGATAGGGGCCATCGCTTTCGGTCCGGTCAAATGCAGAAGGGACACCGGCGGCGATTTCAGGCGCCGTGGATTGGGGCGCAAGGCTGGCACAACCACTCGTGGCCGTCGCGATTGCAAACAGCAGATATATCGGATTGTGGAACCGGTTTTTCACAACATCATCCGCGATTGAATCGGCTTGTACTTTACCAAGCCTCAATAATATGTCAGTTATAAAATTGAACGTCAACGTTTCATTTGAACGCTACCGTTCAATTTTATGGAACGGGGTGGCCGTGAGAGGAGTGGACCGTGGCAGACGCGGATAACAATTTAGCAATAGAACGCGCGGATCGGCCGTCAAGCCAGCGCAAGATTGCCAATATTATCGCTGCGGCCCGCGCAGAATTTTTTGCCCACGGCTTTTCTGCGTCAAGTATCGAAGCCATTGCCGCGCGCGCCGAAGTATCGAAAGTCACCATCTATAGCTGGTTTGACAACAAGGAAAATCTGTTCGGCGAAGTGGTCAAGGCGGAATGCTGCCATATGAACGACAATTTTGTCGGCGAGAATCTGGAAGATAAAAGCCTCCGCGAAATCCTGATAATAGCCGCTGAGAATATGCTGAATTTCCTGATGCGCGATGAAATGGTTCGCTTTGAACGAATCCTCGCTTCGGAAGTGAACCGGGATCCCCGGATCGGCGAATATTTCCTCGACAACGGCCCGCGCGCGCTGCTTGCCAATCTGATCAAGCTTCTGCAGGTTGCTATTAAAAAAGGCGAAATTCAAAGTCCGGACCCGCAATCATCGGCGGAAATGTTTGCCGCTCTGGTCATGGGACGAATGGATCTGATGCTGCGCTATGGCGAGAAAATCAATCTGACAGCAGCTGAAAAACATGAGCGCGCCACGAAGGCGGTCGACGCCTGGATGTTGATTCACCAAAAATGATTGCCGACTGCGGCGCTACTCCCTGACCGCGCTTAACGCCGCTCCGGCAGCAAAGGGCGTGATCGCGACCAGCAGCAGCGAAATCGCGCCCAGGAACAGCAACGCGCTGCCGCCTTGCGCCGACAGGCTGCCGGCCCCGAAGATCAGCAGCGGAATGGCCAGCGGAACCAGCAATAATCCACCCAGCGCGCCCGCGCCTTTCAGGCCAGCGGTCAGCGATGCGATCATCACCGCCAGACCGGCCAGCGCCGGTGTCGCAATCGCCAGGCTCGCCAGCAGCGTGCCGAGCGCTTCGCCTTCCAGTCCCATCAGACCGCTCGCCAGAAAGGCCGCGAACAACAGCGGCGGGCCAAAGGAAAGCCAGTGCGAGACCAGCCGCGCCGCTGCTATCATTTCGTCTGAAAGACCGCGCACAATCAGCTGATCATAGATACCATTTTCCAGATCCGGCTGGATCAACCGGTCGAGCGGCAGCAGCGTCGCCAGCAGCGCTGCGATCCACAAAATCCCGCCGCCGGTCTGCAGCAGCAACTCGCGGTCCGGGCCGACGGCAAAGGGAAACAGCGTCGCCGCCGAGAGATAGAATATCACCGGCAGCCAGGTCCCGCCGCTGGCATAGCTCTGCCGCACATCGCGCCAGATGATCGTTGCGATGCTGTTGATCACAAACATGCTTCCAATTCTTCCAGTGGCTGCAGCTGCAGGGTGAAATCAAACGCGATCGGCAGAGGTATATGGCTCGCGGCGAGAATGATCCCGCCAGCATCCAGATGGCTTTGCAGCGCGCGCCCCAGTTGATCGACCGAATCCGTATCGAGGCCATTGGCCGGCTCGTCGAGCAGCCACAATCTTGCGTCGCCCAGATAGGTTCGGGCAAGCCGCGCCCTTTGCCTCTGCCCGGTCGAAAAATAGCGTACCGGCACTTCGGCGAGATGATCCAGCCCCGCGCGCGCCATCGCAGACGCAACCTCATCCGGTCCCTTGCCATCCAGTTTCGCCCAGAAGCGCAAGGCCTGCTCGAACGGCAGATGTTCATCCAGCGCCAGCCTGTCGTCGCACAGCGCCTTGGCCTCGGGTATTTTGCACAAGCCCGCGGACGGCTGAAGCAGACCGGCCAGCAGACGCAGCAGGCTGGATTTGCCGACACCATTGGGGCCAGTGAGCAATCCTGCCTGTCCCGGTTCAAGCGCAAATGTCAGGCCGCGGAACAATATCCGCCCGCCGCGTACGCAGCTCAACGCCTCGGCGAAGAGCCGATCACTGCTTCCGGTTGACTGTCCCTTGTTCATCGCACAGACTTAAGGCACGAATTGGCGCGAAAGCCAAGCAAGGAGCAAGAAATATGGTAGCGCAACTGACCGATGACGAGCGCAAGGCGGTTCTGACCAGGCTTTCCGACTGGCAATATGACGCGGAGCGGGATGCGATCAGCCGCTCGTTCAAATTTTCCGACTTCACCGAAGCCTTTGCATTCATGACCCGCGTCGCCCTGCACGCGGAAAAGGCCGATCATCATCCCGAGTGGTTCAATGTCTATAACAAGGTCGATATCACGCTGACCACCCATGACGCGGGCGAAAATGGAGGACTGTCGCAACGCGATGTGGATCTGGCAAATGTGATCGAGAGCTTGCTCTAGTTTTTCGCTTCCGATCCGGCCAGAATATTCCCCATATCGGCAAGCTGGGTTTGCTGTTTGCGCAGCCGACCGGGCATCCAGCGGGCGGCAAAGGCGAGCTGTTTGGCCATTTTGTTGACCGGCGTATGGACCTTGTCGCCATGCACGGCTTCCCAGGCCGCTGGGCCGATGATGGTCACGGGACTAACCAGCACACCGGCTTCTTCGAGGCGTTCCTTGCCTGTCTGATTCGTGCCTTCCGCAACATCAGAAATGATATTCGTGTCGACAAAACCCGGCATCAGCGAGCGAGACTTGATGCCATATTTGCCCAATTCAAGATCGTGCGATTCGGCGAGGCCACGCACCGCGAACTTGGTGGCGCTATAGACGCTGAGATCGGCCACGCCGTAAATTCCGGCGGCTGAGGCGGTGTAGAGTATGCAGCTGTCCGGGGTGCTCTTGAGCATCTCGAAACAGGCACGGGTGCCGCTGATCACACCGGTAAGGTTGATCGCGATCATCAGGTCGATGGCTTCATCGGTCATCTCCTGAATGGGACCGCCTTCACCAATGCCGGCATTGTTGAACAGGACATTCATCCTGCCGCCGGTGATCGCACCAAATTCGGCGACCGCCTGTTTCCATTGCGCCCGGTCGGTCACGTCCAGCCGGTGGATCGAGCTCTGACCCTCGGGCAACAGCGCCGCAGTTTCGGCCATGCCCTTGTCATTGATATCAGCAATCCCGACGAACCAGCCCTTTTCAGCGAAATAGCGACCCACTTCGCGGCCCAGACCGGATGCGCCGCCGGTGATGAAAATTGTCTTTTGCCCGCTTTGATAGCCCATGATTCCGCTCCCGTTCCGTTATTAACATTGATGTTCATTCGAGCCGTTTTTGTTGGTCGCGTCAAGTGGGGTTGGACATGCGCGGCAAAGCGCGCCACTATATATTTCGATGCGTGTCTCCGGTCCTTCCATCAGCCTGAACCAGGTGAGCCGCCATTACGGCAGGGTTCGCGCAGTTGACTCGCTATCGCTGGAAATAGCAGCGGGCAGTCTCGTGGCATTGGTCGGTCTGTCCGGGTCTGGAAAATCAACCCTGCTGAAAATGATCAACCGACTGGTCGAACCGGACAGCGGCACGATCAGGATCGACGACGAACCTGTCGACTCGATCGATCCCCATATTCTGCGTCGCCGGATCGGCTATGTCTTCCAGAATATCGGCCTGTTTCCGCATATGACGGTCGCGCGCAATATCGCGATCGGGCTCGAACTGGCGGGTGAGAAGCAGGGGCGTGCCGATCGCGTGGCCGAACTGCTCGATCTGGTGGAATTGCCGCGGGACATGGCCTCGCGCATGCCCGATCAGCTGAGCGGCGGCCAGCAGCAACGAGTCGGGGTTGCCCGGGCGCTGGCGACCCGGCCCGGCCTGATGCTGATGGACGAACCCTTCGGCGCGCTCGATCCGGTAACGCGGGACAATCTGACCGATCAATATAAGGCGCTGCATGACAAGCTTGGCCTGACCACCATCATCGTCACCCATGACATGGCCGAAGCGCTCTATCTCGCCGATCGTATCCTCGTGATGGAAGACGGGCAGATCAAGGCGGATGCCACACCCGCCGCGCTATTGTCCGGCAATGTCGGTGAAGCAGCGGAGGCTCTGGTCGCTATTCCCCGTGCCCAGGCGGCGCATCTGATCGCGCTGAGCAAATTGGCATGACCGGGCCCTGGCAACAGGCTTTTGCCCGTGTGCCGGAACTGCTGGCCGCTCATGTCCAGATCAGCGTGTCGGCCTTGGTCCTGGCAATGATCATTTGCCTGCCGCTGGCAATCTGGGCGGCGCGGTCACCGAAAATAGCTGCGGTCGCTCTAACGGCAGCCAGCCTCATCCAGACGATCCCCGGACTGGCGCTGCTGGCGCTATTCTACCCGCTGCTGCTCGGCCTCTCGGCTCTGGTCGGCGGCGGCATATCCGCTTTCGGCTTCCTGCCGGCGCTGCTCGCGCTGACCCTTTATGCGCTGCTGCCGATCTTGCGCAACGCGGTGACCGGACTGTCCGGTGTCGACCCGGCGGCAAAGGAAGCGGCCGATGGTCTCGGCATGACCAGCGGACAAAAACTATATTATGTCGAAGCGCCGCTGGCCGCGCCGACGATCATGGCCGGAATCCGCACGGCTGCGGTCTGGACGATTGGCGCAGCGACGCTTTCGACGACGGTTGGCCAGCCCAGCCTCGGCGATCTGATCTTTGCCGGACTGCAGACGCAAAACTGGATGCTGGTGTTGACCGGTTGCCTGTTTTCGGCCGCGCTCGCCATTTCGGTTGATCTGTTGCTCGGACTTATCGAACGGGGAATCCGCCAGCGCCGCCGGATATTGGTGGGAGCAGGGATGGCGGTGATCGCGGCGGGGCTGTTGATCGCGACGCTGCCGCTGATGATCGTGCGCGACAATGTCGTCGTGATCGGGGCCAAGAATTTTTCCGAACAATATATTCTCGCGCGGCTGATCGGGTCGCGGCTGGAAAAGGCCGGCTATACAGTCCAATATCGCGATGGCCTCGGTTCTGCGGTTGTGTTTCAGGCGCTGTCGGCGGGTGATATAGACGTCTATGTCGACTATTCGGGAACGATCTGGACCAACCAGATGCAGCGCAGCGATATGCTGCCGAAAGCAGCGATGCTCGACGCGATCACGCAGTGGACCAGCGCCAGTCACGGCGTCAAAATGCTCGGCGCTTTGGGGTTTGAAAATACCTATGCCTTTGCCGTCAGACCGGAAGATGCCCGGGCAAAATCGCTCCGGACGCTGGAGGATCTGGCCCGGGTGTCGAGCGATTTCAATTTCGGCACCGATGTCGAGTTTCTCGAGCGGCCCGAATGGCAGATGGTGCAGGCCGCCTACCCGATCCGCTTCAAGGACGCCCGGTCGTTCAGTCCGACCTTCATGTATCCGGCCCTGGCCAGCGGCGAGGTCGACGTGATTTCCGCCTTTTCGTCCGACGGCCGGATCGCGGCGAATGGTTTTGTCATCTTGGAAGACAGCAAGGGAGCGGTGCCATCCTATGAAGCGATCATGCTGCTGGCCCCGGATCGCGGCAGTGACGACAAATTTGTCGCGTCACTAAATCCGCTGATCGGCGCGATCACGGTGGAAAACATGCGCAAAGCCAATTATATGGTCGATCGCGAAGATGACAAGAAAACGCCGAGGCAGACCGCACTCTGGCTGAATGACAAGTTGAGGGAATGACAGTGAAATCTGGATTTGCATATATATTGAGAATGGCCGGGCTGGTCATGTTGCTGTTCATGGCGTGTTTTTCGGTGGCGGCGCGCGCGGAAGTTACGGTCACTTTCTATTCGCATGATTTTGGCAAGAATTTCCCGCATGCTTTCTTTGTCGCCAAGGGCGAACTGGCCGACGGCAAGAAGGTCGACACCGCCTTTGGCTTTACCGCCGTCAACGTAACGCCGGGCATATTGTTCGGATCGGTCAACGGCCACGTCCATGCACCACCGGCCAAGTATATTGCCAGCAGCAACCCGCACTTCACCGTCACCATAGATGATGGCAAATATGGTAAATTGATGGCCGTGGTGCAAAAATGGCAGTCTATTCCGCAAAAAAGCTACAGTCTCAACAAGCGCAACTGCGTCCATTTCATCAATGATGTGATCAAGACGCTCGACCTCAAGACCAATTTGAAAACGGCAAATTGGAAGAAGCCCCGGTCGTTCATGGAAGAAGTCATGAAGCTCAATCCGTTTCTCAAATAACCGATAGGGACTAGGCTTATGGTAGACGTATGCATGATCATTGGGGCGGGTGCCGGTATCGGCGGCCATGTCGGCAAACGCTTTGCCGAAGAAGGCTATCATGTCGCCTTGTGTCGCCGTAGCGATCAGGCTGGTCTCGACAATATGGTTGCCGAAATCCAGGCGTCCGGCGGCAAGGCTTCGGGCCATCTGCTCAACGCGGTGGATGAAGGGTCGATCGAAAAACTGATCGACGATCTGGAAGCGGACATCGGTCCGATCAATGTCGCCGTCTATAATCTCGGGGCGCAGATCGGTAACCGGGCTTTGGCCGACACGCCGCTGAAGACCTTTGAGCTGGGCTGGCGGATCGGCAATCTCGGCGTGTTCCGGGTGGCGCAAAAGCTGTTTCCCTTGATGGTCGAACGCGGCGGCGGCGCCTTGCTGGTGACATCTGCGACGTCGGCGATGCGCGGCAATGCCGGACAGCATAGTCATGCCGCCGCCATGGGTGGACGGCGGATGCTGTGCCAGACATTGAACGCGGAATTCGCGGCAAAAAATATTCATGTCGCCCATATATTGATCGATAGCGCGGTCAATGCGCCGGATACGCTGGGCAAGCTGCTCGGGCCGGAGCGCTTTGCAAAATTACTCGAAGCCAAAGCCAATGGCAAGGACGAGCTGATGGAACCCAGCGCGATTGCCGACACCTATTTCCATGTCGCCCACCAGCATCGCTCTGCCTGGACCTTTGAACTCGACATGCGCGCCTTTACCGATACCGCCTGGTGGAATCACCCGCTCGATATCTAGGGGTTACATCACCATCACATGATAATGGTGCCAGGTGAATATCGCCACCGCGCCGCGATGCGGGGACCATGTTTCAGCCATCAGGCGCAGGCCCTTTTCGGACGGCCTGTCCGCCAGATCCAGAAAATTGCCGACGCCGACCTGAATCGCAAGGTCACCGGCGGGCCAGATGTCGGGGCGGCCCTGCGCAAACAGCAGATAGATTTCTGCTGACCAGCGGCCAATCCCCTTGATCTTGGTCAGCAGCGCGATCGCCTCTTCGTCATCCTGCGGCAGATTGTCGAGATCGAGCCCGCCGGAGAGGATCAGTTCCGCCAGGCTTCTGGCATAGCCCTGTTTCTGGCGAGACAGGCCGCAGGCCCGCAATTCGTCAAATTCGGTGACAATCAGGGCTTCGGCCGGGCAACCGTCGCCGAGCCGCGCTTCCAGCTTGTTCCATACCGCTGCCGCCGAAGCGACGCTGACCTGCTGGCCGACGATGGTGCGGAGCAAAGTTTCATAGCCTTCCGGACGGATCCGCGGTTCCGGATAACCGGACTGCACAATGGCTGCCGCCAGCCGTGGCTCGATCGCACTGACATGGTCCAGCCCGGCTTTGATCATTTCTTTTGATAGGCCCATCGATTCCCCGCTCTCGTTTCGGCCCTTGATTCTTTTTGATGGTCCAGACATAGCGTGCGGGATTTCCAAATAACAGTCACTAAGGGGTAGCTATGCCAACGATCCACGTAACCGGCCGCGATGGCGAAGAAAAAGCAGTTTCCGTCGATAGCGGAATCAGCGTCATGGAAGCGATTCGCGACAATGGCTTTGATGAACTGCTGGCGCTTTGTGGCGGCTGCTGCTCCTGCGCCACCTGCCACGTCCATATCGATGCCGACTGGAAAGCCAAATTGCCGGCGATGAGCGAAGACGAGGATGATCTGCTCGAAAGCAGCGATCACCGCGACGAATTTTCGCGTCTCAGCTGCCAAATTGAATTGTCTGACGATATGGATGGCCTGAAAGTCCGGATCGCCGAAGAAGACTGAATTTTTCGACCGACCAAAAAATGGGGGCGCTTTTCAGCAGCCCCCATTTTTTTGTCTGGTCAAATGACTAGTTGGCCAGCTTGACGATCGCGCGCGGGCTACCATCAGGGCCGCTGGTGCCATCAACCTTCCAGCGCATGTTCTTCGTTGAGCCGCTGATGGTCAGGCCATCCTCGGTGTTGTTGGTCAATACATCACCGTCGGTCACGATGGTGAAAATCCCGTCAATCGGCTGTGTCTTCGATTCACCCGACGAGCCGCCCATCGGCATGGGCCCCATTGCACCGGCCAAGCCGCCGGCTCCACCCATGGCCGGGGTCAGTATTTCCAGTTCGCCGCCGCGGCGACGGATGATCTGAACAAAGGGAAATTGCATCGTCGCGCCCGGTATGGTGGGAAATGCAAACATCTGATCGAATTTGCCGCTGACCGCATATTCGACCTCGAACAGATTATCGCCCATATATTCGACCTTGTTCCAGCCGTCATATTTGGCGAGCTTCTCTGCAAATTTTTTCAGACCTTCGTCATCGCCCGGCACCGCGCCACCAAAGATCGAGCTCATCGCTGTATTTCTCTTGTCTTCTTCAGCCTTCTTGCTTTCGCGCGTTTCCTCCGCAGCGAGCGCCATCTCATCGTTATGCATTTGTTCCAATTTGGCGAGATCGTCGGCATTGCACTCCCGTTCCTCATAGGAATCGGGGTCACTATCGTTGTTTACCGGACTGCTATAGAGGTCCAGTGGGTAAGGCGTTACCTTGCCGCTCGCTTTGTTGATTTGGTTAAAACACACGGCCCGACCAGGATCGTAAGGCATTTGATCCATGCCGGCGGAGGATTGTGGCCCATCACCTTCGGACAGCTGCATCTGCCCGACATAGGTGAAATTATAAGTACCGTCGTTCATCAATCGCAATTGCGATTCGAACTTTCCGGGAATCAGCAAGCAGCCTGTCAGCAGCAACGGCGCGATCAGGGCCAGGGCCCACTTGCTATATTTTCCCACGACTAATCCCCTTTTTTCCTGGTATATTCGGCATATAAGGCAATGGCGGCCGCGTTGGAAACATTCAGGCTTTCCATCCGCGGGCTCATCGGCAGCCGCGCGAGCGTGTCACAATGGGCCGAGACATTCTGCCGCAGTCCTTCGCCTTCCGCGCCCATGACCAGCGCCAGCTTGCCGATACCCATGGCACTTTCGAGCTCATCGCTGGCATCGCCGTCCAGTCCGATCCGCCAATAGCCAGCTTCGGCAATTTCATCGAGCGCGCGGGACAGGTTGACCACACGGATCCACGGGACGATTTCCAGTGCGCCTGATGCAGATTTTGCCACTACGCCCGATTCGGGCGGGGCATGGCGGTCCTGGGTGATGATCGCGGCTGCATCAAAGGCAGCGGCAGAACGCAATATCGCACCGACATTATGCGGGTCGGTGACCTGATCGAGCAGCAGCAACGGACGGTCGGTTTGTTGGTCCAGTACCTCGCCCAGCCAGATATCGGGCAGGGGGTCAACATCAGCGACCATCCCCTGATGCGGTGCGTCGCGCGGGATGACCCGGCCGAGATCGGCGACATCGCAGATCACGACCGCTATATCATCGGGAATTTCGAGCGTTGCCAGAGCCTCGCGGGTGATCGAAATCTTCTTCACCACCCGGTTGGGATTGTCGAGCGCAGCCTCTACCGCGTGCCGTCCCCAGAATTTGAGACCGCCACCGGTTTTCTTGATAGATTTGTTTTTGCGTGCCATATTTCCTCCCTAGCCGCTAAGCCGCCTCCCGACAGCCCTTTTTTTCTGTAATTTTCCAAGGGCAGGCATTGACAGTTAGCCATCCCTTCGTCATTGAGCCGCTCTTGTCGCCATCGGCGGCCTTGGGTACCCAGA
>NZ_JBALTF010000015.1:0-22236 GCF_036964675.1 Parasphingorhabdus sp. | reverse complement strand
ATGGACAGGTGGCCGAGTGGTTAAAGGCAGCAGACTGTAAATCTGCCCGTGTAAGCGTACATAGGTTCGAATCCTATCCTGTCCACCACTACCCGTTCAAAAGCATTGCGGCCAACCCGCGCAGGCGGGGCGGCTCTCGGCCATAGGCCGAAACCGAAGCATCCGGACGCTTTTATCCTTTCGATTCTGATTACCCCTGGCCGCGCAAAATTATGTTTTGCATTTGGTGAGTTATATATATAATACACCTCGATCAATCCTAGTTATAAAAGCAGGAATTCGAGGATGCTGGAACTCAAGAATGTAACCCATATCTACCCGAATGGAACCCGGGCGCTGGACGATGTCAGTCTATCGATCCCCAAGGGCATGTTCGGTTTGCTCGGTCCCAATGGGGCAGGAAAATCGACCTTGATGCGGACGGTTGCAACTTTGCAGACCCCAACGGCGGGAACAATCCGTTTTGGTGATCTCGACATATTGGCAGAGCCTGAAAAGCTGCGCGAGACGCTTGGCTATCTGCCGCAGGACTTCGGCGTTTACCCGAGGGTTTCCGCCTATGACATGCTCGACCATATGGCGATATTGAAAGGCGTTGCTTCGGCGGTCGACCGCAAGGCGACGGTCGAAACCCTGCTCGACCAGACCAACCTGTGGGATGTCCGCAAAAAGGCGATTGCCGGATTTTCCGGCGGCATGCGTCAGCGTTTCGGCATTGCCCAGGCGCTGATCGGCAATCCCGAGCTGATCATCGTCGACGAGCCGACCGCCGGCCTCGATCCCGAGGAACGCAACCGCTTTCTCAACCTGCTGGCGGAAATTGGCGAGAATGTCGTGGTCATTCTGTCTACCCATATCGTCGAGGATGTGTCGGACCTCTGCCCGAATATGGCGATCATATCCGAAGGACGGATCCGGATGACCGGGGCGCCGCTGGATCTGATCAAAAAAGCAAAAGGCACGGTCTGGGCCAAGACGATCACGCGTGATCAGCTGGATCAGGCCAGAGCCGAGTATAATGTCATCTCCACCCGGCTGTTTGCCGGCCACACGATCATCCATGTGCTGGCCGAAAACAACCCCGGAGGGGAGTTCACTCTGGTCGATGGCGGGCTGGAAGACGTCTATTTTGCGACCCTCGTCGGCGCGCGCAACGACAGCGCACCGCAGATTGCCGCTTGAACCGGGGAGGATAGTCGATGTTTGCCAAGATCGCTGCATTTGAGCTGCGCTACCAGCTCCGCAACCCGGTTTTCTGGGTCGTCACCATTCTGTTTTTCCTGCTCACCTTCGGTGCGGTAACGGCAGAAAATATCACCATCGGCAGCGGCGGCAATGTCCATGTCAATGCCCCGTCCGCGATCATGCAGATCAGCCAGATACTGACGATGTTTTTCATGTTTGTGACCACCGCCTTTGTCGCCAATGTGATCGTGCGCGATGATGAAAGCGGCTTTGGTCCGATGGTCCGCGCGACCCAGGTGCGCAAATTCGACTATCTCTTCGGTCGTTTTGTCGGCGCCTTTCTGATCGCCGCCATCGCCTTTATCGGCGTGCCGCTGGCGATCTTCATCGGCAGCCTGATGCCGTGGCTGGATCCCGAAACCGTCGGCCCCAACCGGCTCAGCTACTATCTGTTTTCCTATTTCATATTGGCGCTGCCCGGTATTTTTCTGACTTCCTCGATCTTCTTTGCGATCGCCACCGCGACCCGTTCGATGATCTATACCTATGTCGCGGTTGTCGCCTTTCTGGTGCTGTACCTCAGCTTCCTGACCGTCATCGGCAACACGCCCGAATGGCAGGACACCGCAGCCATATTCGAACCATTTGGCCTGGGAGCCTTGGCGGTCATTACCGAATATTGGACGGTGACCGAGCGCAACAGCATGCTGCCGGCGCTGGAGGGCGCGCTGCTCTACAACCGCCTGATTGCGGTCGGCATATCCTTGATTGCCCTGAGCTTCGCCTATCGCAAATTCAGCTTTTCCGAACGCGGTATTTCCAAAAGGCAGATGAAGAAACAGCGCAAGCAGGCGGCGAAACTCGCGAAAACCGAGCCACAGATCGTCGATCATCTTCCCGCTTCAAAACCAGGTTCGGCTGCATGGGCCCAATTCTGGACCCAGATGCGCCTCGAGATGCGGATGGTTTTTTGCAGCCCTGCATTTTTCATCCTCATGCTTATCGGTCTGTTCAATGTCAGTGCCAGACTGCTGAATACCAACGAAATATATGGCACACCTCTGTTCCCGGTCACCTTTTCCCTGATCGGTATGATGCAGGGATCCTTTGCGATCATCCCGTTCATCATTGCCATCTATTATGCTGGCGAACTGGTCTGGCGGGACCGCGATCGGAAGATGCACGAGATCATCGATGCCACCGCTTTGCCGAACTGGGCCTATATGGCGCCGAAAACACTGGCTGTGTCACTCGTGCTCGTCTCGGCACTGCTGGTGTCCGCCATTGCCGCCATCGCGATTCAGTCGATCCGAGGATATTTTGATTATGAACCGATAAAATATTTCATCTGGTATGTTCTGCCGCTCAGCGTTGACCTGATCCTGGTCGCGGTCTTGTCGGTCTTCGTCCAGGCACTGAGTCCGAACAAATATATCGGCTGGGCGATCATGCTCGTCTATTTTGTTTCGACGATTGTGCTGAATAATCTCGGCTTTGAACATCCGCTATACCAATATGGCGCCACCGGCGACAATCCGGTTTCCGATCTGAACGCTGACAATATCGAGCGGGCACGCAACTGGTGGCTTCGGTTCTATTGGGGCGGTTTTGCGGCGATATTGGCTGTACTCGCTCATCTGCTGTGGCGGCGGGGAACCGAATCCAGCCTGCTGCCGCGTCTGCGCCAGATGCCGCGCCGCCTGGCCGGTACGCCGGGTGTGATCATGCTGGCAGCCCTTGCCATCGCAGCCGGAAGCGGCGCCTATATCTATTATAATATGAACATCCTCAACGAATATCGGACGACGGACAGCGCCGAGAAAAAGCTTGCGGACTATGAGAAGAAATATCTCAAATATGAAAATATCGCGCAGCCGGCGATCCGTCAGATCACCCTGAATGTCGATCTCTTTCCGGACGAGAAACGGGCCGAGTTCAAAGGCTCCTATGAGCTGATCAACGACACCGCCGCACCGATTGAAACCTTGCATGTGCGGTTCAATGATCCCGATGTCCAAATTGTCAAAATCGATGTTCCTGCTGCCAGGCTGGAGCAGGACGACCCGGTGATGCAATATCAGATATACCGTTTCGACCGGCCGATGGCGGTTGGCGAGAAGCGGAGCCTCAGCTTTCAGACTCGGCGTCAGCAAAAGGGCTTCCGCGCCGTCAGTCAGGACACGCGCTTGGTAAAGAACGGAACGTTCCTCAATAATGGTGAATTCTCGCCATGGATCGGAATGGATCGCAACAGTCTGCTCAGCGACCGGCAGACCCGGCGCAAATATGGCCTGCCGCCGGAATTGCGGCCTGCCAAGCTGGAAGATGAATCGGCGCGGATGCGCAATTATGTCGGCAATACCGACTGGGTTATGACCGATATCACTATCAGCACGACCAAGGGCCAAACACCCATCGCGCCGGGCAGCAAGCTGAGTGATGAAATTCAGGGCGACAGGCGCATTGCCCATTTCGTGTCCAAATCCCCGATATTGGGATTTATCTCGATCCAGTCGGCCGACTATGCGACGAAGAGCCGGACCGCCGATGGCGTCGAGATGACCGTCTATTATCATCCCGATCATCAATATAATATCGACAGGATGCTCGACGCGACCGAGACATCTTTGGCTTATTACAAGAAGAATTTCGGACCCTATCAATTCGACTATGCGCGGATCATCGAATTTCCCGGCTATGCCCGCTTTGCTCAGGCTTTCGCCGGCACGGTGCCCTTTTCAGAAACCATCGGCTTCATCGTCGACAATCGTGACATCAACGAAATCGATTATGTCACCTATGTCACCGCCCATGAATTTGGCCATCAATATTGGGCGCATCAGCTGATCAGCGCCAATATGCAGGGTGGCACTTTGCTGGTCGAAACCATGGCGCAATATTCGGCGCTGATGGTGATGAAACAGCTTTATGGCGAGGATAAAATCCGCCGCTTCCTGCAATATGAACTCGATAATTATCTCAATGCCCGCGGCGGCGAAGCGATCGAGGAGTTGCCGCTCAACCGGGTTGAGAACCAAGGCTATATCCATTATCGCAAGGGCGCGGTGGTGATGTATCTGCTGCAGGACCGTCTCGGTGAAGACCGGGTCAATGCGATGCTGTCCAAACTTCTGGATCGCTACAAGTTCAAGGGGCCTCCCTACGCCATTTCCACCGATCTGGTCGATGGCTTCAAATCGCTCGCGCGCAATGATGCGGAGCGGCAGCTGGTTTCGGATTTGCTGGAGAAGATCACACTTTATGATCTGAAGGCCGGCGCTGCCAATGTCAAAAAACTGGCCGATGGTCGCTATCAAACCGAAATCTCGATCGAAGCGGCGAAATTTTATGCCGATGGTCAGGGCAAGGAAAGCGAAGCGGAGCTGACCGACGAGATCGACATTGGCCTGTTCACCGCAAAACCGGGCCGTGGGGCGTTTGACAGCAAGGATGTGCTCTACAAAAAGCGCCACCAGATCACGTCCGGGCCGCAGAAAATCAGGATAGTGACCAGCAAACGTCCGCTATTTGCCGGCGTCGATCCCTATAATAAATATATCGACCGCAACAGCGACGACAATATTGTCGAGGTGTCAGGACCCTAGGTCCTGCCTGCCATGCCATCTTGACGAGTCAGAAGCTCTGAGCCATGCGCTGCCGATGCGATTTTTCTCTGATAATGCCGCTTCGGTACACCCCAGTCTTTTGCAAGCGATCGCCAAGGCGAATGCGCCGGATACCGCTTATGATGGCGATGCCCTCAGCACGCAGCTGAACGCAGCCTTTTCCGCCCTGTTCGAAACCGAGGTCGAGGCGCTCTGGGTGGCGACCGGCACGGCAGCCAATTCGCTTGCGCTCGCCGCTATGTGCCAGCCGCATCAGGGCATCGTCTGTCACCGCGAAGCCCATATCGAGCAGGATGAGGCCGGTGCGCCCACTTTCTTCACCGGCGGCGCCAAGCTGATGCTGCTCGATGGGGCAGGGGCCAAGCTCTCCCCGGAAGCCGTGGAGGCTCATTGCGCGGCGATCCGCGACGATGTCCACCAGGTCCAGCCCGCCGCCGTTTCAATCACCAATGCCAGCGAATATGGCATGGTCTACCATCCCGATGAAGTCGCCAGCCTGTCGGCAGTCTGCAAGGCGCGCGGGCTCGGCCTGCATATGGACGGCGCGCGTTTTGCCAATGCGGTGGCCACGCTCGGCTGCTCCCCCGCCGACCTGACGTGGAAGGCCGGGGTCGACGCGCTGAGCTTCGGATTTGTCAAAAATGGCGGAATGGGCGCAGAAGCCCTGATATTTTTTGATCGCGAACTGGCCGCTGCCAGCCATTATCGCCGCAAGCGCGCCGGGCATCTGCAGTCCAAGGGCCGTTTTCTCGCGGCGCAGATATTGGCGATGCTCGAGGATGATCTGTGGCTCGACAATGCGCGGGCGGCCAATGCCGGCGCACAGCTCATTGCCGCTGCCGCCGGCGACCGGCTGGTCTATCCGGTAGAGGCGAACGAGATTTTCATCCGGCTGTCGGCCGACGAAGCGGCGCAGCTGCGCGGCATCGGCTTTGATTTTTACGACTGGGGCGAAGGACAGGCACGGCTGGTGACCAGCTGGAACCACAGCGCCGATGACATCCGGCCGCTTGCCGACGCGATTGCTGCCCTGTGAGCGACGACGAGAGCGCTGAAGTCAGCCTGCTCACCCCCCGAATCCTGATCCCGTTCCTGCTGGTCTCGCTGATCTGGGGATCGACCTGGCTGGTGATCAAGGACCAGATTTCCGAAGTGCCGCCCAGCTGGTCGGTCAGTTACCGGTTCATCATTGCCGCTGCCGCAATGTTCATGCTGGCGGCTTATAAGCGGCTGCCGTTCCGGCTCGACCGCACCGGCTATTTGCTGGCGCTGGTCCTCGGCCTTTTTCAATTCTCCTTCAATTTCAACTTTGTCTACAACGCCGAATTGTTCATCACCTCGGGCCTGGTCGCGGTGCTGTTCGCGCTGCTGATGGTCCCCAACGCGATCATGGGCCGCATTTTTATCGGTCACAAGATCTCCGGGGCCTTTCTCGGCGGCTCGGCCATTGCTGCGGTCGGCATCGCGATGCTGTTCTGGCACGAATATCGCGCTTCCCCGGCCAGCCTCGAACAGGTGCTGGTCGGCGCGGCGCTGGCCTTTGGCGGGATCATGTCGGCATCCGTCGCCAATGTCATGCAGGCGGGCAAACGGCTCAAATCCTATCCGATCATCACCGTCCTCGCCTGGGCGATGCTGTTCGGTGCATTGATCAATGTCGCGCTATCGTGGATCACCGTCGGCCCGCCGGTCTATGAAACGCGCGCCGCCTATTGGGGCGGTATCGTCTATCTTGGTGTCATCGGCTCGGTGGTGACCTTCCCGCTCTATTTCTCGATGATCCGCGAAATCGGACCGGGCAAGGCGGCCTATTCCAGCGTACTGGTGCCAGTGGTGGCGATGATCTTGTCGACGATTTTTGAGAATTATGTCTGGACATGGCTGCCCGCTGGTGGCGCGGTTCTGGCGATGCTCGGACTGCTGGTGGCGCTGCGGGCGCGTAAACCAAAGACGCCCCGCATTCCGGCCTGAGGCTCAGTCGAGCAGCGCCTGCAGGCCCGTCTTGTAATCCGGATATTGCGGCTGCCAGTTCAGCAGCCGCTTGGCCTTGCCATTGGCAACGCGGCGGTTCTCCTCATAGAAACCCAGCGCGGCCTGCGACAGATTGGCGTCTTCCAGCGACAGCAATGGCGGGACATCCATCCCCAATAGTCTTGCAGCATGGGCAATGACCGCATGCTGCGGCGCGGGCTGGTCATCGGATATATTATAGACGCCCGCCGGACCGTCGAATGACGCGATCACCGCGCCGACAATGTCATCGACATGGATCCGGCTGAATACCTGTCCCGGCATGTCAACGCGCTTGGCTTTGCCATCGCGAACGCGGGAGAGCGGGCTGCGACCCGGACCATATATGCCGGGCAGGCGAAAGACGTGCATATCGCCGCGCAAATCCTGCCAGTGCTGGTCGGCCTCGCTGCGCGCCTTGCGCCGTCCCGAACCGATCGGCGCACTTTCGTCGACCCAGGCGCCCTCGGCATCGCCATAGACCCCGGTCGAGGATAGATAGCCGCTCCAGCGCAGCGATGCGGATTTGATCGCCGCGCCATAATGATCGAGCACCGGCTCGCTGTCGTCGCGGGCCGGTGGCACCGACGACAATATATGGGTCGCGGCCGCCAGCGCTTGCGAAACGGCGGCACTATCATCAAAAGCGATGGCGCCATCTTGCGCCTCGCGGCGCGTGCCGGTCACCGTCCAGCCCTCCGCCCGCAACCGCTGCGCCAGCCGCGAGGCGGTATAGCCCATTCCGAAGATCAGCATATTGGGCATCAGCTGTTATTCCTTTTCCAGCTTGCCCGGATTGAGCATCACCGGATTTTTGACATGGTCCGCTTTCCACTGCATCGACATCCGCACCCTTGTCGCACCCGAGGGATGATCAAAGAACAGCATTTCTTCCACCGGTCCCGGTTCAATCTTGCGATATTCCGACAAACGCATCGCCACTTTGGCAAAGCCGTCCGGTTCTCTGGCCGTGTTGAGCCCGAAACGGTCGGCATCGCTTTCGTTGATCCGGATCAGACTGTTGATCGCCGGCGTCGCGGCGAAGAAATAGACCGTCAGAATCAGGCTGAGCAAGGGGATCACCGCAGGATCAGATATGCTGCCTATGCCCCATTTCCCGCCATGGCGTTCGATCAGCCGCGGCGCGAGGCGCGCGACAACGAACAGCCCGACGGCCACAATCAACGACAATATCAGCACCGTGCGCCAGGTATGGCCCAGCACATAATGGCCCATTTCATGGCCCATCACCGCCGCGACTTCTGCCGGGTCGGTGCGTTCGAGCAGATTGTCATTCAGCGACACCCGGATCGTCGGACCGATGCCGGAAACATTGGCCGATATCCGTTTATGCTGTTTCGACTGGTCAAACACATAGATATTGTCCGCCGGAATATCATATTCTGCCGCCATCGCGACAATCCGGTCGCGCATCGGCCCTTCCGCCATCTCGCTATAGTCGTTGAACAGCGGGGCAATGAACACCGGCCCGAGCAGCAGCCCGATGAACAGAAAGATGGAAATCACGCCGGTTCCCCAGATCCACCAGGTCTTGGGCGCGCGCCGGATCACCGCGAAAATCGCCATGATCAGCAGCGGAAAGATGACCAGCGAGATGACCAGTCCGATCATCTGCTCGCCGAACCAGCCGCCAAAATCCTGGCTCATCAGGCCATATTGCTGTTCCCGGAAAAAGCCGGTGTAGATGGTCCAGGGAAGGGTGAACAGGAAGCCGGCGATGACATAGGGGAACGCATAGAGGGCAGGCTGTAGCCATTTTCTGCTGGCCACCCGTTCGGCCCAGTCGCGGAAGCGGGCGGACAGGCGCGACTGGAGAATCGCGAAATCGACCAATAGGCCGACCAGCGCCGCCCATAATATCAGCCAATAGCCGCCTTCGAAATATTGGTTCGATTTTTCCAGCTCGGCGCCCTGTAACGTATCGATATAGGCACGGCTGGCTTGTTCGACGTCAATGGCCGAAGCACCCGCCTGCGCAAAAAGACTTTCTGTCGGCAAGCCTGCGATCAGCGCGGCGGCGATAAATAACATCAATATTCTGAACATGACCCTCTCCCTTGCGCCCAAGCCATAAACGCAATTGCGCAGGGTGCAAATGGCTCTTATGGCAAGGCCATGTTAGATATTCAAAAAGCTCCGAATGACGAAATGGCCGATGCCGCGCCAGCGCCCAAGGATCCCGAGACGATCCGCCGCGAGGATTATCGTCCGCCGGCCTGGTTCATTCCGGAAGTCGAACTCGACTTCGATCTTGATCTGACCCGGACTTTGGTCCGCTCGAAACTGGATGTGCGGCGCTCGAAAAGCGCCAAGGCCGACGAGCCACTGGTGCTGCAGGGCGGTGATATCACGCCAGCATCGGTGAAGGTGGACGGCGCAATTCGCAATGACTGGACTTTGGTCGCGGGCGATCTGGTCCTGCCCTTGAGCGGCGCGGCGCATATCGTCGAAATAGAGGTCGAACTCGATCCCTCGACCAACACGCAGCTGATGGGCCTCTATGGCTCGAACGACATGCTCTGCACTCAGTGTGAGGCGCAAGGCTTTCGCCGGATCACCTTTGCGCCGGACCGGCCCGATGTGCT
Organism: Parasphingorhabdus sp.; assembly: GCF_036964675.1. Taxonomy (GTDB): domain Bacteria; phylum Pseudomonadota; class Alphaproteobacteria; order Sphingomonadales; family Sphingomonadaceae; genus Parasphingorhabdus. The sequence goes on along the minus strand of NZ_JBALTF010000015.1, from coordinate 12,809 downwards.
GAGCCGCTATCAGGTACGGATGGAAGCGGACAAGGCGAAATTCCCGGTGCTGCTGTGCAATGGCGACAAGGTCGCCGAGGGCGATAGCGAAAATGGCCGCCACTGGGTGCAGTGGAATGATCCCTGGCCGAAGCCGAGCTATCTCTTCGCGCTGGTCGCCGGTGATCTGGTCGCCAACCATGACAGTTTCACCACCCGTTCCGGCAAGCCGGTCGAGCTCAACATCTGGGTCCGCGACGGCGATCTCGATCGCACCGGCCATGCCATGCAGGCGCTGAAAGACTCGATGCGCTGGGACGAGGAAACCTATGGCCGCGAATATGATCTTGGCCTGTTCAATATCGTTGCGGTCAGCGACTTCAACATGGGGGCGATGGAGAATAAGGGACTGAACATTTTCAACTCCCGCTATATTCTCGCCGATCCCGAAGTCGCCACCGACGCCGATTTTGACGGCATTGAAGGCGTCGTCGCGCATGAATATTTCCACAATTGGTCCGGCAATCGCGTCACTTGCCGCGACTGGTTCCAGCTCAGTCTGAAGGAAGGCTTCACCGTCTACCGCGACCAGAGCTTTTCCGCCGACATGGGTTCCGCAGCGCTGAAGCGGATCGAGGACGTGCGAATCCTGCGCGCTGCCCAATTCCCCGAGGATGCCGGCCCGCTGGCCCATCCGATCCGCCCGGAAAGCTATCAGGAAATCTCCAATTTCTACACTGCCACCGTCTATAACAAGGGCGCCGAAGTCATCCGGATGATGAACACCCTGATGGGGCCGGAAAATTTCCGCAAGGGCACCGATCTCTATTTCGACCGCCATGATGGCGAGGCCGCGACCTGCGAGGATTTTGTCATCGCGATGGAAGACGGCGGCGAAATTGATCTGACGCAATTCCGCAAATGGTATGAAACACCGGGCACGCCGAGGGTGTCTGCGAAACTGTCCCATGACCCGCAAACCGGCTCCGCGACCGTTCACCTCACACAGAAAATAGCGCAAAATGGCGAAAAGCCGGCCGCATCAGAGATGCTGATCCCGCTCCGCACGTCGCTGCTCGATCCGGAAACCGGCGAGCACGGCGGGGAACAGCTGCTGCTGCTCGATCAGCCAGAGCAAAGCTTCGTTCTCGAAGGCTATAAGGACCATCCGATCCTGTCGATCAACCGCGGCTTCTCCGCGCCGATCATCTTGGAAAGCAACCAGACCGCCGAGGAACTCGCGTTCCTTTCTGCCCATGATGACGATCCGTTTGCCCGGTTCGAGGCGATGCAGCAACTGATGACCGGCTATTTGACCGCAAAGGTGTCGGGCACGCCGGTTGACCGCGATATCATCTTGCTGGCGGTGGCGAAAATACTCGCCGACCCGTCTCTGGACCCCGCCTTTCTGGCCGAAATCATCCTGTTGCCAAGCGAAGCCTTTCTCGGTGACCAGATGGTCGAAGTCGATCCGCAGGCGATCCATGACGAGCGCGAAAAATTGCGCGGCAAAATTGGCGTGCAGTTCGAAAAGCAGTTCCGCAAGCTCTACAGGTCTTGCGCGCCGGGCGAATTCTCGCTCGATGCCGAAGCGCGGGCGAAGCGCAAATTGCGCAATGTAACGCTGGGCTATCTCGCTGCCTCGTTCACCGAAAATGCCGCCGAGACCGCCTTTGATCAATATCGCGAGGCGGACAATATGACCGCCATGCAGGGCGCGCTGGGTGTCTTGTCCCATCTCGAAGCCGAGGAGCGCACGATCGCGTTTGAGGATTTCTACAAGAGATTCAAGGGCAACCCGCTGGTGCTCGACAAATGGTTCAGTCTGCAGGTGATGTCGATGCGCCCCGATACGCTGAAACGCGTGGACGGCCTGTCGCGCCATCCCGATTTCACCATGGCCAATCCCAATCGCGTGCGCGCGCTCTATGGCGCGTTCACCGGCAATCAGGTCCGTTTCCACGATCCGTCGGGCAAGGGCTATCAGATGATCGCCGATATGGTGATCGCGCTGGACAAGCAGAATCCGCAAACTGCGGCGCGCTTCATCCCGTCGCTCGGGCGCTGGCGGCGCTTTGAACGCGGGCGGTCGGAACTGATGCGGCTGGCGCTGGAGAAAATCGCAGCGCAGCCTGGATTGTCGAAAGATGTTGCCGAACAGGTCTTCAAGAGCCTTGCTTGATATCGCGACGTCTCCCCTGCTTGCTGGCACGGCACACGGCTTTCTCGGCCGGGCAGGGGGCGTTTCGGAAGGCATTTATGCCGGGCTGAATATCGGTCTGGGCAGCGATGATGATCGTGACACCATCATGGAAAACCGCCGCCGGGCAACCGACGGCCTGATGCCGGGCGGCGAACTGGTGACGGTGCATCAGGTGCATAGCGCCGATGTGGTCACCGTGACCGGATCCATTCCGCTGTATCAGCGCCCGCAGGCCGACGCGATGGTGACCGACCAGCCGAACCTGTTGCTCGGCATCTTGACCGCCGATTGCGTGCCGGTGCTGTTCCACGATCCGCAAGCCCAAATAATCGGCGCGGCCCATGCCGGCTGGAAGGGCGCGCTGGCAGGAGTGACCGACAATGTCATCACCGCGATGGCAGCGCTCGGTGCCGATCGCGACCATATCACCTGCGCCATCGGCCCCTGCATCGCGCAGGCCAGCTATGAAGTAGATGCCACCTTCCGTGAGACGTTCTTGCACGCCGATACGGCCAATGACTGCTTCTTCGCTGCGGGCAAACCCGGCCATTTCCAGTTCGATATCGAATCCTACGTCGCGGCGCGCCTGCAAGTGGCAGGCATCACCAAGGTCGATAAACTCGGTCTCGATACCTACGCTCAAGAGGACCGCTATTTCAGCTACCGCCGCTCCTGTCATCGCGGTGAAGCGGGCTATGGACGGCAGATTTCGCTGATTGGCATGGTGGAATAATATTGATTTCCTCGGTCACCCCAGCGAAGGCTGGGGCCTGAACCAATGGGTCGTCCAGGAACGGCCAATCGGTTTGGATGCCAGCCTTCGCTGGCATGACGTGTAAACAGGAGAGGGCATGAACGCACAACGCATCGGTCTATGGGCGGGGCTGGCCATATTCATTGCCATGCTGTTGCTGCCCACGCCGGCATCGATGAGCGGCCCCGCCTGGCATGTCGCAGCGCTGACCGTCCTGATGGCAATATGGTGGATGACCCAGGCGATACCGCTGACCGCGACCGCCTTGCTGCCGTTTCTCGCGCTGCCGACGATGGATGTGATGACCGCAGCCGAAACCGCGAGCGAATATTATTCGCCGATCCTGTTCCTGATCCTCGGCGGCGCCTTTCTGGCGCTGGCGATCGAGCGGGTCGGCCTGCACAAACGGCTGGCGCTGGCGATTATCGGCCTGTCCGGCAAAAGCGCGTGGGGCATATTATTCGCCTTCATGATCGCCACCGCCTTGCTCAGCATGCTGATTTCCAACACCTCGGCCACCCTGATCATGGTGCCCATAGCACTCGCCGTGCTGGTCGCTGGCGGGGTCAAGGATGGCGAAACCGAGGGATTCTCCGGCGCCCTGATCATGGGTGTCGCCTTTGCTGCCTCGATCGGCGGACTGGGCACGCTGGTCGGCAGTCCGACCAATGCGATTGCCGTCGGCCTGATCAACAAGACCCTCGGCATGCAGATTGATTTTGTCGACTGGCTCAAATTCGGCCTGCCGATCGTGATCGTCGGCATCCCGGTATTGGCAGGGATATTGATCGCGGTTCAGAAGGTTGGGCGGCATAGTTTTGATGGTGTCAAAGCCAGGAATGTGATCGGCGCATCCGGACCATGGAGTGTGCCGGAAAAGCGGCTGGTGCCGGTCGTTGCGATCGTCGTGCTGGGCTGGCTGCTGCTGCCGGAGATCAAGACCCTCTTCCCGGCAGGCGCGCTGCACGATGGCAGCGTCGCGATTGTCGGCGGCTTGCTGTTGTTCATGCTGCCCGATGGCACCGGACGCAAGCTGCTCAATTGGGATGAAGCCGATCGCGCACCCTGGGGTGTCATCATGATGTTTGGCGGTGGCCTCGCGCTGGCCGCCGGGATCATCGAATCCGGCCTGGCCGACTGGCTCGGCCTGATGCTGGAACCGCTCAGGACCGTCCCGGTGATTGTCATTGCCATCGCGCTGGTGGCACTGGTCATCCTGGTCACCGAATTTGCCTCCAATGTCGCAACCGCCAGCGGGGTCATGCCGGTGGTCGCCAGCCTGATCCTGGCAACCGGTGTCGATCCGGTGCTGCTCGCCGTGCCTGCGGCGATGGCAGCGAGCTGGGGTTTCATGCTGCCCTCCGGCACCGGGCCCAATGCCATCGCCTGGTCCACCGGACATATTGAACTGCCGAAAATGCTGAAATCCGGCTTCCTGCTCGATCTCGCCGGTGTCCCGATCATAATCGGCTGCATCTGGATGGTTTCCATTGTAACCAGTTAGCTTTTCGTTCATGGTTTTGCCGAGACCTATAAGGGGTGGAGAGAAGAATATGTCCGAGCATGATGATGATGTGGTAGCGGTTCCGGTCACACGCCGGAAGCCCAAGCCACCGATTGAACAAATTGGCGGCCGCAAGCTGAAACCGGCGACGTTGATGATGGGTCATGGCTATGATCCGGAGCTGTCCGAAGGATCGCTCAAGCCGCCGATTTTCCTCACCTCGACCTTCGCTTTCGAAAATGCCGCCGCTGGCAAACGCTTTTTCGAAGGCATCACCGGCAAACGCCCCGGCGGCTCGGACGGTCTGGTCTATTCACGCTTCAACGGCCCCAATCAGGAAATTCTCGAAGACCGGTTGAGCATCTGGGACGAGGCCGAGGATGCGCTGGTCTTCTCCAGCGGCATGTCGGCGATCACCACGGTATTGCTTGCCAATGTCAACCAGGGCGATGTCGTCGTCCACAGCGGGCCGCTCTATGCCGCGACCGAGACTTTGATCAACAAGATTCTCGGCCGTTTTGGCGTGACCTTCCTCGACTTTCCCGCCGGTGCTGCGCCGAGCGAAGTCGCCGCGATGCTCGAACAGGCCAGGGCGCAGGCCGCCGCCAACGGCGGCAAGGTCGCGATCATCTATCTGGAAAGCCCGGCCAACCCGACCAATGCTCTGGTCGATATCGAAGGCGTTGCCGCTGCTCGCCAGCAGGTTTTTGGTGACGACGATGCGCCGCCAATTGCCATCGACAATACCTTCCTCGGCCCGCTGTGGCAGCAACCGCTAAAACATGGCGCCGATATCGTGATCTACAGCCTGACCAAATATGTCGGCGGGCACAGCGATCTGGTCGCTGGCGGAGTGCTCGGCAGCAAGGCCCATATGGACCCGATCCGCGCGATCCGGAACACCATTGGCACGATCTGCGATCCCAATACCGCATGGATGTTGATGCGCAGCCTCGAGACGCTGGAACTGCGCATGACCCGCGCCGGTGAAAACGCGCTGAAGGTCTGCACCTTCCTGCGCGGCCATCCCAAGGTCGACGGCCTCGGCTATCTCGGCTTTATCGAGGATGCGAGCCAGAAGGATATTTACCAGCGCCATTGCAGCGGTGCCGGTTCAACCTTCTCGGTCTTCATCAAGGGCGGCGAGGCCGAAGCCTTCCGCTTCCTCGACGCGATGAAAATCGCCAAGCTGGCAGTCAGCCTCGGCGGCACCGAAACCCTGGCCAGCCTGCCGGCGGCGATGACTCACATCTCGGTCCCCGACGAACGCCGCGCCGCGCTCGGCATCACCGACAATCTGGTGCGTATCTCGATCGGCGTCGAAGACCCGGACGATCTGATCGCCGATTTCGATCAGGCGCTGGCGGCGGTTTGAGGGCTGTGGCTTAAAGGGGTGAAGGCGGATAGCGAAATGGGCTGACTCTATGTCCGCTAACTATCCATTTTTGGATATTTTTGGCGTTCCGTTCCGTAATTCTTGGCCCCTTATTGACGTCATTATCGGTGTCGCAGCCTTTTCCTGAAAGAGGGCATTTCGTTCGAACTGTTTATTCACGCTCGAATGGCGGCAACTGGGGGGGAACCTGAAAGTCCGGTTTTGCGCAGCCGATAGGAAAAGCGGGCGTTCAGCGCCCTGTGCCAAGTAGCACTTTGACAGCATCAATGATCGGCATCATGTTATCCAGTGACGGATGATAAAAGGAAACCGTGTTGGTTGCACCCGCCGTGATCGCCATCAACAGATCTCCGGCTATCACGATATTGGTATTTTTCGGCAGATCACCGCAATCGACTGCTTCGGCGATCAACCCCCGAAATACCTTGGTTGATTCTTCACGCAGATCCCGGATTTCCCGGAATTTTTCCGGTTCCTGCTGCAATCGGTTTATCACGACGCTACCAATCATTGGAAAACCTGAGGAATTGCCTTGCAGCGGTGTAACAGCCTCAAGCAAGGTGTTGAACTTGTCCTTCCATGAACCGGGACCGGCGACAGCTGCATTTATGGTCTGATTATAAATTTGGATGCGGTTTTTCACAGTTTCCAGAAACAACTCATCCTTGGAGGCGAAGTGATTATAGATCGCCGCTCCGGTGATTCCGGCAGTCTTTGCGACCCTTTCCATGCTAACTTCAGCAAATGACATGGCATTAAACTGCGCTTCTGCTGCCTTTAGCAACCGTTCGCGGGTCTTTGATGCGGAACTGCCGAACGGACGGCCTCTTTTTCGCGCTTGCGGTTGGGTAATTTTATTTTCCTGCATGCTGTGCCATCGGAACCTTGGCGGCTTTAATCATCAATATGGCCACCCCATTATGCGGGAACTTCAAGAATATCAAACCAGCTAGACCGGATTATACCAGATCGGCGAGCTATAGGCGCGCTCCTGGGTAATCAGCGGCGCGTCTTTTGGCGGTTTCACGTTGAAGCGCACGGCATCATAGAGCGTCCAGCGCGGTGTCGGGATCTCCAATACACGGAGATAGTAAAATGCTGAAACCTTTGGATCAAAATCCGAGTCGACCCACATGGTGGCAAAATAGGGTTCACCGATATCGTTGGTGTAGGTCGCGTCCTTGAAGTTGACGGTATTGCCGACGGCAGGTATTTTTCCCGTTGCCGGATCAACTTTGCGATCACCGGAAAATGCGACTTCATAAATTTTTTCGTGCAGCTTCCCGTCACTGCTGCGCCAGCCCTTGATCAATTGTACCCGGTCCAGATTGGCTCCATTGGGATCCTTCAAAGCGGTGATCATGAAATGAGGTGCATCGCCACCGCCTGTCAATACGCCCCCCATCGGAACACCTTTGGCGTAGCCAATGCGGGCATAGTCGGATTTTTTCATATCCGATTCCCGATAATCCCATCCGCCGAAAAAGCGAACTGCCATCCGCGGGCCAGTCGTCGCATACACCTCTTTACGTTTGAACGCGGCAAACAATTCCGCGCGCGTGTTTGCTCGAGCCCAGGCGCCAATATATCCGGAACTCGTCAGTCGCCAGTTCTCCCACAGCCGTCCCGCCATTTTGCTATTGAGGCGCTCTTTGCCGGGCTCGGATTCTACAAATTTGCCCCAGAAATTATTGTCATCAGCAGTAGACAGCCCGGTATGGGTATCGGTGCTGCCGATCAGGCCATATTGGTAAGGATTGACACCAAACCGCGCTTGCAGATCCAGGCCCTGCTTCAGTCCTTCCCGGGCATATTCACCAGCAAGCCACTTGCGCAGCTTGCCGGGATCCTCAGGTTTTGGTACCATCGAGATGTTATTTTCATCCCAGGATTCAAAATCCGCAAATTCATCGTCGGGCGAAAGCAGCGGATGCGCCTCACCATCACCTTTGACTTGCGTGGTTTCGTAAAGCGGTTCCCAGCGCGCGCGCAAATCGACATATTGCTGGTCGAATGACTTTCCATCTATCTGGGTGTCACCGAACATATTGCCATTGGAAATATTGCCGTTGTGGGCAATCGCCATCACCTCGCCGCCGGTCTGTTTTTCATAGGCCGCCAGATAGCGCCACAGGTCTAGCGGATTGTTGCTGTCCGCCGCCGAGAACGGCATGGTTTGCAGAGTTTTGTCCTTGTCGTCTTTGAAAACGACAACGCGGTGTTGATTGCCACCACCCGGCATGGACGTCCATTCATAGCCCGCAAATGTCGTGAACTTACCTGGCTTGTTATGCCTTTCTGCCGCTTCGACCAATTCTGACCAGACCGTCTTTCGGAATGCTTTTGGAGACTGTCTTTTGGCATGACCATGAGTAATGGACTCCACCACTTCATTCATCGGACCGACAGTATCCCCGGCTTCATTCATTGCCGCCCAGGCCTTCCCCAGCGGCGTGTCGACAATATCCGGATTCCCTTTTTCCATTCCCAGAAACACGCCCGTATATTCCGCATGGTCGGAGACCATCAGAAAATCGAGTGGCTGTTCCAGTTTGGCTTTCCTGCCGCCATGCCCATCGACTTCTTCACCCTTGGCGAAACGATAGGCATCATCCGGTCCGAGCGTTTTGTTACCGAAATTGTAACTGTCGAAGGAATAATATGTGTGGAGATGCAAATCGCCCCAATAGACCTGTTCTGGATATTCAGTCAGTGTCACTGTAGCTTCGGCTTGCTTGGCTTCTTCAGTGTTGTCCGCCCCGGAACAACCGCCAAAAAGTACAGATGTGGCAAGCAACATGCTCGCGGCCCCCAGCTTCAAAATAATCTTGGGATCGATTTGATGTTTTTTATCGTAGAATATACCCGCCATTTGCATGTTCTTTTCCCCCTCAAACATTCGCCCGCATGCTGAATTGATCAGCAAAGACATCCTAACAATTTTGGCCTGTCACTTTTGATTGTGGAGGCGCATTTTATATAAATGCATATTCATTAAATTAATTAGGTATACCGCCAATTTCAATAGGCGGATCATAGGGGGGAATATCATGCGGTCGACTTTCAGGGGTTTCAAACGACAACTTGCGATAGGTGTGGCAGTTGGTGCGATCGGCGGTTTTGCGACACCATCTCTGGCGCAAGACGCTGACAAGTCATCTAAAATTAGTTCTGGCAACGAAGAGATTCTCGTTACCGCTCGAAAGGTAACCGAGCGTTTGCAGGAATCGCCGGTGGCAGTGACAGCCATTGGCGCCGACCGACTGGAACGGATTGGTGCCACCGATCTTTCTGATCTGAGCGGCCGCGCGCCGAACGTGACGATCAACACCATAGGCAATTTTGGAAGCTCCGTTTCTGTTTTCATTCGCGGCATCGGCAATGGTGACCCGGACTCCACTGTTGATCCTTCAGTCGGCATTTATGTGGATGGCGTTTACCTTCCGCGCACCGCGAACAGCTCGCTTGACCTCTTCGATGTGGAGCAGGTCGAAATTCTGCGCGGACCACAAGGGGTGCTGTTTGGACGGAACACAACCGGTGGAGCAGTCAATTACCGGACAAAAAGACCAACCGGTCAGTTTGATATGCGCGGGTCGATTACCTTGGGTGATTTCGGGCAGCGCGATATTCGCTTTGCTGCTGAGACGCCGCTGATCGACGATGTATTGGCAGTCAAGGTTGCGGCATTTTCCCAACATCTGGACGGTTATTATCTGAACACCTTCACCGGCATTCCTGGTCGGCGCAATGCGACCTCCGCGGGCAGGAGCAATACATTCACCTTCCGTCCGTCGCTTCGCTTCACGCCAACCGACAATTTCGAACTGACCATCATCGGCGAATATAGCCGCGAGAGGAGCGAAAACCTGCCATCGATCAACGTCTCGACGCCCAATCAATTGCTGCAAGTCTTCTATGGCGTCCCGTCATTTCAGCGTGGCCAGGAAGTGCGTGCCTTTGCCTGGAATGTTCCCGGACAGAGCGATGTTGATGTCTGGGGCGTTACAGCCGAGGCAAATTGGGAAATTGGCCCGGGTACTTTGACGTCGATTTCCAATTACCGTGAGACTACCAAAGATATTAACAATAATGACACCGACGGCACCACGGCAGGCTTTTTCGAAACTTTGCGCGATCAACCACACAAGCAGCATTCTAGCGAATTGCGCTACAATGCCCCAGTCACAGACGATCTCAATATCATCGCCGGCCTCTATTATTTCAAACAGAAATATTTCCTGCGCAGAGACACATTTCTGAATGTGACCAATGGCCCAACCACGTCGCATACCAATGCGATCACCGGACAAACTCATGATAATTTCGCCGTCTTCGGACAGGCTGAATATAATGTCACGCCCGAACTCAGGGTATCTCTGGGTGGTCGGTATACAACCGAGAAGAAAGACTTCTTTGCCACATTGTTCACGCCCTTTCCGAACCTTGGCCCGGTATATACGCTGAGCAAAAAATGGTCCAATTTTGGACCGGCCGCAGGGATCGACTATGAAGTCAACGACAACATCATGATCTACGCCAAATATTCAAAGGGGTTCAAGAGCGGTGGCTTCAATGGCCGCGGCGGCACCCCCGGGGCGCTTGGACCATTTGACGAGGAAAGTGTCGATGCATTTGAAGGTGGCATAAAGGCGGACTGGCTGGACAATCGCCTTCGCACAAACCTGGCGGTCTATTATAACAAATATGATGATCTGCAGCGTACGGTGATCCGGACGCTGGTCGGCGGAGCGGGCGGCAACAACCAGGAAACCGTGACGGACAATGCGGCTTCAGCCACCGTCAAGGGCTTCGAACTGGAAGTATCTGCAGTACCGATTGACGGTCTGAATCTCGATTTCTCTGCCGGATATAACAATGCCAAATATGATGAATATATGGCTGACCTTAACGGCGATGGAATAATTACCGACAATTCGAACCAGGAAATATCAAGAGCACCCAAATGGACTTTGGGCGGGGGCGTTTCCTATGCCGCTGACCTGGGCGGCGCAGGAATTCTGACCTTCCGTGGGGACTGGACGCATGTTGGCAAACAGAACCTGCTGACCACGGGCGCGCCGGATGGACGGATACCGTCCTACGATGTGATCGATGCCAGCGTTCGCTGGGACATGCCGGGTGATCAAGCCTATGTGACGGTCTTCGTTAAAAACCTGAACAAGGAAGTCTATGAAGCCTCCTATACACCGGTGGGTGCACTATTTGCTTTTACCAACATCAGTCCGCCACGTCGCTGGGGGATAACATTGGGCTTTGACATGTGAATTGAATTTCTTCGCGAAGAGAAGGGGCGTTCTCCCAACGCCCCTTTTTTTTGGAGAATGCAAATATATCCTGTTGCACCGCTAAAAGCGGTGTGAAACCGAAACCAGAAACTGGCAAGTTGCAACCAGAATGAATGCTTCAGGGGTCCATGATGGAAACAAATACGAGGATGAACGAACGACTGCTTTTGGGTAATCTAATTTTATCGGCCTAAGGCTTATTTTGGGGCGCTAGCGGTCATCGCAATGACTAACGGTTTAATGTTTGCGATCAGGATCGATTGGCCAAAACCGGACGGTGCGCACCCGGCCCAATCGCTTATTCTCTCATCCGGTCCTTCGACAGGCTCAGGGCCGGCTCTTTGACAATCTGGACAGGGTCGCGACGACCCCGCTCACCCGCTTGCAGCAACTGCTCCGGTTATCGCGCCCCGCCGAAAGGCCACACTGGCTGTCAGGCTGATATCGGAAAAATTCCGGAAATTTGCCGCTTTGGGGCAAAGGTCACAGAAATTGAAAGCGGGCTTTTCTGTCAGGTTTCTTTTGATCTGCCGCCGCGTTTTTTTGGCTTGGCCTTGATGGGCCGATCGGTCTTATTCCTGCGCCACCACCGCGATCGACAGAATTTCAATCGCATCTTCCTGACCGGCAAAATCATTGCAGTCTCCACGCTCCAGTCCGATCAGCGCCCGGCTGATCGGCGCGGAAAAGGAGACCAGCGCCTTGGCCGGATCGGCTTCGTCATCGCCGACGATGGCGAGAATCTTCTCTTTGCCGTTGAGCAGGAAGGTCACCCTGGTGCCAAATTCGACCTTGTCGCCGCTCGGCACCGGCGGCAGTTCCGCCGTCGATTGCCTGGTGTTCCAGTAGCGCAGGTCGCGTTTGGCAATTTTCAGCGCGACCTCGTCGGTCAGCGCCGCAACATCGGCCTGCAAGGCAGCGACCCGCTCCTTGATCAGCTGCAGTCCGCGCGCCGTGACCCAATTGGGGCCAACGGGAATCGGATGCTCGAACTTGGGCTCGAGATGCTCGTCATCCCCCTCTCTGCGGAAAGCGACGCTCATCGATCAGGTCTTGGGTGTCTTTGGTGTCACCCAGATCGATACCGGCGCGATGAACTTGCCATGCGCGGGCGTGCCGACATCGATCCGCTCGGCGGTGACCAGTTCGCCAGTCTCGAGGCTGAAGGAAGCCCAGGGTTTGGGCATGCGGCCAAAGGTCATTTTCTGGATCGGCTGACCGGTGGCGCTGTTCATGATGGTGGCGATGATAGACATGCCGGATCGCTTGCGATGGATGGTCGGGACTGTCAACCACCTGTGGCCGTGCAGAGTTGTAAACATGCTGACCCGCTGCCCAGCCAGGCAAATAGGTATCAGATATGGAATGGAGAAAATCAGGTAATGCCTGCAATATCTTGATTCTGTTAGGCTCGTCTGCGATGCTTTACATTCAATGTTGTTGTTGTGGTTCATTCTGTTGTTGTTGCAATAGCGTGCAAGATTGCTGTGATTTGAACAGACCGGGCTCCGGCTGATAGGGAAATGATCGATCAATCTCGCCTCGCCGCGCCAAGGTTCATCGCTCACAAGGAGTTGCCGAATGATAGTCAAATCCACATCAAAATATCTGGTCATTGATGATTTCATGGACCCGAATGAGCTGGTCGAGCTGCGCAATTTTCT
>NZ_JBALTF010000014.1:37495-44021 GCF_036964675.1 Parasphingorhabdus sp. | reverse complement strand
GCCGGCTCCCAGTGCCACGACATCGCCCGGCTCGGCGAGGATCAGGGCTTCCTGAAGCCGTTCCTGGGCATCGGCGCCGGGCGCGACGGTAACGGTTTTTGCGAGTGAAGGGGCGCTCAGGCACAGCGCGGTGGCGAACAGTAAACTGCGGATCATATCTCTCTCCTCCAAGAAACAGAGATAATGCCGGAAAATGCCGTTGCTGCCTAGAGCATTGACATGAATGTCAGTAGATTGACGGCGTCAGCCGTCCGCCAAAACCCATTCGATCGCAGCGTCGGCATGAATTTCGGTACTGTCGTAGATCGGCAGGATATTGGCCTTGGTATCGATGATCAGGTCCAGTTCGGTAGAGCCCAGCACCACCGCCTCGACATCACCCTTGGCGATATTGGTGATATAGGTTTTCATCGTCCGTTCGGACTCGCGCTTGGCCTGATTGAACATCAGCTCCTCATAGATGATCCGGTCGATCTCCTCGACCCGCTCTTCATCCGGTGGGGTCAGGACAATCCCCTTGCCGACCAGACGTTTGCGATAAAATCCCTCGGTCATCACATTGCGGGAACCAATCAAAGTCGCCGACTTTATGCCGTCAGCGATCATCTTGTCGCCGACACAATCGGCAATGTGAAGGATCGGCACACCCACTTCCGGTTGCACCTGATCATAGATTTTGTGCATCGCGTTGGAGCAGATCAGCACGGCGGTTGCACCGCTATGCTCCAGCCGCTTGGCCGACCGGGTCATCAGACCCGCCGCCGCATCCCAGTCATCATCCGACTGCAACCGGGCATAATCGCTGAAATTGACGCTCTCGATCAGCATGTGCGGGCTGGCAAAGCCGCCAAGCCGCTTTTGCACTACGCTGTTGATCCGCGTGTAATAGCTGGCGGTCGATACCCAACTCATGCCGCCAATCAGGCCAATTTTCCGCATTAAAGTTACAATCCCTGAAATATACCCTGAAATATACGAAGCCGGCGTCTAAAGCGCCTTTACAATTTCCTCGCACATTTTCTTCGCATCGGAAAGTAACATCATTGTCTGGTCCATATAAAAGACCTCATTGTCGACCCCGGCATAGCCGACACCGCCCATCGAGCGCTTGACGAAGAATATCGTCTTGGCCTTTTCGACATCGAACACCGGCATGCCGTAAATCGGCGAGCTTTTATCGGTTTTCGCTGCCGGATTGACCACGTCATTGGCACCAATGATGAACGCAACATCGGCCTGGGCGAATTCGCTGTTGATATCCTCGAGCTCGAAGACTTCGTCATAAGGCACATTGGCCTCGGCCAGCAGCACGTTCATATGGCCCGGCATCCGGCCGGCGACCGGGTGGATCGCATATTTGACGCTGACGCCTTCTGCTTTCAGCATATCACCCATTTCGCGCAACGCATGCTGCGCCTGCGCCACTGCCATGCCATAGCCCGGTATGATGATCACGCTTTCGGCCTGCTTCATCATATAGGCCGCATCTTCAGCCGAACCGCGTTTCCACGGCCGGTCAGTCTTGGCGGCGCCGTCGCTCGGCCCGCTGTCCGTACCAAATCCGCCAGCGATCACACTGATGAAGCTGCGATTCATCGCCTTGCACATGATATAGGACAGGATAGCACCGGACGAACCAACCAGCGCGCCGGTGATGATCATTGCGGTATTGCCAAGGGTAAAGCCCATCGCTGCAGCCGCCCAGCCGGAATAGCTGTTCAGCATCGACACCACCACCGGCATGTCGGCGCCACCGATCGGGATGATCAGCAGGAACCCGATCAGGAAGCTGAGCCCGACGATGGTCCAGAATATTGGACCTGTGCCAATGGTTGGCGCAATCGCAAAATAAGCGGTCAATCCGATGATCCCGGCGAGCACGCCAAGATTGAGGACATGGCGCAGCGGCAGCATGATCGGTGCGCCCGACATATTGCCGTTGAGTTTCAGAAAAGCGATCACCGAACCGGAGAAGGTAATCGCACCAATGGCGACACCAAGGCCCAGTTCGACGCGGCTGACCGTCAATATTTCACCGGTCGCATCCAAAATGCCAAAGGCACCGGGATTGAGATAGGCAGCGATCCCGACCAGCACAGCGGCCATGCCGACGAGGCTGTGGAAAGCGGCGACCAGCTGCGGCATATCGGTCATCGCAATGCGGCGCGCGGTGACAAAACCGATCGCGCCACCAATGGCGATGGCGACGGCGATTTCCGGCAGGCTGGCAATGCTGTGAGTCCATAGCGTCGTGACCACGGCGATCAGCATCCCGGCCATCCCGAAACGGTTGCCCTTCCGGCTGGATTCGGGCGACGACAGGCCGCGCAATGCGAAAATGAACAATATGCCTGCAATCAGATAGGCCGTGGCAACCCAGGGATTCACCGGTTCACCAGAGGAGGCAAGCGCGGGAGAAGCGGCGAAAACCGTCATCCCAGCGAAGGCTGGGATCCAACCCAATCTCGATACGACACGGCGGCCTTGGCTTAGGCCCCAGCCTGCGTTGGGGCGACATGGCTCGTTATGCACAGAAGCACCCATTATTTGCGCTCCCTCTTCTTGTACATCGCGAGCATCCGCTCGGTCACGGCAAAGCCGCCAAAAATATTCACGCTCGCCAGCACCACGCCAACCAGACCCAGCCATTTGGCGGTCTGACCACCATCCGCCTGCGATCCCGCCGCCGCTGCAATCAGCGCCCCGACAATGATCACCGAGGAGATCGCATTGGTCACCGCCATCAGCGGCGTGTGCAAAGCCGGGGTCACCGACCAGACGACATAATAGCCGACAAAACAGGCCATCACGAAGATTGAAAGAATTGATATAAAGTCCATCGCTAACCCCCTAGTTCGCCAGAAGGCGCTCATTCACAACCTTACCATCCTTGGTAAGCCGTATGCCAATCGTCACTTCATCATCATCGGGCAGTACCGGCCGTTTGGCCTCTTCATCCCAATAAGCGCTGAGGAAATTAAAGAGATTGCGGGAAAACAGCGCCGAACTGTCCGCTGCCATCATCGCCGCGATATTGCTCGCACCGATGATCTTGACGCCATGTTTCACGACCACTTTGCCGGCAACAGCGCCTTCGACATTGCCGCCTTGTTCCGCCGCCAGATCGACAATCACGCTGCCGGTCCGCATCGTCGCAATCTGCGCGTCCGAGATCAGCCGCGGCGCCGCGCGTCCGGGGATCAGCGCGGTGGTGATGACGATATCCTGTTTGGCGATATGGGAAGAGACCAGTTCCGCCTGGGCCTTCTGATATTCCTCGCTCATCTCGGTGGCATAGCCGCCGGAGCCTTCGCCCTCGATGCCTTCGACCGATTCAACGAAAATCGGCTTGGCGCCGAGCGACTGGATCTGCTCCTTGGTGGCGCTACGCACATCGGTCGCGCTGACCTGTGCGCCCAGTCGCCTTGCGGTGGCAATAGCCTGCAGACCGGCGACACCGACACCCATGACAAAACAGCGCGCGGCAGAAACCGTGCCAGCTGCAGTCATCATCATCGGAAACACCCGGCCATATTCATTCGCCGCCAGCAGCACGGCCTTGTAACCGGACAGATTGGATTGCGACGAGAGTATGTCCATCGATTGCGCGCGGGTGATCCGCGGCATGAATTCCATCGCCAGTGCGTCAATGCCGAGCTTGGCATATTCGTCAACCCGCTCGCGCTCGCCATAAGGATTGAGGCTGGCAACCAGCCACGCGCCTTTCTTTATGCCCTTGATCGATTTTGGATCCGGTCCCTGCACGGCCAGCACGATATCGGCGTCCTTGAGGACGGCAGCGCGGGTTCCGACTGTCGCCCCCATGTCCTGATAATCTGTGTCAGCAACCGCAGCAGATTCGCCCGCACCCTTTTCGACAGCCATGGTGGCGCCGAGAGCAATGAACTTCTTGACCGTTTCGGGCGACGCGCTGACGCGCGCTTCGCCGTCGGCGAGCTCCTTCAATACCGCAATTTTCACACTAGATTCCAATCCGTTAGGAAATGAGTATAACCACCAATATGGCCACCATGGCGGTTAGGACTGTGCCTACTTTCAGCATCGAGAGAAAGCTGGCGTAGGTTTCCTGGGCGCTGCCCAAATTGTTATTCGATGTCATGATTTCCCCATTTTTTCGTTCCAAAGTGGAGCGAGGTGTAACCTTATATTAGCGACTGCTCAAGTCCTACCCACCGTCATTTTGGATAGAATATTTATCCGTCCCTTAATCGGCTCTTTACCGGTTGCCGCTATGAAAATGGTTCATTGTGGGACAATCGGGACAAAAATGGCACAAAACGGCACAAAATTACTGCTGCTGATCGATGATGAGCCGGCGCAATGCCGGTTGATTTCGGCGTTGGCCTCGCGGGCGGGATTCCGCACGATCTATGCCCGCGACGCGGAAACCGCGATTGCGACGCTCGGTACACAGGACGGAATGATGCTCGACGCGATCATTCTCGACCATTGGGTGCCGGGCTCCGAAGCCACCGAACTGATCACCGAACTGAAAGCCCGCCGTCCCGCCTTGCCGATCCTGATGCTGACAGCGGTCGGATCGATTGCCGAAGCGGTCGATGCCGTGCGCGCCGGAGCCACCGACTATCTGATCAAGCCGGTTGCCCCCGAACTGATGCTCAAGGCGCTCGACGCCGCCGTCATATCCGCGCGGGATGCCGGCGAACTGCGCCCGCTCACCGAAAAAATATCGGTGCCGCTCGAATTTGAAGAAATTGTCGGAGCGGCCCCTGCCTTCCGCGCAGCACTGGCAATCGCTGCCAAGGCTGCCCGCGCCCGGGTTCCGGTACTGATCGAAGGCGAAGGCGGGGTTGGCAAGGAAGTCATTGCCGACGCCATCCACGCCGCCAGTCCGCGATCAAAATTGCCGATGTTGAAGCTCAATTGCGGCGCAATTACCGGAAATCTGCTCGATTCGATCCTTTTTGGTCATGAAAAGGGCGCTTTTACCGGTGCTTTTGACCGCAAGATTGGCCTGCTCCAGCAGGCCGAAGGCGGGACGATTTTCCTCGACGAGGTCGACCGGATTCCGCCGGAAACCCAGGTCCGTCTGCTCCGCTTCCTGAAACATTCCGATATCCAGCCTCTGGGCAGCCCGAACAGTTTCCAGCTCGACGTCCGGATCATCGCCGCAACCAATCGCAAGCTGCAGCGGGAAGTCGAAAAAGAAAATTTCCGCGAAGATCTCTATTATCAGATGAATGTCGTGCAGCTGACCATTCCGCCGCTGCGTGACCGGACCGGCGACATCCCTGCACTGGCGCGGCATTTTCTGGCTCGCCTCGCGCTCCAGCCCGGCCTCCGCAGCCTTGGCATTACCGACGAAGCGCTGAGCCTGTTGCGCAGCTATCGCTGGCCGGGCAATGTCCGCCAGCTGCAGAGCGTATTGTTCCGGGCCGCCGTGATGTGCGACCACAATGCCCTGAGCTGCGAAGAATTTCCGCAGATTGCCTCCTTTGTCGCCGAATCCGGGGATCTGGAGCCGCATCTGATGAACAGTCCGGAGGGCATTGGCATCACGCTCTATTGCGAAGATGGCAATTTGCGGCCGCTGGAAGAAATCGAAGCCGATGTGATCCGCCTCGCCATTGGCCATTATCGCGGCCGGATGACCGAAGTCGCGCGGCGTCTGGGCATCGGACGCTCGACTCTCTATCGCAAATTAGCCGATCTGGGCATTGATAACGCAGCATAATTTCGCCGCCTGCTGTTGGATTTGACATTTTCGGCCATATCCAACAGCGTCAAATCCAACCCAAATCCAACATCACCATTGATGTTTCGTCTCGCTGGTCTTAAGTCTGGGCGATATGAAAAACATGCTTCCAATTCGTCCATTCGGTGCCGCTCTGACGCTAGCACTGCTCCTTTCGGCCTGCGGAAAACAGGAAGCGGTCGGCGATGTGCCGTCGAGCGAAGAACTCGCGCGGCAAGCGGATGCCGCGAGCCAGGCGATCCGTGACGAAGCGGCCGCGACAGATGGCGATGGCGCGCAAAGCGCGATCGACCTCACCAGCATGGAGAGCTACGCCAATGCTTTGCGCGGTTACACGATCATGGTGCCCAGTGGCTGGACGGTTGATGCGACAGCCAGCGATGACAATGGCCGAGTATACACCGAGACGGTAAGCGGTACAAAGCTGTCGGTAAGCTGGGTAGAAAATCGCGAGGACGCTGCCTGGAGCAAGGCCGTTCAAACAGTCGAGGATGGTACCGATGCCATGGAGGGCGCTACCGTCGGCAAGAATGAATATCGCGCCTCGGGGGTTTTGACCAATGGTCTGAAATCAAGCCAGCGGCTGCTCCGCAAGCCCGATGGCACGATGGTACGGGCAGAAATCACCTATGCCGCCGACCAATCCAAATCGACGGACCCACTGGCCTCAGCGATATTGGATAGCCTGACCCTTCAATAGCGGCAGTTTAGTCGCAGTCTATCGGTTGAGCTTGGCGTCCAGGAAGCTGGGCATCGGGCCGTTCCAGCCGCTATCTCCGTCATCGTCAT
>NZ_JBALTF010000014.1:8931-37396 GCF_036964675.1 Parasphingorhabdus sp. | reverse complement strand
GGCCTTTTCGGCTGGCTTTTCGCCAGTTTTGGCCTTGCGCTCTTTGCGCACAGCGATTTTCATGCCGGTCAGTTTTTCGATGCTTTCGACATGCTCGGCATCGCTGCGGGTTACAAATGTAATCGCAACGCCGGTTGCGCCAGCGCGGCCAGTCCGACCAATCCGGTGAATATAGTCGTCCGGGTGCCAGGGAATATCATAATTGATAATGTGGCTGACGCCCTTGATATCCAGTCCTCGCGCGGCAACATCAGATGCGCACAGGATATTGATTTCACCCGACTTGAACCGGTCTAGTTCTGCCAGACGTGAACTCTGGTCCATATCGCCGTGAATCTGCCCGGCATCAAAGCCATCTTTGCGGAGGCTCTGGCAAAGGTCGCGAACCTCGGTCTTGCGATTGCAGAAGATGATCGCGGTTTCGACGCCTTCATTATCCAACAGGTCGACCAGCAATTTGCGCTTGCCCTTTGGAGCAACCTCGATCAGCGATTGATCGATCGAAGTATTGGCCGTAGCCGGGCGCGAAACCTCAATATATTTCGGATTGTTGAGAAACTGGTCCGACAATTTCTTGATCGGCGGCGGCATCGTCGCCGAAAACAGCATCGTCTGCCGCGTTGCTGGCAATTTTGAGCAGATCGATTCGATATCCGGAATGAAACCCATATCGAGCATCCGATCCGCTTCATCGATGACCAGCAATTCGCAGCCCGACATCAATATCCGTCCGCGATCGAACAAGTCCATCAACCGGCCGGGTGTGGCGATCAAAACATCGACGCCTTTTTCCAGCGCCTTGATCTGGTCTCCCATTGACACACCGCCGATGAGCAGGGCCATGGTGAGATTATGGTTCTTGCCATATTTCTCGAAATTCTCGGCAACCTGCGCAGCCAATTCGCGGGTCGGCTCGAGAATCAGCGACCGTGGCATGCGCGCGCGCGAGCGGCCATGTGCCAGAATGTCGATCATCGGCAGCACGAAACTCGCCGTTTTGCCAGTGCCGGTCTGGGCAATGCCGATGATATCTTTCATCATCAATACGGAAGGGATGGCCTGCGCTTGAATCGGCGTCGGTTCGTCATAGCCAGCTTCGGCTACGGATTTCAGCAGTTCTTCAGACAGGCCGATATCGGCAAATTTCATAGTGGTTCCGGAAAAATATAGGATGCACCGTTGCATCCTGTCTTAGCCTCTCGGGCTGTGCCGGGCAATGACCCCATATCCGGGATTTGTCAAGCTTTCTCGCTTGGTCTAGGGTGTCGGGACAAGTTCACGGAATCGGTCAATCTCGCATTTGGCACCGGTCCGCGAGTGCAGGATATCGCGGCCTGCACACATTTTGCCATCCGCCGTCTTCTCCACATAGAAACCGGAATAAAAGCTGCGCGCCTGGCATTTATCCTCAAGCTGGGCCCTGATTCTCTTTCGATCTTTTGTAACCAGGTCGAGGTAGCGATCCGCGAACATCTGCACACCGAGAATATTGTTCATCGGCAGACATTTGCCAATTTTCTTTTCGCGATAGGACTGTCGCGAGGTCTCCTGTGAAAAATCTGCCATCGGTGCCAAAGGGGTCGGTCGACGACGCGGCACCCTGATGATCACCCGCTTTTCGATTCGGACCTGAGCATAGACGAGCGGGCGCTCAGACACATAGGCCATCGCCTTGTCTCCCGGCGAAATATCCACCGGCTGCATCTCGCGCATTTCTGGCACAGAGAGCAGTAATATCGCTGCAAGTGACAGGCTCACCATAATCCCTTAACTAACCTTGGCTTTCGCTATATCAATGGCGATTGAATATTGCATGAACTGAGAATCTATCATCTAATATCATCTTGAAATAACGTGCCTGTCACAGCTCCACTGAGATGGTGGCTCGGCGAACAGGTAGCACCACTGCGCAGGAAAATGAATATGCCAAAAATAGCCAAATGGCTGGAACAGATGCGGTCGGTCATAGGCACAAAGGGCTTCACCAGCGCGGGCGATGATATGGCACCTTGGCTCACCGACTGGCGCGGCCGTTATACCGGCGCTGCGGTAGCCATGATCTCTCCGGCCAGCACGCAGGAGACGGCAGAAATACTCAGGATTGCGAATGAAAATGGCGTAGCTATCGTGCCACAGGGAGGCAATAGCGGCATGGTCGGGGGCGCGACTCCCGATATCAGCGGTCAGTCGGTGCTTCTGTCCCTCCGCCGCATGAACCGGATTCGGGCGATAGAGCCGGAGGATCAGTTGGTAGTGTGCGAGGCCGGGGTAATTCTCCAGAATCTGCACGAAGCGCTCGCTGCCGACGGGCAGCGATTCCCGCTGACCCTTGGCGGTAAAGGCTCCGCCACGGTCGGCGGCCTTGTTTCCACAAATGCTGGCGGCACCCAGGTGTTGCGCCACGGAACGATGCGCTCGCTGGTGGCCGGTATCGAAGCCGTGCTGCCCGACGGCAGCATCTTCGAGGGGCTAGCGGCGCTGAAAAAAGACAATCGTGGCTATGATCTGAAACAATTGTTCGTTGGCGGCGAAGGCACGCTGGGCGTTGTCACCGCCGCGACCTTGAAAACCGTACCCGCTTTGGTCGATCGCTGTGTTTCCTGGGCCGCAGTCGACAGTACGGACGCTGCCTATCAGCTGTTCCGGTATCTCAATAGTCGGACGCCGCAATCGCTGGAAGGCTTTGAAATTATTCCCGAAACATGCCTGAATTCGGTTTTACGCTACATTCCCGGCACCCGTTCGCCGCTGGAAGGCAAGCATCGCTGGCATGTGTTGATCGAAATCGTACGTGATCAGCCGGATGCACAAGACCCAAGGTCCGTCACCGAAAATCTGCTCGCAGACGCAATGGAACGGGATTTGATCGAAGATGCAACTCTCGCGACCAGCGAACAGCAGGCTGAGGATTTCTGGAAAATCCGCGATTCCATTGCCGAAGCCGAGCGTGCCAACGGCCCGGCTCTGCAGCATGATATCAGCGTTCCGGTGCCCGGGATGGCCCGGTTTATCAACGAGGCTTCACCGGTCATCGAAGCAAGATTTCCGGGCACGAAAGTTGCTGCATTCGGCCATATGGGCGATGGCAACGTCCATTTCCACGTCAAGGCACCAACAGGTGTGCAGGCACAAGAATGGATGCGGGACTTCGGGAAACAAATAACGCCACTGGTCCATGACCTCGTCATCGCTGCGGGCGGTTCAATTTCGGCAGAGCATGGAATAGGACAAAATAAGCGCGCGGAACTGGGACGACTGTCTTCCGATGCGCGCCTCTCCATGCTGCGCGCGATAAAAACAGCGATTGATCCAAAGAATATTATGAACCCGGGCAAACTCGTTCCCCTTGCGTCCGGTCAGTCAGGCTCTTAAAGCGCAAGACAACTATTCGATTTCAACAGTAATTTTTCGGAGAATCTGACAATGGCGAGCACGCCGCAAGCACAAGCCCTACCAATGTTCTACAAGGATTTGGTCCCGCTCAATTCCAACGAGCATGCCAAATGGAAAGTCAAAGGGCTCGACAATGCATCCTTCATGCAGTCGCAGCATGCGATTCCGGTCACCACCGATGAATTCGCCAATGCTGCGCGCAATTATCCAATTGTATTTTCGGTCGGTGAAAATAGCGTTCCACTGATTCTGATGGGCCTGAACGAAGGCGTGAACACGTTCATGAACGACGAAGGCCATTTCAGCGAACCAGCCTACGTCCCGGCCTATGTCCGCCGCTACCCCTTCATGCTCGCAAAATTGCGGCCGGATGCCGAAGAACTCTCGCTTTGCTTCGACCCGACAACCGATGCGATTGGCGAATATAAGGAAGGCGACGCCCTGTTCGACGGGGATCAACCAAGCGAAACAACAAAGAATATCCTGGATTTTTGTGAGCAGTTTGAACAGGCCGGCCAACGAACCGGTCAATTTGTCCAGGAACTGGAAAAAATGGGCTTGCTGATGGATGGCGAAGTCTCGATTCAGCAGACCGGCGTTGAAAAGCCCTTCATCTACCGCGGCTTCAAGATGGTCAACGAAGAGAAACTGCGCGACCTGCGCGGCGATGAGCTCCGCAAGATAAACCAAAACGGAATATTGCCACTGATCTACGCCCACCTCTTCTCGCTGCAGCTGATGCGCGATCTATTCGCAAGACAGGTGAGTGCCGGTAAAATGCCACAAGTGACCGAAGCACCTTCCGTACAGATTTAACCACTCGGGACAGCCTGCTTCGTCCGATTTGGCCGAAGCAGGTAAACGCGATTGATAATTTTCCGGCTTTTGGGGCTTGCAACTGATCCCGACAGCACCCACATTAGTTGTTGTATCGGTCCGCATCCCCCGATCGGATCTATGCAGGCATTTCTTTGAAATGCCACCTCCCTGAACCTTGACCACCTCGCCGAACTGGCGGGGTGGTTTTTTTATGCAGATTCTTTCATTCTGCCGCTTCGAGCTGATGCCGGCCAGACAATTGCTCGGCGAGCATAACGCAGCAATCTCGGATCACTTTCGCAATTGTTCGCGCGGCAGCAATCGGTTCGCGCATATATTGATCGAGATATAGCGATCGATCCACTTCCAGCTGAAATGCATGAATATTGCCTGCGGGCCTGCCGTGCCGCTCCAGAATATAGCCTCCGGAATAGGGGTGGTTTGTCTGGACATGGTGGCCGTGCATCCGAAAATGAACCGCAGCCAGTTCGACATATCGCGATTCGCAACTGCGCCCAAAGCGATCACCAATGACAAATCCGACTTGCCGCTGATTCTCGTCGAATACCGATGGCATGCTGTGCAAATCCAGGAGCAGCGCATAGCCAAAGACAGATCGTATCTGGCCAAGTAGACGCTCCACCATCACATGATAGGGCTCGTGATCCTGCGCGATCCGGTCAATGACATGCTGATGTTGCCATTTTTCCCGCCACAAATTGCCTGCGCCGTGCAGTCGGCGTGGCAATATACCCAGGCCGCCTCTTACTTTTTTGCTGATCTGGGGTGTCTGTGTCGGATCCATCCCGACCACCATATCCGGGTCTATTTCCGTATGACTGCGATTGAGATCGACCCATGCCCTGGGTTTTCGGGCAATAATCGCTGGAAATCCGGAGGCAATGGCCGATGCCGCCAACCGGTCTGCGTAGCGATCTTCCAATCGAATCAGGTGGGAAGCCGAGACATTGAGATTGGCGAGAAGCTCAGACGGATATTCCCGACCGGAGTGGGGCACGCTGACCAGCACAGGGAAGTTGAGCGCCGCCACATTGGACAAGGAATAAATCGACGCCGAGGATGATGTTTTGCCGGGAATGTCATTAGCCATGTTCGCCCCCCAAAAGATCATCATCAGCGGCCAAAAAAATCTTCGATTTCGGGAAAAAATTAACCGATTTGCACTTATATACCGGCCTTGGCATAAAGGCGGGCCTGTATTCAGGCATATTCGGGAAGGTGCGACAAAATGATCAGGATTCTCCTCGCGGAAGATGAACAGGCGATGCGTGAGCATCTTACACGGGCGCTGGAGAAAGCCAACTATGAAGTTGTCGCTGTAGACCGCGGAACTGCGGCAGTGCCGTTGCTCGACGCGCAGAAATTCGATTTGCTTTTGACCGACATCGTGATGCCGGAAATGGATGGAATCGAACTGGCGCAGCATTGCGCCGCTGTCTGCCCCGAGACCCAGGTCATGTTTATTACTGGCTTTTCCGGCGTAACATTACGCGCCGGAGAATCGGTTCCGAAAGCCAAAATATTGTCCAAACCCTTTCATTTGCGGGATCTGGTTCTGGAGGTTGACCGGCTGTTCGAGCCAGACAGTATCAGCGACCTGAATTAAGCCTTGCGCCAGCTGAAGCGGCTGGCTAGACGACCTCCAGCGTGGGCGTATAGCTCAGTGGTAGAGCACTTCGTTGACATCGAAGGGGTCGGGAGTTCAACTCTCTCTACGCCCACCATTTTCCGGACAATTCACGCAGCGAGCGCGATTGCGCCACCAGTGTCCTGACTCGGGGGATGGCCATACCAGCTCGTATAGGCGCGGGTAAAAGCGCTCAATTCGCTATAGCCCAGCTTGGCGGCTATTTCGGACAGGTTCCGGGTGCCTTCGAGGAAATAGAGATGGCAAGTATCGCGCCGGACCTGCTCCAGTAGCTGCCGATAGGACATGCCTTCGGCCACCAATTTGCGCCGCAATGTCCGTTCCGCCATGCCAAATGTTATGGCAGCCGCGTCCAGGCTGAGGCCGGATTTGTCGAGCAGATATAATAGATATTCATAGGTGAGTTTCGCCAGATTTTCGCGCTCGAATCTGGCTCGCGCAAAAAATGCCCCTTGCCTCCGGGCAGCCGAGATGATCGCAGGATTGTGACGCTGTATCGGCCTGGACATGGCTAGGTGATGATATTCGAGATAGGTGGACGGTCGATTGAAATGGCAGGGAATCGGGGCACTGTTCGAATTCCCTTCTGGAAACCCTCTGAAACCGTCGGGCCGGCGGTGTGCAAAATGCGCTGCCTTTACGGTTTTGAAGCGACCATCGGCAAGCAACTCGCCGCAATGATGGACCAAGGCAAATAGGATGTGAACGAGATCGGGCGAAACCGCCTTATCTTGGTTCCATACCAATCGGTCACCGGAAGAAAGCGGCATGAGCTTTACGATAGGCTTTTCGCCGCCCAACCGTTGCTCTGCAACAAGCTGAATCAACGCTTCACCAAAATTGGGTTGGAAAAAAGCAGTGAAGCCAAGATCGGAAAACCCCCGTGGGACCATTTTCCTGCCAATCTCCGAATGAATATCCGCCCGGTTGAGTTCTTCCTGAGCTGCTGCACAGAGATTGGCGATAGAATCATCACCCAGTTGATTGCCGGGATCTCGTAATTCTGATTCGGAACATTGTAGCGCGCTCAATAGCTGCGGTTTGCGGGCCTGAAGCGAATGACAGCTGAGATAGGCGCGGTAAAGAAACTGAGCCGAGACCTTTAAATTTGGGGATGCCGGATAGTCCATAGCACTAAGCTAGGGGCCGAAATGCACTTCGCTCAACTGGCTTTCGACAAGAAAGTAAATTTGGCGACGAAATTGACGTTTTTGGTTAATTTGCGAACGAAAGCAGACTGTTCAGTAGCGGATCACCGACGCGCCCCAGGTAAATCCGCCGCCCATGGCTTCCAGTACCAGCAAATCCCCGGCCTTGATTCGACCATCGCGTACAGCGGTATCAAGAGCCAGTGGCACCGAAGCCGCCGACGTATTGGCGTGCATGTCGACGGTCTTGATCACTTTTTCCGGAGAAAGATTGAGCTTTTTGGCGGTTGCATCCAATATCCGGGCATTGGCCTGATGCGGAACGACCCAATCGACATTTTCGATCGATTCGCCTGCTTCTTCCAATACTTCTTTCAATACCGAAGCCAGATTGACGACTGCGTGGCGGAAAACCTCGCGGCCTTTCATGCGCAGCTTGCCAACCGTCCCCGTCGTACCGGCACCGCCGTCAACATATAATAGCTGATTATGCGCGCCATCGGCGTGCAGACGGGTGGCAAGAATGCCATTTTCCCCATGTTCAGCCGCCAGCACGACCGCACCAGCTCCATCACCGAAGAGCACACAGGTTCCGCGATCTTCCCAATCGAGTATGCGACTGAAAGTTTCTGCGCCGATCACCAGCGCATTTTGCGCGCTGCCGACCCGAATCATGCTGTCCGCTACCGAAAGGGCGTATAGAAATCCCGAGCAGACCGCAGCGACATCAAAAGCGACGCAGCCATTGCAGCCCAGCGCATCCTGAACAATGGTGGCGGTTGCAGGAAACGTCTGATCGGGCGTTGCTGTTGCGACGATAATCAGGTCGATATCTGCGCTATTGAAACCAGCCGCCTGCATGGCCTTTTTCGCCGCTTCGATGGCGAGGCTGGATGTTGTCTCGTCATCCTCCGCAATATGGCGGAACCTTATACCGGTGCGTTCGACGATCCATTCGTCGGTAGTATCGACCCGCTTAGCCAGTTCGGCATTGGAGACGCAGGTTCGCGGCAGGGCCGAACCGGTTCCCTTGATAACCGAACGTCTGGCGGCGACGGCACTCATTTCGCCACCTCGGTCACCGGCGCCGATTGGCTGATTTTAGTCAAATCTTCGCTGATGCGTTCAAGAATGCTGTCTTCGACCAACCGGGCGGCCACTTCGACGGCGTTGGCAACACCTTTTGCATCTGCACTGCCGTGGCTTTTTACGACCACGCCATTCAGGCCCAGAAACACGGCTCCGTTGTGATTATTGGGATCGAGTTGGTCGCGCAACATTTCCGTTGCCGGCCTGGAAATCAGGAACCCAATTTTGGAACGGAGGCTGCTCAGAAAGCTTTGTCTTAGCAGGTCGGTGACAAACCGCGCGGTTCCTTCCAGCGCCTTGAGCGCCACATTGCCGGAAAAGCCGTCGGTCACGATCACATCGACTTCGCCGGTGGATATCTTGTCCGCTTCGGTAAATCCGAGAAAATTCATATGCAGGCCGGCGGCGCCCTTCAGCGTCGCGGCGGCTTCCTGAATCGTACCGGTACCCTTGGCCTCTTCGGTGCCAATGTTCAGCAGCTTTACTTTGGGGCGGTCGAAGCCGTGCATGATGCGGCTATACGCGGCACCCATCACAGCAAATTGTACCAGGTTCCGGCTATTGCATTCTGTATTGGCACCCAGATCCAGCATGACCACGTCGGTGTCTTTCATCGTCGGGAGCAGCGCCGACAATGCCGGCCGATCGATACCCGGCATGGTGCGCAGCGCCAGTTTGGCAATCGCCATTAGCGCGCCGGTATTCCCGGCGCTGACCGCAGCACTGACTTCTCCGGTTTTCACGGCATTGACTGCCATGCCCATGGATGTTGTTTTGGAACCGCGCAGCGCTTGCCCCGGCTTGTCATCGCCAGACACGACGTCCGGAGCGTGCAATATCTCGGATGCCGCGCTGAGATTGGGATGGTCCTTGAGCGCTTCTCGAATCTGCGATTCATCACCGACGAAGAGAAACTGAAAACCGGCATGACGGTGCCGTGCGAGTGCCGCACCTGCAACCATGACACGTGGGCCTTCATCTCCGCCCATCGCATCGATCGCGATTCGCGGCCTCATTCCCACCGGTTATTCCCCTTAATTGAGCGTCAGAAACCGAGAGACTAGCCGATTAAAGATCGGCGGCCAAGACTTCCCGGCCATTATAATGGCCACAGCTTCCGCACAAATGGTGCGGGCGCTTCAATTCGCCGCAATTCGGGCATTCCTGATAGGCTTCGACTTTCAAAGCATCATGAGACCGGCGCATACCGCGCTTGGAGGGCGTAGTTTTTCTTTTAGGTACAGCCATTGCTAAGCCTGTTCTTTAAATTTCAAATATCATCTGTTTGCACAACTAAGCCAAACATTAGCATTGAACAAGCGTGGCTCTGAAATCCATCAGAGAATCGCCCGCTCAATTGTTAGCCAACTGCACGCGAAGTGGCGCGTATAACGAAATTCCCGTGCGTTGCAAGCATTCTACTCCTATAGCCATATCATAAAAATATCATTCAAGGGAACAACATGATTTTACCGATTACGCTGACCATCGCGGGCGCCGCGGCACTGATCAATATCTGGCTGATGATGCGCGTCGGACAAGTTCGCACGAGCGAAAAAATAAGCGTTGGTGATGGCGGCAATGAGAAGGTAATTCGCCGGATGCGCGCGCATAGCAATTATATCGAAAGCGCGCCATTTGTATTGCTTCTGGTCGCGGCTATAGAGCTGGCCAGCGCAACCTCACCAACCTGGCTATGGATCGTAAGCGGCCTCTATCTGCTTGGCCGCGTCGCGCATGGCGTTGGTATGGATAACGGAAAACTTGGCAAAGGCCGGACGATTG
This sequence comes from Parasphingorhabdus sp., assembly GCF_036964675.1. GTDB lineage: Bacteria > Pseudomonadota > Alphaproteobacteria > Sphingomonadales > Sphingomonadaceae > Parasphingorhabdus. Next base: position 27,493 of record NZ_JBALTF010000014.1, on the reverse strand, counting down.
GCACGATTGTGTCCATGCTGGTGCTGCTGGGGCTCGGCATATACGCGATTACTATTCCCTATCTGGGGGGATAGTGCGAATCGATCATGGCTAAAAATGCGGATTTTTTACGACGATTTCAGTGGCAGCCGATATTCCGCAGATACTAAGTCCCCGGATGCTCGGTCATGAAATATATGCCAGCGTAGAAGGGTTGACCCATGGAACGGGTTTTGTATTTTTCATGAAAGATGGATATCTAAATCAGCTGGAAGGCTATGCCGTTGGGCCTGAAAACACGGCCTTGTTAATCCTGGCGACAATCAACTTTACCATTTCTGGCTTCCCAAAGGACTAGCTGCCAGCGTCGGCTGTTGCGGTGCAGCGCTGTTAAACCTCTAACGCGCCGCCAGCACATCATCGGCAACAAACGCATTGGTCTTGCGCTCATAGCCAAATTGGCTGGTCGGACCATGGCCGGGAATGAAGGTCACGTCGTCGCCCAGTGGCCAGAGTTTCTGGGTGATCGCATCGATCAGGTCCTGATGATTGCCACGCGGGAAATCTGTGCGGCCAATGGATCCCTGAAACAGAACATCGCCGACCACCGCCAGCTTTGACGGCTGGTGATAGAAAATCACATGGCCTGGCGTATGGCCGGGACAATGGATCACATCGAGCACCAGATCGCCGACGGTCACTTGATCACCGTCCTTCAGCCAGCGGTCCGGCTCGAAGCTTTTCGCTTCCATGCCAAAACGCGCACCATCGCCTTCCAGCTGATCGATCCAGAAGCGGTCATCCTCGTGCGGACCTTCGATCGGAATGCCCAGCTCCTCGGCCAGCATACCGGCTTGACCGCAATGGTCGAGATGGCCGTGAGTCAGAATGATCTTCTCCAGATCCACACCATGTTCTTCAACCGCCGCCTTCAGCCGGTTCAAATCGCCGCCGGGATCGCTCAATGCGGCCTTGTTGGTCTTGGTGCACCAAAGAAGCGTGCAATTTTGCTGGAGCGGTGTGACCGGAATAATCACAGCCTTGAGGGGAGCATCTGTCATGGAAAGCTATTTGGCGGCGCGAAGCGCAAGTTGCAAGGCCCCAAAATAGTGAAGCCGCTATAATCGCCGCCCGGTCCAAACGACCCGGCCAATGATATTCACAACCCCGGCATCAACATCCTCCCAATCAGGATATTGCGGATTGTCGCTGCGGATCGACAATTTGCCAGAAGGTCCCATGGCGACGCGCTTGACCAGCAGCACGTCATCCATACGCAGCACATATATGCCATCGCGCAGCGGCCGGGTGGCAGCGCTGTGATCGACCATGATGTCGTCGCCATCGCCCAAAGTCGGATCCATCGAATCGCCATCAACGGCAATCAGCGACAGATTTGCCGGATCTATGCCCAGTCGCCGGAGCCATTTGGGCCCGAAACCCATGGATTCGGCATATTCGTCATCCGCCAATGATCCGGGACCAGCCGAAGCACCGACCTGCAATTGCTTGATTCGGAGCAGCCCATCGGGTGTGACCGGACCGCGCGGACGAGCCTGACGCCCCGCAGGTGCACCGAGCAAACTTTCCTCCACCCCGTAAAATTCCGCCAGCCTGCGCCGGTCTTCCTCAGCCAGTCTTCTCGGCGAACCGCGCCTTATATATTGCTGGATATAGGCTGGGTTTTTGCCGAGCATTTTCGAGATCGCGGCAAAATCATGGCCGTTTTTGCGGATCAGCTCTTCCAGATTGGCGCGTGGATCTTCGGGCATAATGGCAGCAACATATATGCGCTGGCCGAAATTGGCAATAGGATTTTTCCTAGACATGTAGGAAATCGCATTTCAAATAGGAATTTCCCTATTCAACGAGTCGCCGTTTCGCGCGACCAGCAGCGAGAAGGAGATGACCTGTGCCATTGTTGCGAAAAATTGAGATATTTCTGCGTGAAACCGACATGTCCTGGACAAAGTTCGGACGGCTGTCGGTTCGCGATCCGCGTTTCGTTCAGGATTTGCGCAACGGACGCCAGCCCGGCAGGACGGTTTCCGAACGGGCAGAAGATTTCATGAACCTATGGCGAGCCGACCATGCCGGTTGAGCAAGCGCGCCCGAAAGCCCGTCCGCGGAGCCCCGGCTCATTGATTGCCAGCCAGATAGAAGCGCTGGCCGGGAATCGGGTCACCGTTGCCATGAAACACGAACGGCCATGGGCGAGCATCACCTTCGCCGGCACGCGGCATAGCTTCGCGGTTGACTGGCAAGGTACCGCCGAGCCGGACGGGATAGACAATCTGGCCAAGGCGCTGCCTGACCACGCATTTGCAATTCCCGGCTATTTTGTCGCAGATATATTGGTCACGGAACAATCAGACCTTCGATTGCTGGTAGAAGCCCTGTCGATCACCGATCCCGTCGAAAAACCCCGGAACTTTTAACGATCAGCGCTGGGCCGTCATTTTCTCCAACGTGCCGAGTGCGGCCTTCAAAGCCGCGTCCATATCCGCCTGTCGGTTGTCCTGAACATCGATTTCGACTGATTCCACAGACCGCAGCGGGGGAATGGCAACCGGATCGGATGTTTTGGAAACCTTGGTCAATGACACTGTATTTTCAGGATTCGGAGCGGCTTGGGGAGTCGCTGGAGGTGCCGCAACCGGTTCCCGCATTTCCAGTGTTTCCAGGCGACGAAGACCAGCTTCCAGCCGCTCGACAAGCTGCACAAGGGACAGGGCGGACAGATCCTCGCGGGGCGCGGTCGATTCTGTTCGCTGAACCTTGTCTTCGGACCGAATCGGCTCCGGTTGCTCTTCGGATCGCGAAACCAGCACTTTCTCGGCCGCGAACAGGCTGGGCGCTGCGACCAACGGCGCAGATTGTTCTGCAGACTCCGCGATATCTTGCTCAGCCCGAGATTGATCAAACCGCTTGATCCTATCGCCAAGGGGCATGCCCAGATCGGAGGACGCAAAAATCGGCTGACGCACCGGGGCATCCGGATGACGATCCGCTGTCCTGATGTCGGGCAGATCTCTCAAATCGGTCACCTGTCCTGGCGATTTTTTGGGTTTTTTCAGAAATTTGGTCAGTGATTTGGCCGACAGATTCAGCTTCGGGACAGCAAAACGCATTTTACCTTCGCCCTCACGGTCGATCGACTCCGTCGTCTCGTTTTTGCGAATTGCCAAGCCCATATCGGAGCCTCCTTCATGTGATTTCATTTTATGATTTAGAAATAGATAGAGAGCGGATGCGGTTATCATGCCCGCTACGACAGCGATCAGCCCGCGAGCAGTATTCCCCAACGGCGGCGCAGCGGCCGGTATGATTTCCGACAGTCCGGTCGCACCAACAATATTTTCAAGATAGACATGCGGCAAGGTGGCGATCACCAGCGCTGCCGCAATACCACCCGCGACAGCCATTGCGGGCTGTTTAAACCGAGCGAAATCCTGCTCTATCTGGTCCACATCATTCTCCACCATATCAGGCCGCGCGTTCAAAAGATTTGCCCGCTATCAACCTTTGGTAAACAGGGGTGTAACGCAAAATGTTTGACGACCAGTTACGATCTGACTCAACATATTTACGTGCTGTTTCAATAGTTTGAGGCCATACCGCTCGATTATTGAGCAAGCTGGCCAGTTTTTTCGCGATTTTTTCGGGATCACCGGCCCGAAAAAGCGTGCCGGTGATGCCATCTTCGATCAGCTCCCGGTGGCCGCCGACGTCCGATGCCGCAACCAACCGGCCTTGCGCCATTGCCTCGAGCGGCTTGAGCGGAGTGACCAGATCGGTCAGCCGCATTGCCTTGCGCGGATAGACCATGATATCCATCAAACCATAATAGCGCTCGACTTCGCCATGCGGCACCCGACCGGTGAAAGTGACTGCAGACCCTATGCCCAGCCGCTCGACCTGGCTCTTCAGCGCCTCTTCCATCGGGCCCCCGCCGACGAGCAACAGATGCACGTCCGGATGGGAGGCCAGAAGAATTGGCAGCGCTGCGATCAGATCGTCCAGTCCTTCATAGTCATAAAAGCTGCCGATGAATCCGAGAACCGATTTCTCGGTCAATTCCAATTCGGCCAGAAGCAACTCATCGCGCACCGGTGGCTCGCCGAACAGTTCCAGATCGACACCATTGGGCGAGACGGTTATTTTTTCGGGATTTACCCCGCGTGCGATCAGATCGGACCGCAAACCTTCGCAGATCACCGCGATCGCGTCGGCACCGTTGATAACATGATTTTCCAATTGCCGCGTCAACCAGTAACGCGGACTATGTTCTCTGCCCGTGCCATTGCCGACCGCGGCATCTTCCCAGAAAGCCCGAATTTCATAAACCAGCGGCAGGCCCGTTTTCTCGGCGACACGCAAGGCAGCCAGTCCGTTGAGCGCGGGCGAATGGGCGTGTAAAATATCCGGCCGCCAGTCGCGGATGACTTGCTCGATCCGCTCTGCCAGAACCGCAACTTCTCGCCATTCGCGTACCGGTGAAGGTCCTTGCACCTGGGCCAGGGTGCGGAAAAACTGCAGATCGTCAAACTCTTCCAGTGGCTGTTCCGCTGTATAGCCGGGCTGATTCTGACGGACACCGGTTATACCCGCCACGGTAAGGCCGCTGGCGATTTGTGCCTTCATGATCGCCCGTGTGCGAAAACAATAGCCGCTGTGCAGTGGCAGGCTGTGATCAAGTATGTGCAATATCCGCGTCATGGCACAAAGCCTTGCCAAAAAAGGATTAACGTCCCGTCAACCCAAAGCCTGTATCGCGCAATGATAGAAGAGCGTGTTTTTGCCGCTCGTGCCGGGATGAATTGGGTAGATGATAGACAATTTTTCTATCGCTTTGACGCATGGACTGTTGCTCATCGCAGCTTGGCGTCTGATGCATCGGGACGATCTCGATGTCGAAGCCCCCCCAGAACCCGACAAGGAACCAATCGGCTTTTCGAAGCAATCCAGCGGCAACGGATCATGGCCCGATGCGTGATCTCTTCTTTGTCGGATATTTGCTAGCGCTGCTGTTTCTCGCTTTCAAACGGCCCTTTCTGTTCACCCTGGTCTACGCCTATCTGGACATCGTCGCGCCACAACGGCTGAGCTATTTCATGCTCAACTCGGTACCCTTGTCGCTAATCGTCTTCGCCCTGGCCTTGCTCGGCTATATGTTCGCCGACAACAAGCAGGACAGCCGCTTCTCCGTCCGGCAAGCGATGATGATCCTTTTGCTGGCCTATTGTGGATATACGACGGTGCAGGCGGAGGTTCCGGACGCGGCTCTGGAAAAATGGGACTGGGTATGGAAGGCGTTGGTCTTCGCGATATTCCTGCCGCTGACGCTCAAAACCAAATTGCGGCTGGAAGCACTGGCGCTGTTCATGGTGCTGTGCGCCGGTACATTGATCATTACGGGCGGGATCAAGACATTGGCCTCGGGCGGCGGCTATGGCGTTCTGGTGCTGCTGGTCGACAATAATGCCGGCCTGTACGAAGGATCGATCATCTCGACGGTCGCCATCTGTATCATCCCGCTTATTCTCTGGCTCGCCCATCACGGGACAATTTTCCCGCCCGACTGGCGGGTGAAGCTATTCGCTTATGCCCTGATCTTCTCCGCCCTGCTCATTCCCATTGGCACACAGGCCCGAACCGGCCTGGTGTGCATCGCGGTATGGGCGGTGCTGCAATTGCGCTTCGTCCGTTACCGGCTGATTTATGCGGGCCTTGCGGTGGCACTCGGCCTCTTTTCAATTCCGTTTCTGCCGCAAAGCTTCACCGAGCGGATGGCGACGATCGAAAATTATGAAGCGGACCAGTCCGCATCAACTCGGCTTGCGGTCTGGCGATGGACCTTGGATTACGTAAAGGACCACCCATTTGGCGGCGGCTTTGACGTCTACCGGATCAACAAGCTCACCTATGAATTGTCTGAAGTGGATGTCACTCAATATGAGGAATGGGGCATCGATCCGGACGATGTCGACGCGCGGCTTGTCGAGGACGAATCACGGGCGTTTCACAGCAGCTATTTCGAAATGCTCGGCGAACAGGGCTATCCCGGCCTAATTCTGTGGCTGATCATCCATGTTGGAGGTCTGTGGCGGATGGAAGTAGTGCGACGAAAATATACCAAATCCAAAAAGGAAAGCGAACAGTGGGTGGCTCCCTTGGCCATTGCCTTGCAGCACGGTCACATAATCTTTCTCGTCGGGGCATTGTTCGTGGGCATCGCTTACCAGCCGTTTGTATATATGCTGGTTGCGCTACAAATTGGTCTCGACACATATATGACCCGCCGGTCAGCGGAAGCCCAACAGCTGCCGATCGCCAAACAATTAACCGGCGGGGCCAAACCCAAGACTTTGCCGCTAACGCGCCGACCCCATACAAATTGAGTGACGCTCTCGGTGGCGCGCATTAGAAGCAGCCTATGACGCTTGCTGTTTCTGTCACCGTCGAACGATGGCCTGTCGCTGGTTCCTTCATCATCAGCCGGGGAGCCAAAAACCATGTCGATGTGGTGGTTTGTAACATTTCAGACGGTACCCACAAAGGTCGGGCAGAGGCAACACCGATCTATTATGAAGGCGAAAGCACCGAGAAATGTGCAGAAGAGATCATGCGATTCGCCACCGAGCATCCGGATCTCGATCACGCTGTGCTGCTCCAGAACATGCCGCGAGGCGCCGCCCGCAATGCCCTCGATTGCGCGCTCTGGGATCTGGAATGCCGGAAAACAAATATACCCTTGTGGCAAGTGGCGGGATTGCCCGAACCCGGGCCGCTGATATCGGCCTTTACCATCTCGCTCGGCCAACCGGCGATCATGGAAGCCCATGCCCGCCAGGCCGCACTCGACGGACACGAACTGTTGAAACTGAAATTGTCGGGCGAGCACGACCTTGAACGCGTTGCTGCCGTTCATCACGGTGCGCCTGATGCCCGCCTGATCGTTGACGCCAATGAAAGCTGGAACGATCTCGACATTGCTGCCGAAGCGGCGCAGCTGGCACAATATTCTGTCGAACTGATCGAGCAACCGGTCAGCGCCGGACGGGACCATCTGCTCAGCGGAGTGAGATCACCGGTCCCGCTCTGCGCCGATGAAAGCTGCCACACCAGCGCCGATGTCGAAAGGATTGCCCCTTTCTACGATGCGGTGAATATCAAACTCGACAAGGCAGGCGGTTTGACCGAGGCGATGGCGATGGCTCGCGCGGCGCAAGCAGCCGACATGAAAATCATGGTCGGCTGCATGCTCTCGACATCGCTCGGCATCCGGCCAGCTTTCGCCTTGGCACAGCTTGCGCAATGGGTCGATCTCGATGGGCCTTTGTTACTGGCCAAAGACCGGGTCGATGGCTTCCGGTTCAAATCAGGCGAAATTTTGCCCGCAGAAAGCCTGGACTAGATTCCGCCCAGATATTCGATCGCCGGAGCCGCCGCCATACATGGCGCCAGTTTTGGACCACTCGCCCGGAAATGCTCCGATTTGCCGTGCGCATCCAGTGCAGCCTGATCGACATAGCGCTCGAGCACCTTATATTGCTGAGGATTGTCCTTGCTCTGGAACACCGAATAAAATTCATTACCCGGCTCGTTTGCCCGCACAGCGGCCATCAGTTCGGAAAAGGCCGCTTCAAAATCGGCATTCTTGCCTTCGGCCACGGTTAATGTTGCGATAACGCCTACTGCTGCCATGATATTCTCTCCCTAATAAAAAAGGGCCGGCGGTTTTCCCGCCGACCCATTAATCGTTATTCTAGAAAATTTCGAACAGTCCGGCTGCGCCCTGACCACCGCCGATGCACATGGTGACAACGGCATATTTTGCGCCGCGACGCTTGCCTTCGATCAGCGCATGTCCGGTGCAGCGTGCGCCAGTCATTCCGTAGGGGTGACCGATGGAGATCGAACCACCGTTGACGTTCAGAAGCTCGTCAGGAATGCCCAGCTTCTGCTGGCAATAGAGCACCTGCACGGCGAATGCTTCATTGAGTTCCCAAAGACCGATATCGTCCATCTTCAGACCAAAGCGCTCAAGCAATTTGGGTATTGCGAATACCGGACCAATGCCCATTTCATCGGGCTTGGTACCAGCGACAGCCATGCCGACATAGCGACCCAATGGATTCAGTCCGGCTTTCTCTGCCGCCTTTGCTTCCATTATAACGCTTGCAGAAGAACCATCGGAAAGCTGCGAAGCGTTGCCTGCAGTGACAATATTGCCGGCACCGAGCACGGGTTTCAGTCCTTGCAATCCTTCAAGCGTGGTCGAGGGACGATTGCCTTCATCCTTGCTGATCGTGACCTCGACATGGGAAATCTCTTTGGTTTCCCGGTCCTGCACACCCATGCTGGTCGTCACTTCAACAATTTCAGCATCAAAATAGCCAGCATCCTGAGCGGCGGCCGTGCGCATTTGCGACTGCAGGGCATATTCGTCACAGGCTTCGCGGCCAATGCCATAGCGCTCTGCGACCACTTCGGCAGTCTGTAGCATCGGCATATAAATATCCGCATGCATCTTGATCAGTTCGCGATCCGGCTGCACCCGCATTTCCGCTGTCTGCACGGTCGAGATCGAATCCTGCCCACCGCCGACAACCACATCCATTAGGTCGAGCGTGACTTGCTTCGAAGCCGTTGCAATCGCCATCAGGCCGGAGGAGCATTGCCGATCAATCGTCATGCCGGGCACTTCGATAGGGAAGCCGGCGCGCAACGCGACCTGCCGGGCAAGATTGCCGGCTTGTGATCCCTGCTGCAGGGCGCTGCCCCAGACGACATCGTCGATCGTGCCGGGATCAATGCCCGCTCTTTCGACCGCCGCTTTCGCAGAATAATGGCCCAGCGTTGCGCCGGTTGTGGTGTTGAACGCACCCTTATAGGCCCGGCCAATGGGTGTGCGAGCGGTGGAAACGATGACTGCGTCACGCATGATGAAATTCCTTTATGGTTGATATAGGAGTCGGATTTTGGCGGCATTGTCCCCTTTAATCGGGCAATTAACAAGGGATAATTTAAAGATGCCGCTGCCGCTACGGAACGCTAGTCCTTGCCCACCAGCGCACCAAAGCCACCCTCGGGATAAGGCAGGATCATCTCGCCGTCGGGGGCTGCAGTGAAGGTTGTTTGCGTGGGATAAGCAAATTCGAGACCTTCTTCGTTGAATGCCTGCAAAATCGCCAGCCCGATTATATGGCGGCCTTGATAGACCACATCATATTCGCTGCTCATGATGTCGAAATCGAGTTCGAAATTGATCGAACTGTCACCAAAGCCGACGAAACCGCAACGAACGAACACCGCATCATTCTCTTCTACAATCTTCCTGAGCAAGTTCGGAATCCGGCGCGCTTCATCCGGCCTTGTCTGATAGATGACACCGATGCCAAAGCGCGTTCTCCGTCTTGCCAGACGGGTCATATTCACGATTTCCTTGTCCAGCAAATTGGTGTTGGAAATGATTATTTCTTCGCCGGTGATAGCCCTTAACCGCGTGCTTTTAAGGCCAATTTTCTCTATCGTCCCAACCGTGGTGTCGTAGCTGATCGTTTCCCCCCGACGGAACGGTTTGTCAAAAATGATCGACAGCGCCGCGAACAGATCGGAAAAAATGCCCTGGGCGGCGAGACCGATGGCAATGCCGCCAACCCCCAAGCCGGCAATCAACCCGGTCACGTCCACGCCCAAATTGTCCAGAATCATGATAGCTGCGATTGCGAAGAGCACGAAAGTGACCAGCAAGCGGATCAAGGTCATCGCATTTTCCAGCGTTTCATGTTGGTCTGGATCTTGCGAAGTCTTGCGGACGATGAGCCCGAGAATGACTTCCCGAAGCCAGATCGCAACCTGCATAACCACTGATATCGTGAACAGTATATGCACCACGCGGTCGAAACTGGACGGCGCACTGGCAAAGGTCACAACAAGTTCGGCCGACACCATCAACATGAAAAATTTGCTGGTCCGGGAAATCGCCGTGCCGATGATCGTTCGATATCCGGTCAACCCGCGATTGTTCCGAACATAGCGTGCGCCAAGGCGCTTGATCGCTCCAAGCAGAAAAAATATCGCGGTGCCGATCACGACCGCAAAAATCAGTTCCACATAATGATTGGTTAGCCAGCGGGAGCCATCCACGGTCAAGCGTTGGATGGATGTGCCGATATCCGGCATCGTTGGCACAAGGGGGGTTTCTGTTGTTTTCGTCATAAACCTCCAGCTAGGGAGAAGTTCCGAAAATAACAACCCGCCGGATAAAACACGAATCCAATCCGGCTATCGGTTTCAGGCTTTTTGAGCCCCGATGAGAAACTCCACATTACCCTTTGGGCCGGTGATCGGACTTTCGGTGATTCCCATTATGTCCCAGCCCGATGCGATCAGCCAATCTCTCACTTTTTCACAAGTCGCCTGACGAACCGATACGTCCCGGACCACGCCGCCCTTGCCGACATCGGCACGTTCGGCTTCAAATTGCGGCTTGATGAGCGCAACCAGCGTCGCCTTTTCCTTGGCAAATTCAAGCGGTCGTTCGAGCACTTTGACCAGTGAAATGAAACTGGCATCGCAGACGATGATGTCGACTTTTTCCGGAATATGCTGCTCCGTGAGTATCCTGGCGCTGGTTTGCTCGTGCACCAGGACCCGGTCATCCTGCCGCAGCTTCCAGGCCAATTGGTTGGTGCCGCTGTCGACAGCGTAAACCTTTTCTGCACCGCTCGTTAGCAACACATCGGTGAAGCCGCCAGTGCTGCTGCCGACATCCATAGCAACCATCCCGGTGACATCGATTTGAAAATGTTGCAGCGCATGATCAAGCTTGATGCCACCGCGGGAGACCCACGGATGATCTTTACCCTTTAGCTCAATCGCTGCATCGCTCGCGATCTTGTGTCCCGGTTTGTCGATTTTCTTGCCCGCCACGGTCACAAGACCCGCCATGATATAGGCTTGCGCCTTGGCGCGGCTTTCAGCCAGGCCGCGATCCGCCAGGATCTGGTCAACGCGTTGCTTCGCGGCTTTGGGTTCAGACTGGGTCATCAGAAATCAGGACTAGCCTAGCGCCGCGCTTTTGGCCATATTCCTTTACCATGAGAATCATTCCTGCCCCGCTCTTCTTTCCTTTGGCCTTGCTTGCTCTCGCAGCCTGTTCAACCGCGCCGCCAGAGCCGGCTCCCGCCCCGCTACCCACCAAACCTATCGCGACGCCGTCTCCGGTGCCGACGCAACTTGAGGGAGACTGGATCGACTGGCCGATCACCCCCGGCGCATGGGTATATCGGAAGGATGGGCGTGGCTCGCTGGCGCTATTCGGCGAAGCCGGTAGAGATGCAATATTCATCATCCGCTGCGCTCAATCACCCCGGCGATTATTCCTCTCGCGCTCCGGCTCGGTTGGCAATGGCGCCAATATGATTCTACGCGCCAGCGCCGGTCTGCAATCCTATCCGGCTGGCGATAGTGGTGGAACCCCGCATTATGCCGCCATTTCGGTGTCCCCGGGCGATATCATGATGGACCGCATAGCCTATAGCCGCGGCCGCTTTGCTGTCGAAACCAGCGGTCTGGAATCACTCGCCATCCCGGTCTGGCCCGAATTTAGTCGTGTGGTGGAAGATTGCCGGGCCTGAATTGCTAGTTATCAGGCCGGAACACACAATTGTGACAGCAAAATAAAAAAATTCAAGACTTGTTCGCAAGTCGAATTTGATTCACACCTAGATCGTCGAACAGCGGAGAAAATATCAATGCAACAGTTCGTATTTTATTCACAAGCGAAAGGAGGTGGTCCGATGTCTCATGGTTCAGCACAGGGGTCGGAAAAATCCGTTCGGGGGGCAAATCTGATCTAAGGATCAGGCAACCCGGCAGCGGCACTTCCTACCGCTGACCCATGTTCAGAGGCTGTCGGTCCGGATGGACCGGCAGTCTCTTTTCATTCCACTCTGTCGGATTTTTCAAGATATTCTTCGCGGATCATGAAATCGCGAATGCCGGTGCGCACTTCGCGCGAAAATTGGATGAGTGCCACAGACAGCAAAATCACCGCGACAATGAAAGCCCCCGCAACGATTTGCTCCAATACCGGATGGCTGATCAGCCCCATGACAAACAGCAAACCAATCAAAATACAGACAACAATGGCGCTGACCACGCTGAAGTAGATTGCGCTGTTCACATATTTAATGCGCAGTTGCAGGTCCCGAAGTTCATTGACGCATAATATATGCGCTTCTCCCTCCGTTTCGAGATAGCGATCCTGCATGACCCGCGATCGATCAATGATCCGCTCCAGTCGACCGGTAAAAATATTGAGCATCCCTCCCAGGGCGACGAGCAGAAATGCCGGTGCCATAGCGGTTTGCAACACGGTGACGATATCTGTCGTTGCAAGTTCCGGCAGAACTGAGATCATGTCTTCATCCTGATTCTCACGGTCAGACCTTTTGCCGGCTTCTCGTCCCAAAGCGCAAGGCCGAACCGTTCTGCATCCGCTCTGGCGCGATCGAGCACGGTTTTCGGCACTTCATCGCTGGCAAAAATCTGATCGGCGCGCCCCAGCAACCGGGCTTGCCGAAGGGTGAGATCATCAGGATCAGTGCTGGTCAGAAGCATATCCTCAACCTCCGACAGATCTTTTGCGAAAGGCATGGACAGCCATGTTTCAAGATTCGCTTCCGAGCCCTCCGACAACACATCCAAAGCGCCGCCAGGGTCCAGTGCAGCATCAATTGCCTTTCGGCGTTGGGTGCCATCAGGCCAAATCTGTTTAATCTTCTCCCGCGCAGCAGAAAGACCGCTGGCTAGACCACCCAGATTTCCCGGTATCAATTGCTCCAATCTCTGACGCAGGGATTTGGCAAGGCCGGCCGAAGCCCCGCCGGTACCAATTGCGATCAGCACCGGATCGCGGTCAATGATCGCCGGTGTCGTGTAATCACACAAGTCCGATCGGTCGACGGCATTGACCAGAAAGCCTCTCGCTTTAAGACGCTTTACCGCAGCTAAGGCTTGATCATCATCCTCAAGCGCGACCACCGCAAGAGCAGCATCCAATGCCGCTTCATCATCGACCACCACGGCTCCAGCGCGCTCATATAAGCGCCTTTTGGCATCAGCCATTTCTCCTGTGCCGAGCAGAATGACCTTGCGTCCGTCAAGATTCACAAAGATCGGTAACTGATTCATTTCAGCCAGTCGGGTACATGTTCCGCCGCCATGATCGTTGCCGGCTCGATCCGTTCGGCGACCACGGCATAGCGATCACCATCGACCAGGACCTCGGGTACCAGCGGCCGGCTGTTATAGGTATTCGCCATGGTCGCGCCATAGGCTCCAGCTGTGCGGAAGATACCCAGGTCATCGGTATGGACGCGGTCGACAACCCGTTCCTTGGCAAAAATATCGCTGCTTTCGCAGATCGGACCGACGATCGAAGCGACCATCTTTTCGCCGCTCGGCTCAACCGCTTCAAAATCATGCCATGCGTCATAGATGGCGGGCCGCATCAGATCGTTCATCGCCGCGTCGACAATCACAAAATCGCTGTTCACGCCCGGCTTGATCCGTATGACCTTGGTGATCATCACGCCGCTATTCCCGGCGATGACCCGGCCGGGTTCGAACATCAGCGTAACATCCCAGTCACCGGTCACCCGCGCGACCATAGCGCCATATTCTGCCGGGCTTGGCGGATTGTCTTCCAGCTTATAAGGCACGCCCAGACCGCCGCCCAGATCGACATGGGTGATGACATGGCCCGCGCTCCGCAACTGTGCGATCAGTTCGCCCATTCTCGCATAGCATTTCTCGAGCGGTTCGAGGCGCTGCAACTGACTACCGATATGCACGGCAACCCCGCGCAGGTTGAGTCCTTCGAGCTTGGCAAGCCGCGCATAAATATCCGGCGCGAGATTGATCGCGACCCCGAATTTATTTTCCTTCTTGCCGGTCGAAATCTTGGCATGGGTGCCGGCATCGACATCTGGATTAACGCGCAGGGTCGCCGATGCCTTTACACCGCGGGCGGCTGCGATCTCCGCCAGCATTTCGCCTTCTTCTTCCGATTCCAGATTAAACTGGCCGATTCCTTCCTCGAGACCGAGCGTCAATTCCTCGCGGCTTTTGCCAACGCCGGAGAATACAATATCTTCCGCTTTCATTCCCGCCGCTAACGCCCGTTGCAATTCGCCCCCGGAGACCACATCCGCGCCATAGCCCTGATTTGCCAAAATCCTGAGAACCGCCAGATTGGGGTTCGCTTTTACGGCAAAAGCAAGATGGATTTTCCCGGCATCTTTCAGCCCTTCGCGAAAAACCCGCGCATGACGCTCGAGCGTCGCCCGCGAATAGACATAAACCGGTGTTCCGACTTCTTTCGCGATTTTTGACAGCGGAATATCTTCCGCATGCAATATACCATTTTTGAGCTGGAAATGGTCCAATATCTTGTACTTTCAAACGGATGGAAGGGGATTAGCCGGGTGGCGGCAAGTCAAATTCGTCATCCTGCCGTTTTTCCGAACGGCGGAGCAGTTCATCGCTGCGTTCCGGCAGTGCCTGGCTCGAAGGGACCAACAGATCCTCGCCGCTCGGTGTTTTCATTTCACCGTAGACGGCGGGTGGCAGGGTCTCGCCTTTCGCTGGCTGCAAAGCACCGCGATTGCCGCACGCGGCCAGAATCAATGTTGCGCCAGCCAGCAGCAGGATCGAATGGATTTTATTCATTTCAGCTCTCCAGCCCCAGTGCTTTCTTGGCCTTTGCGATCTGAACCCTTACTTGATCCGGAGCGGTCCCGCCATAGCTGGATCGGCTGGCCACGGAAGCATCGACACTCAAAACGCTGAATACGTCGGCATCAATCCGGCTGTCGATCGCCTGAAACTGATCAAGCGTGAGATCGGCCAAGCCACAGCCTTGCTCCTCGGCCAGCGCTACCACTGCACCTGTTACATGATGCGCCTCACGAAACGGCAGCTTCGCCTCCCGTACCAGCCAGTCGGCAAAATCGGTAGCGGTCGAATATCCTGCTTCAGCCAGCGCGCGCATCCGGCTGCCGCTGAATTCGACTTCGGCGATCATGCCGGTCATTGCGGCAATCGACAGGCCTAGCAAATCATGGGCTTCGAACACCGGCGGTTTGTCGTCCTGCATATCTTTGGAATAAGCGAGTGGCAGGCCCTTCATCGTGATCACCAGCGCGTTCATCGCACCGGCAATCCGCCCGCAATGGCCGCGCACCAGTTCGGCGGCATCGGGATTCCGCTTCTGCGGCATGATCGACGAACCGGTCGAAAAACTGTCAGGGAGTTTGATAAAGCCGAAAGGCTGGCTCGCCCAGATTACAAATTCTTCGGCCAGCCGGGAAAGGTGCAAGCTGCACTGGGTGGCCGCCATCAGATAGTCGAGCGCGAAATCCCGGTCAGAAACCGAATCCAGGCTGTTGCCCGTCGGACCATCAAAACCAAGCATCGACGCTGTTTTTTCGCGATCAATCGGAAAGCCCGTGCCGGCCAGCGCTGCAGCACCAAGCGGCGATTCGTTCATCCGCTTCCGCGCATCGGCGAATCGCGAACGGTCCCGCCGGATCATTTCATAATAGGCCATCAGATGGTGGCCAAGGCTTACCGGTTGGGCCGATTGCAAATGAGTGAAGCCTGGCATGATTGTTTCGGCATGTTCTGTGGCGCGATCTACCAGTGCCTTTTGCAAGGCCGCCAGCGCGCTATCGACCATATCCATCGCATCGCGCACCCAGAGCCGGAAATCGGTCGCTACCTGATCATTGCGGGAGCGCGCGGTATGCAAACGCCCCGCCACCGGACCAACAATCTCGGAAAGCCGCGCTTCCACGTGCATATGAATGTCTTCGAGGTCGAGATTTTCGGTGACGCCGTCGGTTTCAAATTCTTGGGCTATCTGGTTCAGGCCGTTGATGATTTGCGTCGCGTCTTCCGAATCAACAATCCTCTGCTCCGCCAACATCGCGACATGCGCCAGACTCGCGCGAATATCATGCCGCCATAATTTCTTGTCGAACGGGATCGAGGCGTTTATCTCGCGCATGATTGATGAAGGGCCATCGGCAAATCTGCCACCCCACATGATATTGGAATTTTTTGTGCCTTTTGTGATGCGTACCGTCCTGTTCATGGTCTTGGTGTTGAACCTAGCGGCCTGCGATAGAGGCTCCAGCGAAGCGGGGCAAGAATTTGCTGGCGTCAAAGCCGAGGAAGAGGGCGAGGCCATCGAGAGCGGCCAGGGTCTGGTCGGGAAACTGGACATTTCCCAGCGCGGGTCAGCGATGGTGGATACCTCCTTCCAGGCACCCGACGGCAGCACCGTGCAATTGAGCGATTTCATCGGCAAGCCGGTACTGGTGAACATCTGGGCGACCTGGTGCGCGCCGTGCATTGTCGAAATGCCGATGCTCGATAAACTGGCAGCGCGCGAGAAAGAGCGACTCAAGGTGCTGGTAGTCTCGCAGGACCTTCAGGGCGCGGAAAAAGTTGTCCCGTTTTTCGCACGCGGCGATTTTGAGGAACTGGAGCCCTATGTCGACCCCGAAAACGGCCTGAGTTTCGGCTTCGGTTCCGGCCTGATGCCGACCACCGTCCTCTATGACGCGCAGGGCGAAGAAGTGTGGCGGGTGATCGGAGCCATGGATTGGGATGGTGCCAAGGCCGCCGCCCTGCTGGAGCAAACGCTGGCCGAAAATTGACTTTCGCCTTCAGTAACACCGAGATGGCACTCCGGATCTAGCCGGGAATCATCAAATTCGACAGCCAGAACCAATTGTATTTCTGCCGAATTCCGCTATTCTTGAGCAACCTTGGCTTATTGGAGAACAAGATGAAACGCTGCAAAATACAAATCATGCTGCCGGTACTCGCCGGACTAACGCTGCTTTCCGCGTGTGGGCAGAATGACGAAACAGCCCCGGTTTCCGAGGCAGCCAGCGTCAAACTTGCCAATGGAATGACGGTGAAGGAACAGATCGAGGCGCGGCAGGGTCAACTGAAGAAAATTGGCAAAGCGTTCAAGGCGATTAGCGATCAGTTGAAGGCGGGTAGCCCCGATCTGGCCCAGATTCAGGCTGCGGCTGCAGTCGTGCCGAAAGAGGCAGCGGGCATGGCCGATTGGTTCCCGGCAGGTACCGGGCCTGAATCCGGGGTTAAAACCGAAGCTCTGCCGATCATCTGGGAAAGCAAAACAGATTTTAATGACAAAGTCGCGGACATGCAGGATGCGGCCGCGAAGCTCGATACGATTGCTCAGGGCGGCGATGTCGCGGCAATTGGAATGGCTTTCAAGACCACAGGCGGGACCTGTAAGGCTTGTCATGACAAATATCGCGAGGACGACTAACCGCCAATGACAACCGAACCAGCGCGTATTCTGGTCTGGGACGCTGCGATCAGGCTGGTGCACTGGCTGATGGTGATTCTTGTCCCGCTCCTCTGGTGGACAGCGGAGGAGGGCTATATGGACTGGCACAGAAGCTTCGGCCTGACCATGTTCGGCCTGGTCCTCTTTCGGCTGATATGGGGATTGATCGGGACATGGACAGCGCGCTTCGCTCCCATGGCGAGACGAATCGGATCGCTAAAATCCTATGTCGGCAAATTCCGGAACCGCGAACATGGCGCAAGCTTCGGCCACAGTCCTTTGGCTGTGCTCAGCGTCTTCGCCTTGCTGCTGGCACTGACCACCCAGGTTACGACCGGTTTATTCTCTGTCGATGTTGATGGCCTCGAATCCGGGCCATTGGCCGTGCTTGTGTCGTTCGAAACCGGCCGGCAGTTCGCGGACGTCCATGAATTCAACTTCAACCTGCTGGCAGCGCTGATCGGACTCCATATCACGGCAATCGCCATCTACCAGTTTGTGCTGAAAGAAAAACTCGTTCGACCGATGATTACCGGTCGCCGATCCCGCGCTGACTTTTCTGGCGGGCAGTTGCCAGAAAACAAAGTGCGCCTGCTGCCGATGATAGTCGCTGCCGTCCTGTCGCTGATCTGCATAATCGCAATATCAAATTTCGGTTGAGGCAAATCCGGCAAGACAACCAACACCGATTTTACATCGGGATGGTGGTGGGCGATGACGGGCTCGAACCGCCGACATCTTCGGTGTAAACGAAGCGCTCTACCAACTGAGCTAATCGCCCCATGACATGATGCATAATGGCATCATCGAGGTCAGGCGAGCGCCATTGCCAAATCATGGAGCCTTTGGCAAGCCTATTTGCAATCCTTTGCTGACAAGGTTGCCTGTGACAAATTTCCAATGGCAGTCTGACATGATCATTTGCCTGTTAACCAGAACCCTAGCTGACTCCGCGATTCGCGAGTTATGCCTTGTTATCCACAGCATTTATTGTTTATATTTCAATTACTTAAAAAGATATTTAGCAAAATCTGGGGCTTGCCCCTGTCAATCGAAATATTTCACTTTTTTTACAGCGATCCTCTTGATCGACTCACACAGAGGCGCTTACTAAGGATGCTCGGCTGATGGCCATGGATTCCATGACGAGGCCTAATTTGAAAATAAAGATGATCGTTG
>NZ_JBALTF010000014.1:4973-8831 GCF_036964675.1 Parasphingorhabdus sp. | reverse complement strand
GGCGCTTACTAAGGATGCTCGGCTGATGGCCATGGATTCCATGACGAGGCCTAATTTGAAAATAAAGATGATCGTTGAAAACGTATTTTCAGCAACGGACTGCTGCGCCTGATTGATTCCCATGGCTGGGGGTATTTGAGGGCTGCCTAATTCAGGATCCGCGGTCATGTATCGGCGTTGCGATCACGCGCGCCAAACGGGGAAGATGTCGGGGGATGATCGTGAATAAAAGTGCACAAAACCGGGATAGCAGGCTGTCCGGGAACAGTCCCGTCGCTATGGAGACCGTTATTTCAACTGATCTGGAAACGATATGGCTCAAAATCTGTGCAGGCTTGCGGCGTGATTTGGGTGCACAGATTTTCGGCCAGTGGATCAAGCCGATCAAACTCTCTGTTTTTGATTCGGACACGGGCATATTGCATCTGGAGCTCGCTTCGGAATTTGCTGCCACCTGGGTCCGTGATCGCTATGCCGACCGTCTGTTGCTCGCGTGGAAAGCCCATCATCCGGCGGTCAGAGATCTTGCTTTTCGGGCCCAGTCAGGGGCAGCCAAAATAGCTCAGATTTCGCAGGCCAATGGTGCGGCGGCACAGAGCAAGTACAACGCTGTTCCCGAAAGCAAATTCCGCCTGGACCTTGATCCGCGGATGACCTTTGACCAATTTATCGCTGGCCATTCGAATGTTCTCGCGCTCAATGCCGCTCAGCGCACGGCAGCAGCCGAAAAACCGCTTTTCAGCCCGCTCTATCTTCAATCCTCGACCGGTCAGGGCAAGACGCATTTGATGCACGCCATCGGTCATGCGTTTCGCGCAGAATTTCCTACCTCGACTATCATTTATATGTCGGCGGAACGGTTCATGATCGAATTCGTATCGGCCATGCGCCGCAACGAGGGAATGGAATTCAAGGCATCACTGCGCGAAGCCGATCTGCTGATGGTTGATGATATCCAGTTCATTGTTGGCAAAAATTCTACCCAGGAAGAATTCCTCCATACGGTCGATTCTCTGATCAGTCAGGGCAAACGCGTTGTCGTGGCCGCAGACCGTCCTCCGCAAGCGCTTGATGGTGTCGACCAGCGGTTGCTTTCCCGTCTGTCGATGGGGCTGGTTGCCGATATCCAGTCCGCTGGCCTTGAACTGCGCCGCGACATTCTCCAGCATCGCCTCGCCACCATGCCGCATCAGCATGTGTCGGAAGAGGTCGTCGATTTCCTCGCTCGCACGATCAGCCGCAATTTGCGCGAACTCGAGGGCGGCCTCAACAAGCTGCTGGCTTATGCCCAGCTGACCGGGCGCGAAATCAGCCCCGAACTGGCCGAAGAACAATTGTCCGATATATTGAGCGCCTGTCGCCGCCGGATCACGATCGATGAGATCCAGCGCACGGTGTGTGAATATTATCGGCTCGACCGGAACGAGATGTCATCCAAACGCCGCGCCCGCGCAGTCGCCCGACCACGCCAGGTAGCCATGTATCTGGCGAAGGTGATGACCCCGCGCAGCTATCCCGAAATTGGCCGGAAATTTGGTGGCCGTGACCACAGTACGGTTATCCACGCGGTCAAACTGGTCGAGCATTTGCGCGGCGAAGATAGCGAAATGGACAATGATGTCCGGATGCTCCTTCGCCAGCTTGAAAGCTGAAAACGACCGATCCTATTTTTTCTCGGGAGCGACCGAAATCCGCACCCGTTCGCCGCTGTTTCCCGGAAAGTCGGTGAACATGGCTTCGACCAGATTCGGTACAAGATAGGTCAGATTCTTCGACCGCGACAACGCCTCGGCCTTGCCTTCGAACAGGCGTTCGCCATCGACCGCACGGTCAATCTTCAATTCCAGTTCCGTGGTGTACACGGTAAAGCTGCGGACATCGCCATAGCCGGAAAAGCCCGAACCGCCGAACAGGAACGGATCATAAAAGCCATAGCGATACCGGTGGCTGCCATAATATCCTCCGAATCGGGCAGAGGGAAAAAACGGATCATAATCGGCGACCACTTTGTCCCGTCCCTTGTCGATATCATAATCCATGCTGACGATCAGCTCCGCCGCCGCAGGATCATCGCTGCGCCGATAGCCCAGATCGAGCATGCGCTGTTCCACCAGTGCTGCATATTGCCCAAACTCGAGCCCGCCGGACAGATCAGGATCAGCCGCAACAACGGCGAAGCTCTGGCCCGTGGTGTCAGGAAGCGCGACGAAACGCTGGACGTCCGCTCGAAACGGCGTGGCACAGGCGCTAAGAGTCAGAACGGCAAGCGGCGCGAACAGCGAAAGCGCTTTGCGATTGAAACCATGTTTGGCGAAAATTGTCATGTTTCTTCCTTAAGATTGCCCACCATCATGGCTGGCATGATAGAGAAGCCGGGCTGAACCAGCTTTGAACGACGACAGGTTGACGCCCTGCGACCGACCTGGACCCTTTCGGAACAACTGCACAAGGAAAAACGGGACCGTCAGCCGGTCTCTGGCACGATATGCCGACGCTCCGTCAGCCGAATCGGCTGAACCAGCGGCGAATCAGACGGCAATCGCCCAAAAGAAAACCCGCCACAATCGGACGGGTTTTTCTTTGCAGTTCTGGACGGCTGATTAAGCGGTTTGCAGCGCGGCAACCCGTTTTGTCAGACGGCTAAACTTCCGCGAAGCCGTATTCTTGTGATACAGGCCCTTGGTGACACCGCGTGCCAATTCAGGCTGTACGGCTTTAAGTGCTGCCGCTGCCACAGCTTTATCACCAGACTCAACCGCTGCATCCACAGCCTTGATCTTGGTCCGGATCTGGCTCAAGCGATTTTTGTTAATCGCGGTGCGACGCGTGTTGCGACGGATACGTTTTTTTGCTTGCGGCGTATTAGCCATGAAAAACCCTCAAAATCTGAAATTAAATGCCGGGACGTAATGTACCGCTTCCGGCTCAAGACGGCGGGCAATAGCGTGACTCCCGATTCTCGTCAATAGCTTAGTGAACCGCTTATTTTTGACATTGCGAACAGTAGAAGGTTGACCGTCCGCTATCGACTCGCCGCAGCACCGGCGCACCGCAATGACAGGTCTCCCCTTCCCGGCCATAGACCAGCCAGTCCTTGGCGAAATAGCCCAGTTCGCCACCCGGTTGCACGAAATCGCGCAGGGAAGACCCGCCGGCGGCAATGGCCGCGATCAGAACCTGCTTGATCGCCACAACAAGCCGCTCATAGCGGGGCTTCGAGATCGCGCCGCCCTTCAGGCTCGGCGATATGCCAGCCATGTGCAGCGCTTCACATACATAGATATTGCCGAGTCCCGCGACCGTGCGCTGGTCGAGCAGCAACTGCTTGATCGGGGCCTTGCGATCCTTGGTCGCGGCTTTCAGATAGCTACCAGTAAAATCGTCCCCCAGCGGCTCCGGCCCCATCAACACAAAAGGCTTATAGCTGCTAAGGTCCTCGGCGCGCACGATATCCAGCGATCCGAATCGGCGGGGATCATTGAGCACCATGCGGTGACCGGCTTCGGTCTCTATCAGCAGATGATCGTGTTTTTCCAGTTCCGCCGGATCGATTCGCCAGCGACCCGACATGCCAAGATGGAAAATCATTACATCGCCGCGATCGGTCTCGATCAGTCCGTATTTCGCGCGCCTGCCAAGCGAGGTCACCACCGCACCGGTCATCCGCTGCCGCAAATCGACTGGAATCGGCCAGCGCAGATCGGCGCGGCGCGGTTCGACCAGAGTGAGGCGCTGCCCTTCGAGCACCGGCCGCAAACCGGCGACGGTCGTTTCCACTTCGGGCAGCTCGGGCATGGCAGTCCTCATCCGTTACGGTCCAATGGGCAGCTACAGAGTGATTGCAGTGCTGCCAAGGCT
>NZ_JBALTF010000014.1:0-4873 GCF_036964675.1 Parasphingorhabdus sp. | reverse complement strand
GCAAAATGCCGAGCAGCTGAACTTTCCCGATGCCCATTTCGATGCCTATACGATCGTCTTTGGCATCCGCAATGTCACCCATATCGACAAAGCCCTGGCCGAAGCGCATCGCGTGCTGAAATATGGCGGACGTTTCTATTGTATGGAATTTTCGCAAACCAACTGGCCGGGTTTTGACAAAATCTACGAAACCTATTCCCACCATATCCTGCCCAAAGTCGGCAAGGCGGTGGCGAATGATGAAGCCAGCTATCGCTATCTCGCCGAATCGATAGCGAAATTCCCGCCAATGGAAAAATTTCGCGCGATGATCGAGGCTGCCGGATTCAGCCATACCAAAGTGGAGCCCATGATGGGCGGGCTGGTCGCGATCCATAGCGCATGGAAGGCCTGAGCACACACATCCGATGACCAGTTCCCGCACCCATATATTCCGCCTGCTCAAATGGGGCCGTACGCTCGCCAAACATGGCGCGCTGCGCGATCTGGAGAAGCACAAGGCGACACCGCCGCAGGTCCGCCGCCTGTTCCGCATTGCGCGGATCGGGACGTTCCAGCCCAAGGAGCCAAATTATTCCGCCGCGTTGCAAGCCATTGGCCCGGCGGCGATCAAGCTCGGCCAGACGCTGGCAACCCGGCCCGACGTGATTGGCGAAGCCGCCGCCCGCGATTTGCTGCAATTGCAGGACAGCCTGCCGCCTGTCTCCTTTGACCAGATTCGCGACGAGATCGAACTCAGCCTCGGCAAGTCGTTGGACGAATTATATAGCCATATCGATCCCGTCCCGGTGGGGGCCGCCTCGATAGCTCAGGTCCACCGCGCGACCACGCTCGACGGCAAGGATGTTGCGGTCAAGGTGTTGCGTCCCGGCATCATCAAGAAATTCACCCAGGATATCGAAACCTACGA
The DNA here is from genome assembly GCF_036964675.1 of Parasphingorhabdus sp. Lineage (GTDB taxonomy): Bacteria > Pseudomonadota > Alphaproteobacteria > Sphingomonadales > Sphingomonadaceae > Parasphingorhabdus. Next base: position 3,963 of record NZ_JBALTF010000014.1, on the reverse strand, counting down.
ATGGGCCGCGGCGCATCTCGAGGCATTGGGCGGCGAAGCCAAGCGGCTCCGCCCGCAGCTGGTCATCGCCAATTTCCGCCGCTGGACGATGCGCGAACTCGACCTGCGCCGCGAGGCGGCCAGCGCGTCGGAACTGGCCGAACATATGGCTCAGGTGGACAAATATGAGATCCCGGCCATTGACTGGGACCGGACGTCAGGCCGGGTGCTGACGCTCGACTGGGTCGACGGGGTAAAAATCTCGAACCGCGACGAACTGATCGCATCGGGCCATGACCTTGATGCGATTGCCAGTCGGCTTGTTCACACCTTCCTCAAACAGGCGATTGAGGCCGGCTATTTCCACGCCGACATGCACCAGGGCAATTTGTTCGTGAAGGCGGACGGCACGATCGTTGCCATCGATTTTGGCATCATGGGCAGGATCAATAAAAAAGCGCGAGTCTGGCTGGCGGAGATTCTCTACGGCCTGACCACCGGCAATTACAAACGCGTCGCGGAAATCCATTTTGAAGCGCAATATGTCCCGGACCATCACAGCATGGAGGATTTCGCCACGGCCTTGCGCGCAGTCGGCGAACCAATGCGCGGCAAGCCGGTCAGCGAATTGTCGGTCGGTGATATGCTCGACGGGCTATTCGCGATCACCCGTGATTTCGACATGGAAACACAGCCGCATCTGCTGCTGCTGCAAAAGACGATGGTGATGGTCGAGGGGATTGCCACCGACCTCAACCCGACGATCAACATGTGGGACGCCAGCGGGCCTTATGTGAAAGAATGGATTCGCGGCGAACTGGGCCCGGAAGCGGCGATTGCCGACCGGATCAATGATGACCTCGCAACCATCATGATGCTGCCCGATATTGTCCGGCGTCTGGATGCCCAGCTCCCTCGCAAGGGCGGGGCGCCGCCTGCTCTGCCGGTGGCAGAGGTTGAGCTGATGTGGGAGAAACGGACAAAGGGTCAGGGCGGCGGATTTTGGCGTTATGCGCTAACGGCGATCGTGGCGGGCGGAGCGGGTGCTGCCGCTATATTCATGTGGGGATGATGCTTCTGCCAGTGCGTGCATATCCCGGACCATTGTCCTAGCAACTCTCGCCACATCCCCCGACGGCCTCAGTTTATTTTCTCGCTTCAACATCCCTTTCTCAAACAAGAATAAATCAGGGCACATGTTGCTTGGCTTTGGGCCCGCTTGGTCCTAAATCGGACAGAATGGCAAAACCCAAACATATCCTGCTGATCATTGGCGGCGGCATCGCGGCCTATAAGTCAGCAGAACTCATCCGCCTGATCAAGAAGGCGGGCATGACCGTCCGCTGTGTATTGACCGATTCGGGCGCGCAATTTGTCACGCCGATGACGTTGGCGGCGCTGTCCGAAAATGAAGTGCACACAACGCTCTGGTCGCTGAAGGACGAAGCTGAAATGGGCCATATCCAGCTCAGCCGCGAGGCCGATCTGCTGGTGGTCTGTCCGGCTACCGCCAATCTGCTGGCCAAAATGGCCGGCGGCATTGCCGATGATCTGGCTACCACATTGCTTCTCGCCACCGATACTCCGGTGATGGTGGTCCCGGCGATGAATGTGCGGATGTGGCAGCATGCCGCGACGCAGCGCAATATCGCCCAGCTCAGCGCGGACGGTATCATCGTTATGCAGCCCGATGACGGTGCTATGGCCTGCGGCGAATTTGGTCCGGGCCGACTGCCCGAACCAGAAGCGGTGATGGCAGAGATCAGCGCGCAGATAGAATCTGCATTTCTGAAAACACCTGGCGCGACCGTGTCCGAACTCGGTGCCAATCCCCTCGACGGCCAGCCCGCCTTCGCACCCGACCAGCATCGACCTTTGCGCGGCAAACATGTCCTGATCACTGCTGGTCCAACGCACGAACCGATCGATCCGGTACGCTATATCGCCAATCGCTCTTCCGGGCGTCAGGGCTTTGCCATTGCCGCCGCCGCCGCTGATGCCGGTGCGCGGGTCACTTTGATAGCTGGTCCCGTGCATCTTGCCACACCGGCGGGCGTCATGCGAGTCGATGTCGAAACCGCGCTCGAAATGGAAAAGGCGGTGCACGACGCCCTGCCCGCCGATGTCGCGATCATGGTCGCTGCCGTCGCCGACTGGCGCGCCGACAGCCAGTCCGGGCAGAAGATAAAGAAAAAGGGCGCGGCCCCGGCACCGCTCAAACTGACCGAAAATCCGGACATATTGGCTGGCCTCGCCCGACACAAGCAGCGCCCAGGCCTGCTCATCGGCTTTGCCGCCGAAACCGAAAAAATTGCCGAACATGCCCAGGCGAAGCTGGCGAAAAAAGCCTGCGACTGGATTGTCGCCAATGATGTTTCCGGCGACGTGATGGGCGGTACAGACAATAGCGTGCATATCATCACCAGAACCGGCAGCGAAATCTGGGAACGCCTGCCCAAGATGGAAGTCGCCCGCCGTCTTGTTGCCAAAATCAGTGAGGAAATTGCCTGATGTTCGAGCCCGTCGATATTGCCGTCAAACGACTGGATCATGCCGGCGACCTTCCGCTGCCTTCTTATGAAACCGCCGGTTCAGCCGGAATGGATGTGCGCGCCGCCGAAGAGCTGGCCATTGCCCCGGGCAAGCGCGGGCTGATCGGCACCGGTTTCGCCTTCGCCATCCCCGCAGGCTATGAAATTCAGGTGCGCCCCCGTTCCGGACTGGCCCTGAAAAAGGGTGTCAGCATCCCCAATACGCCCGGCACGATCGACAGCGATTATCGTGGTGAATTGAAGGTCATCCTGATCAATCACGGCGAAGAAGATTTCGTCATCCAGCGCGGCGACCGGATTGCCCAGATTGTCGTCGCACCGGTGCAGCGCGGAATCCTGAACGAAGTGGCCGATCTGGACGAAACCCAGCGGGGCTCTGGCGGTTTCGGATCAACCGGCGTATAAATCATTCTTGGTTCATTTTTGAAAAGGTGATGAGATGATCAATATTATAGCTGCCATTGCACTTTCGGGGGCGTTCGCGTCCGCAGATGACATTGAAATCAAGGAACTGTCCGCCGATTTCTACAATCTGGAACTGGCCCAGTTCACGAAGAAACTTCCCGTTCTGGAACGGCATGAAAGACAGGCGGAACGCATCGCCAAAAAGGCCGACTGCAAGTTGACTACCGATATCGACTGGGTCCATGCGCGGGTTGATGTCGCGTTGGAAGTGTCCCCCGAGGGTCGGGTGACAAAGGTCGTCCCGGTCGAGACAGGCTGCCGCCAGCTGGAAACCTATGTCATCGCACATCTGACCAAATATGCCGGACATGACGGTGCGGTCAAACGCAGCGGCGACCAGAAATGGTACCGTCAGGCGATCACCTTCCGCTGGCCTGAATGAGTTCACTCACCGATGCACAGCTCGACCGCTATGCCCGCCATATCGTGCTCAAGGATATTGGCGGGGCGGGGCAGAAGCAGATACTTGATGCCCATATTCTGGTGGTTGGTGCGGGCGGCATTGGTTGCCCGGCGATTCAATATCTGGCGGCGGCGGGAATTGGCGCGCTGACGATTTTTGATGATGATGTGGTGTCGCTTTCGAATTTGCAGCGGCAGGTTTTGTTCAGTGAAAATGACATTGGCAAAGCGAAAGTTGAAGTTGCTGAAGTTGCTGCGCAGCGTATCAACCCGGATGTTAAGATATTCCCTATAAATCAACGACTTACCGCGCAACATTTTGGCGAGGATGCCGCAGCATTTTTTGCGCCTTTTGACGCGATTATTGACGGCACCGACAATTACCAGACCCGGCTTTTGGTCTCCGATCTCTCGGTGCAGCACCGCATCCCGCTGATTTCCGCGGCGATCGGCCAGTTCCAGGGACAGCTCGGTACGTTTCGCGGCTGGGAAGCGGACAAGCCCTGCTATCGCTGCTTTGTCGGTGACGCGCTCGACCCCGATGATTGCGACAATTGCAGCGAAG
>NZ_JBALTF010000013.1:0-45091 GCF_036964675.1 Parasphingorhabdus sp. | reverse complement strand
CTGCTTTCCGAAGGACACGCTGGCCTTGATGAAGACGGCACAGGACAATGATAGTCCGGTTCGCATTGTCGAAGCCGTGGTTCAAGTGAATGAGCAACGCAAACGCGCCATGGGCCGCAAGGTCATTCATGCTTTAGGCGGCACCGTACGCCTCAAAAAAGTGGCTTTGCTCGGCCTTACATTCAAACCGAATACTGATGATATGAGGGACGCACCCTCCATCGCCATCGCGCAAACTTTGATTGACGCAGGAGCGGCAGTGACCGCCTATGATCCCGAGGGCATGGAATTGGCGAAAGAGATCATGCCATCAGTCACAATGGCGAACAGCAGTTACAATGCAGCGAAAGATGCGGATGCGGTCGTCATTGTCACCGAATGGGACGCATTCCGTGCCTTGGATTTGAAGAAGCTTGCAGATGTAATGAAAGGCAATGTGCTGGTCGACTTGCGAAACATTTACAATCCATCGGAAGTTGCCCAAACCAGTTTAATATACACGAGCGTCGGGAGAAACCGGTGAGCCTTAATTCCAGGACATGAAGTTGAAGAGGAAATTCGTCGAAAAGCCCTGGGGTCAGGAAGTTTTACCTGATATTTTTGATGGCGGCAGCGGAAAGAAGATTGGAGAGGTCTGGTTTGAAGCGCCGAAGGGCATCAAACTTCAGCTCATGGTCAAATATCTTTTCACCAGTGAAAAGCTGTCCATTCAGGTCCACCCCAATGACAGACAGGCGCGCAGGATTGGATTTCCGCATGGCAAGGAAGAATGCTGGTTCATTCTCGATGCAAAACCAGACGCCGTTTTGGGTCTCGGTTTGAAAAAACCCGTCAGCGCAACAAAATTGAAAACCGCTGCAATATTGGGAGAAATTGAGCAACTCATTGACTGGAAGCCAGTCAAGAAAGGCGACTTTTTCTATGTCCCGGCAGGAACGATCCATGCCATCGGAGCGGATGTCTCGCTGCTGGAAGTACAGCAGAATATTGATATAACCTATCGCATGTACGACTATGGTCGGCCGCGCGAGCTCCACCTCGAGGAAGCGATTGCGGTTGCCAAGCTGACCGCTTATGACATGGATTATTGCAATGAGATTCCGGTTGACGAGTCTGCCATTCTTTGCGTTGGCGCACCATTTGCATTGTTCCAAATTATCGGAACCGACGACGACGTAATTTCGAAGACGGCGAGCAAAGAATGGCAAATCATCCCTTTGGAAGGGTCGGTTACCGTCCGCGGCAAATTGATCAAGGCGGGGGACTGTGGAATTTGCCCGCGATTCTCCGATATCGATCTATCTAAAAACAAAAGGTCACTCATCGCTTGTACGATGACGTGAGATATTGACCATGGCGCAGACCACGCAAATCACTCCTGTTATCTTATCCGGTGGCACCGGAACGCGATTATGGCCACTTTCGACCCAGGAAAAGCCGAAGCAATTTCTAAACCTGCTGGGCCCGCTAAGCATGTTCCAACAGACGCTGCAGCGCTGTGCAGACCAAACAACATACCGCAATCCGGTCATTGTGGGCTCTGCCAGACATATTGAAATCATGCAGGATCAGATGCAGGAAGTGGGTGCGACAGCCCGCACAATGATCTTGGAGCCCTGCCCTCGCAATACCGCACCCGCGATTGCGCTTGCGGCGCTCGCTGCTGAAAACCCGACCGATTTGTTACTGGTTATGCCCAGCGATCACATCATCAAAAATATTGCTGCATTTCAAAAAGCCGTGCTCGCATCGGTTCCAGTAGCAGAAGCCCGCTGGTTGGTGACATTCGGGATCGAACCTACCGGACCCGAAACCGGATACGGCTATATTCAACAGGGAGATGCCATCGTCGGAAGCGACAGAATTTTATCGGCAAAGAGATTCGTCGAGAAACCAAATAAGGACAATGCCGAGAAAATGCTCGCTGATGGCGGCTTTCACTGGAACGCAGGAATATTTCTCTTTCGTGCCGATGCCTATTTGGCTGCCATGGAGAAATACGCTCCCGAGATACTTGCCGCCTGCCGGTCCGCCATGGCTGGCAAGCAGACAGAAAACGGGCTTTGTCACCCTGACTCGGAGGCTTTCGCATCCGCACCCTCTGACTCAATTGACTATGCGATCATGGAAAGAGCGCAAAAGGTCGCGGTAACTCCCGTCAACCCGGGCTGGTCAGATGTCGGCAGCTGGGATGCCCTGTTCGAAATCTGCAACAAGGACCCGCAGTCCAATGCCCTGTTCGGCAATGCTGTGACAATCGATTCAAGCAATAATCTGATCCACAGCCAGGAACTTGAAGTCGCGGTTCTGGGCGTGGAAAATCTCATTATCGTCACCCATGAAAATAAAGTCATGATATTGCCCCGTGGACAATCACAGGACGTCAAAAAAATAGTGCAAAAACTTGGGGGGAGAGACTAGGATCAGGAGTTATATTGGCGGATTGGCACGATCCAATTTTTCCGGCTCGCCAACCGTTTTAGCTCTTCCGGTAAGCCAAGTCGGCCAATATCTGGCAATCACCAAAAGCAATGATGGCAATAGCAACGTGTTCCAGACATCTCTGATCGCCCCATCAAAATATTCCTGCGTAGCATTTAAAGGATCCGGAACGAAGGAATAGTCATAATATTCATTGGTCAAGGCAGCCACTGCAACCAACAACCAAGGAACCGGGCTGGCTAACGAACGACGAAGAATAAGGGCTACAATCAGTTGAACCCCGACACCCGCATAAATATGCAGGGAGTCACGATCCAGCCCGGTTGACAGTTCCAGCCAGTTTTTGATTTCAAACCAATCCATGAAAATGCGATTGGGCTAGCCGAACGCGGCGGTCAACGCTTTTGCGAAAGATATGATTATCAAAATTTTAGCCAAAAGTGATTAAGCAGCCGGAATGACAAAACAGATGATAACAAAACCGAAAATCTTGACTATTTTTGGCACCAGGCCGGAGGCAATAAAGCTTTTCCCGGTCGTTCAGGCCTTGTCAGCGCGAGACTCTCTGGAAACGCTATCCTGCGTCACGGCCCAGCACCGGGAAATGCTGGATCAGGTTTTGCATATCGCTGATATCCAGCCCGATTTCGACCTGGACCTGATGAAAGCCAACCAAAGCCTCGATGATCTTACCGCCAGATTATTGTCCGGCATTGGCAAAATACTGGACGAAACTAAGCCGCAACGAGTCGTGGTGCAGGGAGATACGGCCACTGCCATGTGCGGCGCTCTGGCTGCCTATTACCGGCAGATTCCGGTCAGTCATGTCGAAGCCGGCCTGCGCAGCTACAATATCTATCACCCGTGGCCGGAAGAGGTGAACCGCAAGATCATCGGCACGATTGCGGACCAGCATTTTGCCCCGACCCAGACATCGGCAGACGCGCTCAAGAAAGAAAATATCCCGGCTGAGCAAATATATGTCACCGGCAATACCGTGATCGACGCCCTTCTTGTCACTTCAACTAAATTTAATGATCAAAGCATGTTAGACGTTAATCTTGGTGAACTATATAAGAAGTTTAGCGACCGCAGGATCATCGGGGTGACGAGCCATCGGCGGGAAAATCTGGGCGATGGATTGACCAATATTGCCAGCGCGCTTCGAACAATCGCAGAGCGCGATGATGTAGCCCTGATTTTTCCGGTTCATCTCAACCCCAAAGTAAGGGCGATCATGCAGGACGCCTTGGGTGATCTCGATAATGTCGCGATGATCGAACCGCTAGACTATCCCAATTTTGTCAGCCTGCTCAATCATTGCAGCTTCATGATGACCGACAGCGGCGGCGTACAGGAAGAGGCGCCAGCGCTTGGCAAGCCGGTGCTGGTGATGCGGGACACTACCGAACGACCAGAGGGCGTTGCAGCCGGAACCGCCAAGCTGGTCGGGACGGACAAAGACGTTATTCTGGCAGAAGCCACCAGGCTGCTCGACGATGAGGAATATTATCTTGCAATGGCCCGCGCGCACAATCCGTTTGGCGATGGCAAGGCCAGCCAGCGCATCGCCGACATCATCGAAAAGAGCCTCACCGCCTGAATATTTCCGGTCAAGCCAGCATATTACCTAAATATTTACAATGATTGGCTAGCTTCCCCGCAGGTCAATCGCGCCGGTGCGGCGCCCTGGGGAGTGGTTTTACACATGTTATCGGAAGAAAAGCCAAGCGTCTGTGTCATGGGACTGGGCTATATCGGCCTGCCGACGGCAGCCGTTATCGCTCGCTCGGGATGCATGGTTCTCGGTATAGACATCAACGAACAGGTCGTGGAAACCATCAATTCGGGCAATATCCATATCGAAGAAGTGGATCTGGACGGACTGGTTCAAGGGGTCGTATCCCGCGGAACGCTTCGCGCTTCGTTGATGATCGAACCGTCCGATATTTTCATCATTGCGGTGCCGACTCCGTTCGGCGAAAATCATATTCCCGACACCAGCTATGTCATGGAAGCAGCGACCAATATCGCCGCCGCCCTGAAAGCGGGTGACACGATCATCCTGGAATCGACCTGCCCGGTTGGCACCACAGAAAAAATGCGGGATCTGATCGCAAAACTGCGCCCGGACCTCAAGGTACCGGGATTGACGAGCGACATTCCAGACATTGCCATCGCTTATTGCCCGGAACGGGTGCTGCCCGGGAAAATCCTCGAGGAACTGATCCAGAATGATCGCAGCATCGGCGGTATCACCCCGCGTTGCGCGCGCAAGGCGCTCGGCTTCTACCGCCGCTTTGTCCGCGGCGAACTGGTGACAACTTCGGCGCGCGCAGCGGAAATGACCAAATTGGTCGAGAATAGCTACCGCGACGTCAATATCGCTTTCGCCAACGAACTTTCGATCATCGCCGATCATATGGAACTCGACGTGTGGGAGGTCATCCGCCTCGCCAACCGCCATCCGCGCGTCAATATCCTGCAACCCGGCCCTGGTGTCGGCGGCCATTGTATCGCGGTCGACCCATGGTTCATCATTCACAGCGCCCCCGAACAGTCACAGCTCATCCGCATCGCCCGCGAAGTGAATGACGGCAAGACCGGCCATGTCCTGGAACAGGCCTCGCTGCTGATTGATGAACTGCCCGGTGTATCGATCGCCTGCTTCGGACTCGCGTTCAAGGCCAATATCGATGATTTCCGCGAGAGCCCTGCCCTCAAGATCGCCACCAAACTGGCGCGGCGCTATGGCGGACGTGTGAAAATTGTCGAACCCTATGCCAGCGAGCTGCCGGCAGCCTTTGCAGATACGGGTGCCGAGCTGATCGATATCGACCAAGCGCTGGAAACCTGCCCGATCATGATCACCCTCACCGATCACGACATGTTCAAATCAATCCCGCTCGACGAACGCGCAGGCAAGGTGGTCTATGACACGCGCGGGATCTGGCCGGATCAGCCGGACAATCGGCAGGCGGTCAACGAAACCAGGCTGGCGAGCTGATTTTGTGATCGCGGAGGAAGCTGCATTGAAGGCGCAAAAATGGCAATGGTCTGACATCCGACCGACCTTGAACAATTTTCTAGGTCGCAACTGGCTCATGTTGCTAGCGATCATTCCCCTCTTCAGAATATTGGTTCTGACATCGTCAGATGGTGATTTTACAAATTGGCAATTGAGCTGGCGCATCTTTTGGTCGCCTTCACTCTATGTTGAACTCGCGGTGATAATTATCGCGCTATTGCACAAAATGAGCCCTGCGAGCATGTTCTCCACCCTCTCAAGACCGGTTCAGTATATATCGGGCATATGGCTCGTCGCAGTCATCGCGGCCTCGTCATTGGCGGCATTTCCGACACTGGCGATAGCGTCCGCGATCAACTGGATTGTGCACATTTTATTTGCGGCAAGCGCGGTACATCTCTTTCGCTGCTTCGACGCAGATCTGGCATCCATGATCCAGAAATTTTGCCTGACCCTTGCTACCTGCGCCGCACTTGCGGGGACGGCGATCATTGCATTTGTGATAATCACCGGCGTGGATTCCGGATATGACTGGAAGAGCAGCCTTCCCGGCTTTGCCCACATTCGTCATACGGGCTATATTTTTGCACCCGCAATTGCCGCCGGTCTTGCCAGCCTCGCCATTTGGCCGAAGTTTCAGATCAAGCCCCACCTGTTCGTCCTGATGATCAACACCACCGCCATGCTATGGCTGGGATCCCGCGGGCCAGCGGTAGCCCTGATCGCCGCGATTGTGATTACCATGATTTTCTCACCCCAGTTGCGCAATCGCTTATTCTGGACGCGTATTGGTGCGGCAATACCGACCGGTTGCATCCTGTCGATCCTGTTGCCAGCACCTGCAATAGGCTGGTTTGGCGCCATTCAGCGTTTCTGGAACGCCAGCGGAGAGCCTTCAGACATATCGTCCGGTCGCACCGATATCTGGCTAGAAACAATACGGCTGATTGGAGAACAGCCATGGTTAGGCTATGGAGGGCTGCAATTTCAGCAGATCAATTCCGCTGCGGAGGGGTTTTTCAAACATCCTCACAATAGCGTACTCCAGTTCATATTTGACTGGGGTCTGCTGGGCGGCACAGCGATGCTGCTGCTACTGGCAATTGCCTATTTCCGCTTGTTACTGGACAAGCGAATCCCAAGTGAATTGCGGACTTTTGGAGTGCTGGGAGCAAGCACAATGCTGGCATTTTCGATGTTAGACGGCGTACTATTCTATAACTTCACAATTGCCGTCACAATAATATTCCTGCTGTTGCCGCTTGCATCCATCAATCCACACGGAATGCGTGCAAGCGACCATCAATCCCTTCGCCTGCGAGATTGACCATCGCACTTGTGACATAGAAGGTTCCGTCCGCTGCAAAAGCAATTTTTGTTGGACGCTGCACTGGCAAATCAACTTTTTTGACGACTTGGCCAGTTGAATCCAAAGCTCGCAGACATGCACCATCCCAGAAGGCTACCCACAAGTTGCCGTCCGGACCAAAGATCATTCCATCCGGATATCCATGGCCTTGACCAAACTGCGCCCATGGAGCGATATCACGGATACCGATAAACTTGTCATAGCAACCACGAAAGATCGTCTGTTTCGCAGAATCAGTAAGAAAAACATATTTTCCATCCGGCGAGAAGGCAGGCCCGTTGGTTACTTTGTATCCGGATAGCAGCTTGTTCACTCGTCTGTCCGGAGCCATCCGCCACCAACTGCCACTGTCAGTCTTTTCGGCATCGTCCATGGATCCTGCCCAAAAATAACCATCCTTGTCCACGGCACCGTCGTTGAAGCGATTTCCCGGGATGTCTGCCTCAGGATTGCATATCGGATTGACGATGCCCTCCGACGAATAATCCGGTAGCATGATCGCGGAAAAACCGGATTGCATGGCAGCCAGAAAACCTGGGCCGGCCGGGTCATCCGCGATACAACCGATCTGCTCGGACACCGACCAGATCGTCTCTGTGAGAGTTTGCGGACAATAGCGAATGATCTTCTGTCCCTTGATATCAAGCCACAGAAAGGCATTTGCTTTCGTGCTCCAGTAGATCCCTTCCCCCAACCGCGCGCGATAATTTCCGATGAGGTATATATCGGGTTTCATACTGGGTCGTGTAGTCGAGACAATATGCCGCCATCAAGATAGAAGCAGCATCCGGTGACGAAAGATGTATTGGAGGAAAGCAGAAAGAGAGCGGCTTGAGCCACATCTTCGCAATCGCCAATTCTGCCAACGGGATGGGCAGCTTCCAGCGCCGCAAATTCTTCATCCTTCCCTTCGAACCCGGCCTTCAGCATGTCCGTCGCAATCGCTGCGGGCGCCAGGCAGTTGACCCGGACATGTGGGCCCAAATCGACGGCAAGTGCGCGGGTTAGGCCATGAAGGGCCGCTTTGCTGGTGGCGTAAGCAACAAAACGCTTCTTTGTCGCCTGAGCATGCACAGAGCCGATATTCAGGATTGACCCTTTGGCCTCGTGCAAATGTGGCAAAAGAGCTTGTGACATAAAAAAGGGTGCGCTCAGATTGACCTTCAGCGTTTCATGCCATTCTTCCGGCTTGATTTCCTCCGTCGATCCCAGAATCTGGACCGCAGCGTTGTTGACCAAGGCCTTGATCGGGCGATCGCCAGCCGCCTTCAGGATGGCATCGATGCAGCCGGTCTGAAAGTCGGCTTCGTCGCAACAATCCGCCAGATCATAGTTGATGAAAGCGTCGCATTTTGCATGATTGATGGCGTTGCGGTCGATGCCTATCACGAACCAGCCTGCTTCGTGCAGCGCGGCAACAATTGCTTGTCCGATACCGCCGTTGGAGCCGGTGACCAGAGCTGCAGGTTTAGTCATTTTGCAGGAACCCCGCGATAATATCGATCGCCATTCGGCTTACACGCTCCACGGCATCGATAGTGTTTGAACCATTATGGCTACCGAAAACATTATAGGGATAGTCCCGAAGCGGGCTATCCACTGGTAAAGGCTCGACTTCAAACACGTCCAGTCCAACCGAATGGATTACGCCCCGTTGCAAACCGTCAATCAGCGCCTGCTCTTCGACCACGGGTCCGCGACCAACATTGACAATGCGCACGCCCGGCTTCACCCGATCAAGCAGTCCGCGATGGAACATATGCCGGGTATGGTTATTGAGCGGAGCGGTAAAGACGAGGAAATCCAGTTTCGATAGCCCTGTAGGCCATTGTGCCGGTGTAACGTGCAGCCCCTCGACTGCTTCGAAAAAAGGATCATAGACCGTAACCTCCATGTCCGCGGAAAGCATCCGTCTGGCTGTGTTCCGACCGATATCACCAAAGCCGATGAGGCCCACTTTTTTGCCTGCCAGCGAAATACCTGCCGGTTTGGGCCAACTGCAATTCTGCCGGATTTCCCGATCGATATAAAAGCTCTGGCGGGCCAGAGCACCGACATAATTCATGGCGAGGTCCGCGACTTCTTTGCCGAACACTCCAGGCGTGTTGGTGGAGTGAAGGCAGAGCCGGTTGGCGGCGTCAAAATCAACATTGTCGACACCGACGCCCCATTTTACAATCGCTCGCAATTTCCCGGCAGCCCCGGCTTCCAGAACATCAGCCGTGGCTGGATCATCGCCGATAATCCAGCCATCATAGGCCGGCAGCATATCGATCAGTTCGGCTTCGCTCATCACTTGCACAACGGGAGCCGCTGTGAAATCGAGGCCTTTCGCGTCAAAATCACCCGCAAATTCTTCAATCAAACCCAGCATGGGTGGACAAGTAACAAGAATGTTCTTGCGCTCGCTCATAGGGCTTTGTCCTGCTGATAAACTGCCATTGCTTCAGCCATATCCCATTCGGCCTGTCCGTCGATATCAACGGATTCCGTTTTGTCCATTTCAAACATCACGGGATTTGCGCCAATACGCGCGTTGGTTTTTGCGAAGCTATCGCGATTAAAAATGTAAAGATTGGAATTTTCCTCAAACCATGTTTCCAGGTCCTGAGTACGGATCAGATTGTCCGGGTCATGATTGATTGCCGATCCATCTTCGCGGTAAAATCGGGTTTGTACCTTGTTCACGGAGAATAGCGAATCTGCTCCCAGCTTCTGCATGGAACTCTTATATTGAGACAAGGCTCGCTCAATCGTCCTGCTCCGCAACAATGGATTGGTTGTATGGGTCATGACATAGTTGTCCGCCGTCACGGCATCAATATCGTCGGCAAGCACCATATTCATCGAAACGAAGTCGCCGCAAATTTCTGGTTTGCGATCTCGGATGACGATCCGGCCACCGGCATCACCATCTAGCAAACCGTTGTCCGCCAGAATGTCGCGCGCATCCGTGTTGATCACAACCGCATCAATCGCGCCGACTCCAAGCAACGAGTCGAGCACCCAGCGGAACAAAGGTTTGCCAGCAAATTCCCTGAAATTTTTACCGGAAACCCGAGCGCTATGCGCCTTCATCGGCAGGAGCGCGACGGTTTGAAAATTCTGGACCACGTGACGATGACCTTTCCGTTGACCGGGGATAGAAATATTTTTCTTTCGCTTCGCGCGAGAGCTTGCGGTGATCGTTATTGCCTCGCCATGTTCCCCAATATTGCATGGCACGGAACATAACGATTTCTCCGAAATGCTTCAGTAGTCGATGTTCCTGCAAGGCAGCTGCGCTATCGAATAGGATACCGATGGCTGTATATCTCACAAAATCGGAAATACTGACATGGATTTCGGGCATAATCGCTTGCAAGGCGATCGCCTCGCGTTCGTATCTGCGCCTTATCTGGGACCAGCTTTCCTCATGAATATGTTCCACTATGGCAGCGGCAGCATAGCCAATTTTTCCGCCATCCTGCCAAAGCTGCTTGGCGAGCGCCATATCCTCAAGACCGGTTAATTCTTCGTCGAACCGATATTTTTCCCAGGTTTCGCGACGCAACACGCTATTGGCGTTGTTGCAGAAAAAATCGCCTTGCGGCAACTTCGATCCATCAGGAAAATATTTGAGCAGCAGACATTTCTCAGAAAATTTGGAATAGCCTTCCCGCGTGATCTGGCGTCCATAGCCATAGTCACAAATATCGTCGTCCAGTGGTTTGCACAGATTGAGGAGCCAATCATTTCCTACAGGCACGCAATGTCCGGAAATCAACACCAAATAACGTCCGCTTGCCGCTTCGCATCCATGATTGAGCGAGCGACCGAAGGTAAATTGGGATTTATCAATCGTGACGATTTTGCAGCCAAAGGATGCCGCAATTTGGAGCGTTCCATCGGTTGATCCGGAATCGACCAGGATGGTTTCGCAGGACAAACCGTTCAATTGTTGCCCGCGCACCGCTTTGAGCAGTTCGGGCAGCCATTTCGCTTCGTTCAGCGTACGGATGATGATGCTGATATCCATCTGGTTTCTCCAAAAACCGGCCTATGGGAAAAGAGTTAACGAAAACTTATTTTTGTGGTTAATAAATCTCAAAGGCTTTTGTGTTTAAAGCTCTGGTTCACCGACTTATGGAGATCATCAAAACCCGTGCTAAAAGACAAACTTCGCCGCCTGCTGGGAGATAGCAAGGTTCGTCGCCTCAAACAGCTCACCGGGCGCGATCAGTTCGATGAGGTGCGGTTGATTCATGAGGTTTTTCGCCAAGCTGCGAAGACGGGAACGATGGTCGATATCGGCGCCCATTACGGCATAGAGCTCGCAATGTTCGTCGATCTGGGCTGGGATATCGTCGCATTTGAACCCGATCCAAAAAATAGGCAGCATCTTGAAGCGGCTTTTGGCAATCATCCCCTCGTGAAAATCGACACCCGCGCTGTTTCGGATCATGCTGAACCGGCGAAGCCCTTTTTTGCCAGCGAGCAAAGCTCCGGCATCAGCGGTCTTTCGGCTTTTCACGAAAGTCACCAACAAACAGGAATGGTTGAAGTCACAACCATGGCGAATGTAGTTCAGGAATATGACTTGTCTGCAATCGATTTTCTGAAGATCGACATCGAAGGCTTCGATTTTTTTGCGATCAAGGGGATCGATTGGAAAACCACCAGGCCGGAGGTTATCATCTGCGAATATGAAAATGCCAAGACATTGCCATTGGGATATTCTGTTGCCGACCTTTATGCATATTTAAGCGAACGTGGCTACCGGATCACACTATCCGAATGGTATCCGATCAGCGAATATGGTGCGCAGCACCGATGGAAAGCTTTTGCTGCCACACCGGATATGCTGGATCCAGAAGGTTGGGGAAATCTCATCGCCTTTGAAAACGGGCCAAGCTTCGACCTGCTATCCATGAAACATATCAACGATCTGGCCAAAGAAGTCTATCCCCGGATTTTTGGTGGATAACAAAGTCAAATGCTAAAAATCGCAAGACATTATTGGCATTCTGCGGGTGCCATGACGGCTTCTTCGGTAGTTGCTCGCGCTCTGGCGATGGCGCTCCCATTGCCCGTTCTCTATGCTTATTTTGATACCACCGTGGTATCCTTTTGGCTGCTGATCACGACATTCCAGTCAATCATTGGGGCATTGAGCGGCAGTTTACCCACTATATCGATGCAGATGCTATCCTATGCATTTGCGGGATCAAATCGATTGACCGGTTCCACCGGGGAACATGCCGCCACCAAACAGTCTGGACCCAATCGCAAATTGATGGCCCGTGTGAACGCGCAGTTGCAAATTGTTTTTCTGATACTTTCCGGTCTGTGGCTGCTTTTTGCAATTACCGGCGGCACCTCGATCATCTATCGCAGCCTATCGGCGCTTCCAAACATGGAACATGGCTGGATGATGTGGGCGGTCTTTATCATTCTGTCGATCCTCAGATTGCTCATTCAACCAATGATGGCGTTCCTGTTTGCGGTTGGGGAGACTTCCTCCGCGCGAAGGGCAGAAGCGTTCACCTGGCTTGCAGGCGCACTGCTCACCCCACTATTGCTTTGGATAACGCATAATCCAGTGATCGGCCTCGCATCACTTTATGCACCTTTTCTCGTCCAGTATTTTGTCGTTCGGCGCTGGGCCAGGAAGAACGGATTTGAGTGTGAGCGCACTAAAAATCCGGAAGAAGACGAGCAACCCATTATGCGCTTGGTATGGCAACGCGCATGGCGCGGGACGATCGGTACTTTTGCCGGCATGTTCACGCTATATGGCGGTGGGTTCCTTTTCGCTCAATATGCGACTGCGGCTGATTTGGCGGCCTTTTTGCTCGCATTAAATGTTCTGGGATTTATTCAGCAGTTTGCGATGTCGCCCCTGTATGGCGCGATGCCTGCAATGGCGGCATCTTATGCCAGTGGAGATGCAACCAAGCTTCTAGGTTTGGCAGATCGGGTCATCTTGAAATCTTCCTGGCTGACGGCGTTGTTGCTCGTCCCGGTGCCACTCGCTTTCGCCTTTGCGCATTCCATTGGCATCGACATTGGGTTCGTTCCGGTTTCAATCTGGCTGTTGTTGGCCATTGCGACGATGATCGCCCGCTATGGGGCGACCCATCTTCATCTTTACGCGGTGTCGAACGAGATCAAGCTACACATCGCAAATGGACTGTTTGCATGCCTCTATCTCATCCCCCTGATGCTTGTGGATCGTCCAAGCCTGACCCTGTTCGCAGCTTTTCAGATTGGCTCGGCGATCCCCTACGCATGCTATGCACGCTCGCTGACATTGGGGGCATTCGGATATGTTTTGGGTCGCGATATCTGGGCGATATTACTACCGATCGGGGCTGTAATCCTATTGATCGCCCCTCAGGTTCAATGGTTTGGATGACTATTCTGCGACGCGGTCAGGAGTTGCTTAACGCCACCGCCTCGTCGATATCGATCTTTTCGAAAATCTGCAACTTCCCACCAACGGTCGCGTCGTAAATTTTGCGGCCATCCTGCTCGAAGGCAAGCCGGCTTTTCAGGAATACTTCCTCGCTTGCGTCGAGATTGGGAACGCCCCAATAACTGCCGTCCTTGAAATAATTGGGGTCAAAATGATTATTGTCGGCGCCGCGACGCTTTTCATAGATATTGGCAGCACCTGACTTGTCAAAACTATGATCGACGCCGACGATTATCACGGGATTGGCACCCATATGATAGGCAAGCTGCAACGCTGCATATGTTACCGTTGCCCCGGACCCCATGCCGCTACTGACATCGCCACTAAATTCCTCATCATTTCGCAGGTTAAAGAAACGGATTGCAGCGGACCGTTTCTTCAGAAACCATCGACTTTTCCAGGCCAGATAGATCGGAATTTCACTCGCTGCAAAAACGTCGCTATGCTGTTTGACTACCAGATTGTTGGTGCACATAATCAGCGAAGGTCGCCAACTTGAGCGATCAAACAGCATATCGATTTTGTTCATCCCGATGGAGGCAATCGAATTGAATCTTTCCAAAGGTGTTTTGTTGATACTGGGGCCATTGCCTACAATCAGAAGCGGTTGCCCTTTATATATATCTTTCAAACTCGCAAGATGCTCCTTTTCGGAAGACCGGAGAAAGAGCATCTCCTCAACCTTATAGCGCACGGGTTTAGTCAGACCGATAATCCATCTTAGCATTTTTATTGACCTATAGCCTCTGGAACAAAATATCGGCCTGAACCGGCTCATTCCTGTCATCTGATACCATATTAAAACGCCCGATCTCCTCATAGCCGTAGCCTGCGAGCAGCTGTTCAATTTCGGGGAAGAGGCGTTGTCCGGTATATAATTCCATAAATGACGCTTCGACAAAGATCCATTTGATTGCACCGACGAGAGCCGTGGCACCCAGCAAAACTTCATATTCGAAACCTTGCACGTCAATTTTTAGCAGCGCTTGCCCGGACATCATTCCCGAAGTTATAATCTCATCCAGTCGACAGACCGGAACGGTCAACAATCCGATTTCTTCCATATCGAACATTGATTTCTGACGATCCGCTAGCGGCAACAAGGAGGAGGAATCGGCGCGGGAAGCGAGATGCAATTCCATGTGGCTTTGCTCAGCGGCCAAGGCGCACCGATGGAGCGTTGCGCGCTTCCCGAGGTGACTGACAAATTTGTCGGCCTGGTCGGGCAGCGGTTCGAATGCAATCAGTTGTGCATCTGGCCACAAGTTTGCGGCCATTGCTGAAAATTGCCCTTTGTTGGCGCCAACATCGATAATCGTGTCGGGTTCAAGCCCGTCGAGAGCGGAAATATGCTCGATCGTCGGTACCACGCCGCGAGACAAGGCAGGCCAATAGGCCGGGTTGCAAAATGCACGCAATGCCTTTCCTACTTTCATCCTGCTCCCCCTGAAAATTCTGACTTGCCAACCGGTTTTGAGAATTTATCCGCCCCGGATATCTGAGCAAAAGCGCGTTCCAAATCAAAAATGATCTGCTCTTTCGACCAGTCTTGCAGACTGCGCCTCCGTGCCGCTTTCGAACATTCGCTGTGCAAGATAGAATCATCCATCAGATTGACTATCGCTTTCGCCATCGCGTCGGGACTATCCGGTTCCACAATCAAACCACATCCTGCGACCGCAACGGCAAGACCGGTCCCTGCCTCGGCCCCCGCAACAACCGGACGACCGGAAGCCAACATATTTGCAAGCTTTGAAGGCAACAGTAAGTCAGCTGCATCTCTTTTCTGCGGTAGCAAATGAATCGTAGCCAATGACAATAGATCGTTCAAATCTTCAAATTTTTGCAGTCCATGAAACTGGATATTTTTCAAATCGGCAGCACATTTCTCCAGTTTCCCGCGATTGGGACCGTTACCGCAGATGACAAATGTTATGTCTTCACGATTTTTCAGACGGCGGGCCGCCTCAATGACATTTTCCAGGCCCTGCTTTTCGGAGATACTTCCCGAATAGAGAGCCACATGATCTGTTGCAATATTCCATCGGCTACGAAACAAGGAGTGGCTCTTGGGTTTGATCGTCGCATCATCTGCCCAATTATTCAGCTGATAAACAGCTGCCGAAGCAACGCCCTTGTCTAACAGTTTCTGGCACATGGCGGATGAAATACTGCTGACCTTGTCAGGCAATGACAAGCAGAAATGTTCGAACGAGTGCGCCCATCGCTTGACCATGTCTTGTGAATTGATTTGTCCTGTTGCAAATGCCGCCTCGACTTCAAAATCCTGAATATGCAGCCATTGCTTGGCACCGGTCATACGAGCCGCCAACGCACCGATCGGCGCGGAAAAAAGTGACGGCGAAACAGTGAATATAATGTCCGGACGCATCCGGAAGCTGCTCGCGATCATCGGGAATAGCGAGGTTATCGCGAAACTGAGATGGTGCAAGATGCGTTTTGGGCCACTGGGATTTCGAGGAACGTAAATAGGGCATCGCGTTATTTGAACACCCGCCTGTCGGTCGCTCGCATAACGCCAGGGTGAATGACCTGCAGCGACCTGCCAATCCGGATAATAGGGCGGCGCGGTGACAACCTCGACCGCATGACCGCGTGCGACAAGATCCTGCGCAAGGCCAGCTGTATAGACTGCAATACCGGTTAATTCCGGTGCGTAATTTATGCCGAGAATGAGGATTTTCATGGCTTGAAGCTATTAAGGAATATGATTAAGAAACGCTTACAAATAATCAAAATGCGCAAGACTGGGTTGCATTCAAAAATTTTTCTTGCCCGCTTATACGGTATTTTATCAGTAGGCATTTTTGTGAATCAGGACCGTAAAGGTCTTCAGGATGATCTCCAGATCTTTCCAGAATGACCAATTCGAGAGATATTCCAAATCTGCCTGCAAACGGTTGACCAAATCCGCTTTGGCATGCGTAGCGCCGCGAAAGCCCCTCACCTGGGCCAGTCCTGTCAGCCCTGGCTTCACCGCATTGCGGTGCCAATACCGCCCGTCAATATCCCAGAATAGCCGGTCATCGGCTTTCGAGGCTGCAGCATGCGGGCGCGGCCCGACAATGCTCATGTCGCCGATCAAAACGTTGAACAATTGTGGCAGTTCATCAATGCTGGTGCTTCTTAAAAAAGAACCCACTCTTGTCAGCCGTTCGTCATCTCGATGGGTCGATATCCTGCCATCAGAGCCAACGGCATTCATACGCATGGAACGGAGCTTCCAGATCGTGAAATTTCGATTGGCGAGGCCAATGCGCTTCTGCAAGAAAAATGCCGGTCCACGACTCTCCAATTTTATTGCGGCTGCGGCAATCAATATGACCGGCAATGCAGCGGGTATAGCCAGCGCGACGATCGTGAGATCGAGCAGTCGTTTTGACACCCGTTGCCTTAAACTCAGCGGATCGCAGCTCAAAAGCAGGGCGGGTTTCCCGTCGATGGTTGTCAAAGCAAGAGGTGCCAGTTCGGTCAATTCCTCAACAACGATTTCACCGTGAATGTTTAACGACTTCATGGCGAAAGCCCATTTTGCTCTATTTTCTGGCGCACATTTGATGATCACTCTTTCCATATTCCGAGCAATCTGGCCTAGTCTGAGGAGGGCATCATAGTCCGAGGGAACTGGCGACCCGGATCTCGTCGTTCCAAAGGTCATTGATGCGGAATCATTCTCATCAATCAATAATATCGCATAGGGATTGTTGCCGAGTATATGTCTGCCAATCTTCGTCACAAAATGCCGGGACAAGGCAAGATTGGCTGCCGATAGGATCACAGCAATACCGAACATGATCCGTGAAAATTCTTCGCTTGTTTTTAACGCGTAAGCAAACAGCAACATCGAACCTGCGGCGAACAGAAACCCCATGATTGCTTTTCGAATGCCAAAATTGGAATCTATCGTAGCACGCGCACTATAGCCATCTTTTGACAGAGTTATCATTGCAAAAATTGGCAGAATAACGGTCAGCAGCAATGATTGCTGATGAGTCAAACCGCCATGACGGAACATATCTGCAGTCAAAAAAGCAACAGATATCGCAATGATGTCGAATAAAAGCAGGGCCAAGCCAATTGTCCTTCGGACCTGCTTCTTGTTGGATAAGCCTGAATCAAGGCCAGTTCCGAAGGGAAATTGTTGGGCATCCGCAGTGTGACCTGTTGCAAACTGCCCCTCTACCGCCGCTCCCTCAGCATCAACCGGCCCAAATTTATGATTGTGCTTCATGAAATTGGCTTTTCCCTTTGGAAACGACATTCTTTTTACGAGTAGAAACTATTGACACCGGGATGGTTAATATGCGGTAAAATTTCTTCATTGCCGCTTCGATTGATCCGAAATTCGGCCTTTTCCATGGTCGCCTCCGATGTTAGAGTTGTTCATGACCGATACCCATTACCGCCCTCGCCGATCCTGCCTGTACATGCCCGCGTCCAACAAACGCGCGCTGGAAAAGGCAAAAACCCTCCCCGCCGACACGATAATCTTCGATCTCGAAGATGCCGTGGCACCGGACGCCAAGGAAGAAGCGCGCGAAAATGCCTGCGCCGCGCTGCAATCCGGCGACTATGGCAACCGGGAACTGGTCGTACGCGTCAACGCGATGGACACACCCTGGTTTGCGCATGACCTCAGGCAGGCATGTCTGAGTCAGGCAGATGCCGTGCTGGTTCCGAAAATATTGAACGCCGATGATATCATCCAGATCACCGATTTCATGGAAGATCTCGATGCCAGTCTCGACACCCAGCTATGGGCGATGATCGAAATGCCGCAGGCGATTTTGAAGCTCGCCGAAATTGCCGCGCTTGGCCCGCAGCGGCGACTGACAACTTTTGTCATGGGTTTCAATGATCTGGCCAAGGAAATGCGGGCGGATCATGATCGCGCGGTTTTCGGCTCGGTGATGACGCAAACAGTTATCGCCGCGCGGGCCTATGGCCTCAACGTCATCGACAGCGTCTATAATGATTTCAACGATCCGGACGGTCTCGCGGCAGAATGTATCGAAGCGAAAAAGCTGGGTTTTGATGGCAAGTCGCTGATCCATCCGGCACAGATCGAGACCGCCAACCGCGTTTTTGCACCAAGCGCGGATGAATTGGCTGCGGCAGCGGCGATCATCGCGGCGTTCGCAGATCCGGTCAATGCCGGCAAGGGCGTGATCGTTGTCGATGGCAAAATGACCGAGCTGCTGCACCTCAGGCAGGCCAGGCAGCTGGTCGCGACCGCACAGGCGATCGCGACATTGGCGGATTAGCCGGTTCACCCTCGACAAGCCGCCAGAAAACCGTTTAAGTGGTCAATTGAAATGGATGATGCCGGGGCGTTAACACCCTGCGCGATGGAGAGCAGATATGGAAGCATTGGAAGCGGCAGCTGGCGAAGTCAGTAAAGACGAAATCATGAAGCTTTTTCAGGCGCAACGCGACGCCTTTCACGCGGAATTGCCGGTCAGCTTTGGCGCCCGCATGGACCGGATCAACCGCACTGCGCAAATGATCATCGATCATCAGGACGATCTGTGCGAGGCGGTATCCAGTGATTTCGGCCACCGCAGCGGCGTCCAGACGGTGATGACCGATCTGATGTCGGTGGTCGGCCATGCCAAGGATCACAAGAAAAATCTCAAAAAATGGATGCGCCCGGAAAAGCGCAAGATGGATTTCCCGCTCAATCTGCTCGGTGCCAGCGGACAGGTCGAATATCAGCCCAAGGGTGTGGTTGGCGTCATCGCGCCGTGGAATTTCCCGATCAATCTGGCCTTTGATCCGGCGATCGGCGCCTTTGGTGCCGGCAACCGGGTAATGATCAAATTTTCCGAATTCTGCCCCGAAACCGGTGAACTGGTCAAGAAGCTGGTCGCCGAATATTTTTCTCCGGAAGAAATGACGGTCATCACCGGCGGACCGGAAACGGGCAAATCCTTCTCCGAAATCCCCTGGGATCACCTGATCTTCACCGGTGGCGGCGGCATTGCCAAACATGTGATGGCAGCAGCAGCCCAGAATCTGACCCCCGTCACGCTGGAACTGGGCGGCAAGTCGCCAACCATCGTCGGGCCGGATGCCGATGTCCAGAAAGCAACCCAGCGCATCGCCATGGGCAAGATGATGAACGCCGGTCAAATCTGTCTCGCGCCCGATTATCTACTGGTCCCGCATGACAAGGAAGAAGCGGTCGTGTCCGGCATTGTCGCGAGCGTTTCCGAACAATATCCGACTTTGATTGCCAATGATGACTATACGTCGGTGATCAACGCCCGGCACAAGGACCGGCTGCAAAGCCTGATCGATGATGCGCTGGCAAAAGGCGCGAAACAGACGATCGTCAATCCGGGTGACGAGGATTTTTCCAACACCAACAGCAACAAGATGCCGTTGACCGTGCTCCAGGACGTCAATGACGACATGCGGGTGATGCAGGAAGAAATCTTCGGTCCGATCCTGCCGGTAAAAACCTATCGCAATCTGGAAGAAGTGATCGATTATGTGAACGATCATGACCGGCCGCTCGGGCTTTATTATTTCGGCGAGACCGAAAGCGACAAGCGCAAGATATTGGACAAGACAATATCCGGCGGCGTCACGGTGAATGATGTGATTTTCCATATCGCCCAGCATGACCTGCCGTTTGGCGGGGTCGGCCCCTCCGGCATGGGCGCCTATACCGGCCCCGATGGCTTCAAGGAATTTAGCCATGCCAAGGCGGTCTATCGTCAGCCGAAAATCAACATTGCCAAAATTGCTGGTTTCCTCCCGCCATATGGTGCGACTACGGACAAGACCATGAAGCAGCAGATGAAACTCTAAAGTCAGGCAAATATGGCAGAATTTCCGTTAGCGGGGCTCAAGGTCCTCGATTTTTCCCGTGTTGTCGCTGGGCCTTATGCCACGCGCATGCTCTCCGACCTGGGCGCAGAAGTGCTCAAGGTGGAGCCACCGGAAGGCGATGTCACCCGCAAGCTTGCCAAGCGGGAAAGCGGGGTCAGTGGCAATTATCTGCAGCTCAATATCGGCAAGCGGAATATCTGCGTCGACCTGAAAGCTGATGGTGCACGCGCGTTGATTCACAGGTTGGCGGCACAGGCCGATATTGTCGTGGAGAATTTCCGTCCCGGCGTAATGGACAAATTTGGTGTCGGTTGGTCCGACCTGTCAAAGGTCAATCCCCGGCTCGTGATGCTCTCTATCTCCGGCTACGGGCAAAATGGTCCGGAGCGCGGCCGAGCGGCCTATGCGCCTGTGCTGCACGCCGAAAGCGGACTGATTGCCCGACAAGCCGAGATGAGCGGCGGCCATCCAACCGATATCCAGTTTGCGATGGCCGACAGCTACAGCTCCCTGCACGGCGTTATCGCAATACTGTCCGCCTTGCGTACACTCGACCAGACCGGCGAAGGCCAGCATATCGATCTTGCGATGCTGAACGTGCTCCACTCAGCCGATGACTATGCCCATTTCGCCCTCGACGACATCTGGCCCAAAGCACCTGAGACACTGGTCTGGAAAGCGCCAGAAGATCGCCAGATTTTAATCACCGGCGATATGAAATGGCTATGGATCATGTTTTCAACAAAAGATGGCCTGAAGGATCCAACCCCTGAAGGGGCCGATGTCGCGACAAAAGTCCGGCTGCGGCGCGAGGCAATGGAACAGCATATAATGTCGCACAAGAGCTTCGATGCGCTGACCGCGACCCTGGACCGGCTCAACCTCGCCTGGGGCGAAGTGCATCCATTTGGACCGGAAATCTACGAACAAACCAGTATCAAGGCTCTGGGCACGATCGTTGACGTTACCGATGATGACGGCAATGCACGGCGCACCGTGCAATCGCCCTATCGCTTTTCAAAATCGAAAAGCGGCATCGACGCCAACGCCAAAACCGCAAAACGCGGCGAACATAATGTCGCCGCGCTTCGGGATTGGTTGCATATGGATGATGCAGAAATCAGCGCCCTGACTGAAAGCAAGGCGCTGATTTCAATATAGTCTAGGCGTCGGCGTTGCGCACCTGACGGCGTTTGAACGATTTCGCGCCATTGTTCCAATGTTTCGGTCCGTCGCTCTTGGCGCCGGCACCTGCGCCGGAACCTGGGCCACCGCGTCCGGTACCACCGCCACCAGGACGGCCTTTACGGGCGCTATGCTTGTTCTTGGGCGGTCCATTGCGGGTTGGCGTTGCGCCATATTTTTTCGGCTTCTGGCCATAGATGCGCGAAGCCACTTCCTCGCGAGGCGGTTCGTCATAGCCTTCCGGCAATGCAATGACATCGGGTTTGACACCGGTCAGTTTCACCACATCACGCAGGAATTGCCGTTCATCCGGTGCCACCAGCGAGTAAGAAATACCGCTCGCGCCTGCCCGTGCTGTCCGGCCGATCCGGTGGACATATTGCTCGGACACATTGGGCATGTCGAAGTTGATGACATGGGTGATGCCATCGACATCGATGCCGCGCGCCGCAATATCGGTGGCGACAAGAATGTTGATCTTGCCCTTCTTGAAGTCACCCAAGGCGCGTTCGCGCTGTGGCTGGCTCTTGTTGCCGTGGATGGCAGCAGAATGAATGCCAACCGCCATCAGGTTTTTCACAACCTTGTCAGCACCATGTTTGGTCTGGGTGAAAACCAGCATATGATCGGGATTTTCGTTGTTGACGAAATCCTTCAGCAGCCGCTGCTTGTCATCCTGATTGATGAAGGTGACGCGCTGATCAACCCGTTCGGCGGTCGTCGATTGCGGCGCAACCGATACCTGGATCGGATTGGTCAGAAACTGGTCGGCCAGTTGCGAGATTGTCTTGGGCATGGTTGCCGAGAAGAACAGGCTCTGACGCTGTTTTGGCAGCATCGGAACGATTTTCTTCAGCGGAACAATGAACCCGAGATCCAGCATCTGGTCGGCTTCGTCGAGCACCAGGATTTCGACCTTGGACAGCGTAAGAAAGCGCTGATCGATCAAATCGAGCAGACGACCCGGTGTTGCCACCAATACGTCGACGCCGCGTTCCAATATGCGCTTCTGCCGGTTGATCGGCACGCCGCCAAAGGCAGAGGTGATGAACAGGCCGAGACCCTTGGAATAGCCGGTCATGCTGTCGGCAATCTGCCGTGCGAGTTCCCGCGTCGGCGCCAATACCAGCATCCGGCATTCATAGCGTCCGGCCCGGCGTTTGTCGTTCAACAGGTGATGGATCGAAGGCAGCGAGAAAGCGGCGGTCTTGCCGGTACCGGTTTGCGCGATACCGAGAATGTCCTTGCCTTCCAGCGCTGGCGGAATAGCCTGTTGCTGAATTGGCGAAGGAGTCGTGTAGCCGCTTGCAGCCACGAGTTTTTGAATAGGTTCCGCCAGAGCGAAATCAGAAAAGTTAGTCAATTTTAATACCTTGTAATAGCAGCAAGTTTCCAGCGCACAGCATGGAAGCTATACGCGTGTTCGCCGTCTGTTAAGACGACCCGCGTGATCAGGCTGCCGGAAAGAAAGAAGCAATGAAGGCGATAGGTTCGAGATGATCTTGTCACCTCTCACGCAGAACTCTCGCCAGACGGTCAATATCAATTGCCGCCTTTGCTGCAATGCAACATAGGTGTTTTTGCGACCAAGTCAAGCGTTACCGTATTCCGCTTGTGCCTGAGGGTGAATTTCCGGTTGGCCGCGGTTGCTCACGCCGAGCCTCTCCGCGGCGAAGATTTAGAACCCCGGCCGCGACCGAACTTACACTCGCTGTGCGGGATCAATTGACCGCTTCTGCTAAATCCTTCATCCACTGTCCATGATTCCGGAGATGACCACAGTGCCTGACATTCTTTTTCACCAATATGACAGCTCACCATTTTCAGAGAAAGTGCGCGTTTGCCTTGGCATCAAGAAGCTGGCTTGGGCTGCTGTCGATCAACCGGTGATCATGCCCAAGCCCGAACTTGTGGCCCTGACGGGCGGATATCGCCGTATTCCGGTCATGCAGATCGGTGCAGACATTTACTGTGACAGCCAGCTAATCGTCCGGGAACTTGAACGACGATTTCCTGAACCAACGTTGTTTCCGCAGGGCGACCACGGCCTGGCATACGCCAATGCGATGTGGTCGGACCGCACAATATTCCAAGCGGCGGTTGCGATCATCTTTGGGGGCCTCGGTGACAAAGTTCCGGCCGCTTTTGTAAACGACCGCGTAGCCCTTTCCGGGCGTTCGTTTGACCCGGTCGCCATGCAGGCCGCGGTGCCCCACATGGAAGCGCAGATGCGTGCACATGTGGCATTGCTGTCCGATCAGCTTGCAGACGGGCGCAGGTTCCTGACCGGCGACCGCGCCGGACTGGTTGATGCAAATAGCTATTACAACTTGTGGTTCATCCGGTCTGCCTTTCCACCAGCGGCAAGCCTGTTTGAGAACATGCCTCACGTGCCTGAATGGTTGGAGAGAGTAAAGGCGATTGGCCATGGCGAGCGATCGGCGATGAGCCGCGAGGACGCGCTCGATATTGCGCGGACAACCGAGCCGATGGCCAGCAAAGTTGCACCTCGGGACGCCGAACTCGAAGGTAAGAGGGTGACTGTTGCCGCCGACGACTATGGACGCGACGCGGTTAATGGACTGTTTGTGGGCTCGTCCGAACATCATGTCTCGATCAGCCGCGAAGATTCCCAAGCCGGCCAGGTCGTTGTTCATTTCCCGCGCATAGGATTTTCCGTGCAGAATTGACGCAACCAGGAGCGTATCCTGCAAAGAATTTGAGCAGAGGGGGAATATCAGAACTGCCGGTCGAGAGGCAGGATACCACGCGTAACGCGCTAGAAAAGCAGCCCGACGAAAGGCCGCGATCGGGCTACTCGCTCCGCCGGCAGCGGACTGACCGCTTCAATGCCATCCCGAACGTTCAAGCGTCTGCGAACGACAACAACCGGTTGGCTAGCCTAATGGCAGTATCTGGCGACGTTTCGGACTTAGCTGCCTTCATTCTCGACAGCAAGAGCAAGGCGATCAAGCCACGCCCGCGCTTGCTTGGGCTCGCCGACGGCCTGCGGGCCGACCGGGCCGCGTGAGGCGAGGAATTGCTGTTGGAGTTCATATGGGGGCATGGTGAGTATTTCCCTCGCCTTGTCTATCTCCTGACCTATTTCATTCAGATTGTCGATCGTCGGAGCCATGGCTGAGCGTGTCCTGCGATCCCCACTATGGTCAAACAAGCCCGATTTGCCCGAGGCGGCTATTTGCAATGCGTCGATGAGCGCAGCAGCATATTCCGCTTCAAGTTCTGTACGACGGGCATCTAGGCGGTCAAGTCGATCAGCTTTGGACATGTCCGGCCATTACACCGCCATATTCACGTTGGCAATCAGGACCGCAGAGGCAATGTTCGAACAGGCGCCAGCTGACCGACAGCTTCTGGCTCCGCAATGTCCGCTTTCGCACCGATAACGAATATTGCACTCGATGCGGTTGGACGTTCGCCACGACCCAAAGCAGGAATGAAAATTGAGACAATGGCCAACGTTCGGACTTGATGCCGGAAGCAGAGTGTCTAGAGTGAATATTTCGACAGCTTCGCAAATGGCGAGGCGTTTATTCCTGCAGGACGGATCATGATATGCGCACCTTATTCCTTTCCACCCTCGCTCTGACGGCTTTGACCTTTGTCCCCGCCTATGCCCAGCAACCAGAATCTGCCGAAAAACCTGCTCTGGAAATCGGCGGCGGTGGACGGCCGGTTGGTGAAGCCTGGTCGCGCAGTCCGGTCTATGCTCAGCATGGCATGGCGGCGACGGCCCATCCGCTGGCCAGCCAGATCGCCCTCGATATCTTGAAAAAAGGCGGCACGGCGGTCGATGCGGCGATTGCGGCCAATGCCGCGCTCGGCCTGATGGAACCGACCGGCAACGGAATGGGCGGCGATCTGTTTGCGATAATCTGGGACCCCAAGACGCAGAAATTATATGGTCTGAACGGCTCCGGCAAAAGCCCGATGGGGACCAGCTACAAGCAATTCATCAAACAGCTCAAGGGCAGCAAGACGATTCCGCCATTTGGTCCGATGCCGGTGACCGTTCCCGGCACAGTCGATGCCTGGTTTGAAATGCATGAGAAATTTGGCAAGCTGAGCATGGCCGATATTCTGGCCCCGACCATCGCCTATGCCAAAGAAGGCCATCCGGTCGCGCCGGTGATCGGCTATTATCTGGAAAGCAATCTCAGCCGTTTCGAGCAGAGCCTCGATATGATCGGCGATTTTGACAATGCGCGGGCCACCTATTTCAAGAACGGCGCGCCCAAGGCAGGAGAGATATTCAAGAATCCGGACCTTGCCAATACGCTGAGCAAGATTGCCGTTGGCGGCCGCGATGCCTTCTACAAGGGCGACATTGCCAAAACCATCGACGCCTATTTCAAACGGATTGGCGGCAATCTGCGCTATGAAGATCTTGCCGCGCACAGCAGCAAATGGGTCGAACCGGGCTGCGTCGATTATCGCAAGGGCTATGAATTGTGCGAACTGCCGCCAAACTCGCAGGGCTTCGCGGCGCTGCAAATGGCGAATATCCTGAAAAATGTCGATCTCGCGCAATGGCCGCGCGGCAGCGCTGAAGTATTGCATTATATTACCGAGGCCAAACGGCTGGCGTTCGAGGATGTCGCGCGCTTTTACGCCGATCCCGATGTCTCCCCTGCCCCGCTCGATTGGCTGCTCTCGGATGCCTATGGCAAGGAGCGTTTCGTGCTGATCGATCCGGCAAAAGCGACGCCGGAATTCGGGCCGGGCGAGCCCAAGCTGGAAGGCGAAGGCGATACGACCTATCTCACCGTCGCCGACAAGGACGGCATGATGGTCTCGCTGATCCAGTCCAATTATCGCGGCATGGGCAGCGGCCTCGTCGCCGACGGCCTTGGCTTCATGTTTCAGGATCGCGGCGAGCTTTATTCGCTCGATGCCAAACATCCCAATGCCTATGCGCCGGGCAAGCGCCCGTTCCAGACGATCATTCCCGCCTTCATGAAGAAGGACGGCAAACCCTATATGTCCTTTGGCCTGATGGGCGGCGGTATGCAGCCGCAGGGCCATGTTCAGGTGATGATCAATCTGGTCGATTATGGCATGAACCTGCAGGAAGCAGGCGACGCCGCCCGGTTAAATCATGATGGCGGCCGTCAGCCGACCGATGACCTGGCCGGAACCGGCGCCGATCTTCTGGGTATACTCAACGTCGAACCGGGTATATCGACCGAAACCATCGAGCGCCTCAAGGCCATGGGGCATAATGTCGAAGTCGTGAGCAATGGCGCAATGTTTGGCGGCTATCAGGCGATCGTCCGTGATCCAGAGACCGGCGTTTATACCGGCGCAACCGAAATGCGCAAAGATGGTCAGGCGATCGGCTATTGAAGACGCGCTATATGTGACTCAAATATCAAACTGAACTGGAACGAAAATGCGAAAATCCTGTCTCGTCGCCCTGCTGCCCTTATTGGCCCTCGCCCAACCGGCAGCGGCCCAGATGGAAAATTTCAAGACCGGTCCGGTTTTTGAAGATTTCGGCGCCACCGCTCCGGTTCAGATGGACGAACCGGTTGCGAAAGATACGCTGTTTCACATTGCCTTCGACGTCAAGGATGCCGCCGAACCGGGCAAGCTCAATCGCACGATCGAAAGCGCCGCCCGTTTCATCAACATGCAGGTTGCCGCCGGCGTGCCGGAAGAGAATATTCATCTCGCGATCGTTGTCCATGGCGGTGCCTCGTTCGACCTGACCAGTCAGGAATTTTTTGCCGCGCACAAGGACGGCAAGGAAAATGCCAGCGCCGCCGCGATCGCGCAACTGCAGCAACATGGCGTCGAATTTCACCTGTGTGGCCAAAGTGCGGCGGCCCATGGCATCAGCAATGCCGACCTTCTTCCCGGCGTCAAAATGTCGCTCTCCGCAATGACCGCCCACGCCTTGCTGCAGCAGCATGGTTTCACTCTGAATCCCTTCTGACCTGCTAAAAACAGACAATGTTCAAGGTCGCGAGCTATAATATTCACAAGGCAGTTGGTACGGATCGGCGGCGCAATCCCGGCCGGATCGTCGACGTGCTGAACGAGATGGATGCCGACATAATCGCGTTGCAAGAGGCCGATCGCCGCTTTGGCGCAAGGGCCGCAGCCATACCCGAAAAACTGCTGGAAATGCACAGCGACTATCGCGCGATTCCGCTCGACGTGCAGATTGATTCAATGGGCTGGCATGGCAATGCGATATTGGTTCGGAAATCGGTCGAGGTGCTGGCCAATGACATCATGCACATCCCCTGCCTCGAACCGCGCGGCGCGATCATGGCGCATTTCGAACTGCAGGGAAAACAGCTGGCGGTTTTCGGCATGCATCTTGACCTGTCCGGCCTGTGGCGCAGGCGGCAGGCCGCAGCGATCATCAAGCTCGCGCAGGAAAAGCAAAAGGATGTGCCGGTTCTGCTGATGGGCGACCTCAACGAATGGAGCGCGGCCGGTGGCTGTTTGAAAGATTTTACCAAGGCTTTCCAGATGGTCCCTTGCGGCCGCAGTTTTCATTCCCGCGGTCCCATCGCAACCCTCGACCGGATCATGCACTCGGACGGAATCCAGTCCTTTGAGGCGGGTGTTCACGACAGCCCCTCCTCCCGCAAGGCATCCGATCACCTGCCAGTATGGGCCAAAATCGCCGTTGACTGAGCGCTTGTTTGCCAGCGGATTGTCGAACTACGTAAATCTCCTGATATGGCCGCAACCGGCAGGCTGCTAGCGCCCTTCCTATAGAACGGGGAAGGACGTTATGGATAATTTACTGGTGAAGGCCGGCGGTTGGCTGGTGCTCGTGTTTTTGGCATTCATTGCGATGGTCATGGCTGTCGATGGGGGGTTTGCCGTTCACATGGGGATCATCATGGCGGCTTGCCTGATCGCGCTTTTTGTGACGATCAGCAAGGCTGACTATGCCGCCATCGGTCGCGGGATATTGAACGCTCCCGCCGATCCCGGAAAATATGACGACGATCCAATCCGTTGGGGGGTTATCGCGACATTATTCTGGGGCATGGCGGGCTTCGCGGTTGGGCTGTATATCGCCCTGCAGCTGGCCTTTCCGGTGCTCAATCTGGGGCTGGAATATACCACTTTCGGGCGGCTCCGTCCGCTCCACACCTCTGCCGTTATTTTCGCTTTCGGAGGCAATGCGCTAATCGCGACGAGTTTCTATATCGTCCAGCGCACTTGCAGGGCGAGGCTGGCCTTCCCCGGCCTCGCCCGCTTTGTTTTCTGGGGTTACCAGCTGTTCATCGTGCTGGCCGCCACCGGTTATCTTCTGGGCGTCACCCAGTCCAAGGAATATGCCGAGCCCGAATGGTATGTCGATATCTGGCTTACCATCGTCTGGGTCAGCTATGCAGCCGTGTTCATCGGCACGATCGTCAAACGCTCGGAACCGCATATCTATGTTGCCAACTGGTTTTTCCTCGCATTCATATTGACCGTGGCGATGCTGCATCTGGTCAATGGCCTGGCCATGCCGGTCAGCCTGCTCGGTGCGAAGAGCTACAGCGCCTTTGCCGGTGTCCAGGACGCGCTCACCCAGTGGTGGTACGGCCATAACGCGGTCGGCTTTTTCCTGACCGCTGGTTTCCTTGGCATGATGTATTATTTCGTGCCGAAACAGGCAGAGCGTCCGGTCTACAGCTACCGCCTGTCGATCATCCATTTCTGGTCGCTGATCTTCCTCTATATCTGGGCCGGTCCGCACCATCTTCACTATACCGCGCTTCCCGACTGGGCGCAGACACTGGGCATGGTCTTCTCGATCATCCTGTGGATGCCAAGCTGGGGCGGCATGATCAACGGCCTGATGACGCTCAACGGCGCCTGGGACAAGATCCGCACCGATCCGATCATCCGGATGATGGTGCTGGCCCTCGCCTTTTACGGCATGAGCACCTTTGAAGGTCCGATGATGTCGATCAAGTCGGTCAACAGCCTGTCGCATTATACCGACTGGACCATCGGTCATGTCCACAGTGGCGCGCTCGGCTGGAACGGCATGATCACCTTTGCCGCCCTCTACTTCATGGTGCCGCGCCTCTGGGGTCGCCCCAGACTCTATAGCCTGCGGATGGTGAACTGGCATTTCTGGCTCGCGACCATCGGCATCGTTCTCTACATCGCTTCGATGTGGGTCGCCGGTATCATGCAGGGCCTGATGTGGCGCGAATATGGCGACGACGGCTATCTCGTCTACGCCTTCAGTGAGGTCGTCTCGGCGATGTTCCCAATGTATCTGATCCGTGCAGCCGGAGGCCTGCTCTATCTCGCTGGTGCGGTGGTGATGGTCTATAATGTCTGGATGACGATTGCCGGCAAGCTCCGGGATGAAAAATCAATGACCGAAACACCTCATGACGAGGCCGCTGACAAGCCGCTGGTCGCGGTTCCGGCAGAGTGAGGGAGATAATATCATGACCACATTCACGCAAAAACATAAGAAGATTGAACGCAATATCACCCTTCTGGCGGTACTCGCACTGGTCACCGTAACGATCGGCGGGATCGTCGAGATCGCACCGCTTTTCTGGATCGACAATACGGTCGAAAAAGTCGAGGGCGTGCGGCCTTATACTCCGCTGGAGCTGGCCGGTCGCAATATCTATGTCCGCGAGGGCTGCTACGTCTGCCACAGCCAGATGATCCGGCCGTTCCGCGACGAAGTGGAACGCTATGGCCATTACAGCCTGGCAGCGGAATCCATGTATGATCATCCATTCCAATGGGGTTCAAAGCGCACCGGGCCGGATCTGGCCCGGGTTGGAGGACGTTATTCGGATGATTGGCATGTCCAGCATCTGACCGATCCGCGCGCCGTTGTGCCGGAATCGATCATGCCGCCTTATGCCTTTCTGGCCGAAAAGGATCTGAACCCGGGCGACATGAGCGGTCATCTGCGCGCCCTGAAGCGCGTTGGTGTTCCCTATACCGAGGAAGCGATTGAAAAAGCCAATGAGGACCTGCTGACCCAGGTCGATCCGATGGCCAGTTCAACCGACTTGGAGAAACGCTATCCCAAGGTGCAGGTCCGCGACTTTGATGGCAATCCTGACAAGCTCAGCGAAATGGACGCTCTGATCGCCTATTTGCAGATGATCGGCACATTGGTCGATTTCGAGGCGGGTGAAGCACAGGAGCTGCCCCGATGAGCTATGACGCGTTACGCCATTTCGCCGATAGCTGGGGCCTGATTTTCATGGGTCTGATCTTTCTGACCTTGATAGGATGGACCTTTCGTCCCGGCGCCGGACGCAATCACGAAGAAGCAGCCCATATGATTTTTGACGAGGACAAAAACGATGTCTGAGAAAAAACGCGTTGATGAACCTACCGGCACCGAAACCGTCGGCCATGAATGGGACGGTATCGAGGAACTCGACACACCGATGCCGCGCTGGTGGGTATTGACCTTTTACGCCACCATCATCTGGGCGATCGGCTATGTCATTCTCTACCCGGCGATCCCGATGCTGCACTCGGCTAGCGAAGGGCTGCTCGGCTGGAGCAGCCGCGGCGACTATGCCATGCAGGTGGCGGAGCGACAAAAGCAGCTGGAGCCGGTCCGGCTGGCGCTGGTTTCTCAAGATATCGAAGCGATCGGCAACGATCCGCAATTGCTGCAACAGGCGATTGAAGGCGGCCGCTCCGCGTTCAAGGTCCACTGCGTACAATGCCACGGCTCCGGTGCAGCCGGTTCAAAGGGCTACCCCAATCTCAATGATGATGACTGGCTCTGGGGCGGCGATCTGACCGCGATCGAATATACGCTGAGCCATGGTATCCGAAACCCGGATCATGACAAAACCCGTTTCTCGCAAATGCCCGCCTTCGGCAAGGACGGCATATTGCAGTCGAATGAAATTCAGGATCTGGTTTCTTACGTCCGGCTATTGTCGGGACGTGAAAAACAAAGCGCTGCTGCCCGGCGCGGCGCGGCTCTGTTCGAAACCAATTGCGCAGTCTGTCACGGACCGGATGGCAAGGGCGACCGCGTTCAGGGCGCGCCCAATCTCACCGATGCGATCAGCCTCTATGGCCTCGACCGTGCCACGCTGACCGAGACGATTACCAATGCCCGCTACGGCGTAAT
Organism: Parasphingorhabdus sp.; assembly: GCF_036964675.1. Taxonomy (GTDB): domain Bacteria; phylum Pseudomonadota; class Alphaproteobacteria; order Sphingomonadales; family Sphingomonadaceae; genus Parasphingorhabdus. The sequence goes on along the minus strand of NZ_JBALTF010000013.1, from coordinate 13,632 downwards.
GCCGCGCTGGGGACAACGGCTCGACCCGGCAACGATCCGGATGCTGGCTGCCTATGTCCATTCTCTGGGAGGGGGTGAAAAGGCGCCGGTCGCTGAGCCAGCGGCTGAAGCCAAGGTTGAGAGCGGGGAAGATGAGCAATCCTAAGGAAATTCTCGATCCGGAGCTGAAACTCTACGAAGCGCGCAAAAATGTCTATCCCAAGGCGGTCGATGGCACATTTCGGCGTTTGAAATGGGTGATCATGGCGATCACCCTCGCCATATATTATGTCACGCCGTGGATCCGCTGGGACCGCGGGCCTTATGCCCCCAATCAGGCGGTACTCGTCGATCTCGCCAACCGGCGCTTCTACATGTTCGGCATCGAAATCTGGCCGCATGAATTTTATTTTGTCGCGGGTATGCTGGTGATGGCGGGAATCGGTCTTTTTCTGGTCACGTCTGCTGTCGGCCGGGCATGGTGCGGCTATTCCTGCCCGCAAACCGTGTGGACCGACCTGTTCCAGCATGTCGAGCGCGCCATCGACGGTGACCGCAATGCCCAGTTCCGGCTGCAGGACGCGCCCTGGGGACCGAAGAAAATCGGCAAGCGCCTGCTGAAATGGTCGGTCTGGCTGTTTATCGGTTTCTGGACCGGCGGCGCGTGGATCATGTATTTCGCCGATGCGCCAACCCTGGTTGCCGACTTCTGGACTGGTCAGGCGGCCTTTGTCGCTTATGCCACGGTCGGCGTATTGACGATGACGACATTCATTTTCGGCGGCTTCATGCGCGAGCAAGTGTGTATCTACATGTGCCCCTGGCCGCGCATCCAGACCGCGATGATGGATGAAAAGTCGCTGACCGTTACTTACAAGGACTGGCGCGGCGAACCGCGCGGCAGCGTTAAGAAGGCGGAAGCCCAGCCGGGCGGTTTTGGCGACTGCATCGACTGCAATCAATGTGTATCGGTGTGCCCGACCGGCATCGATATCCGCGAAGGACCCCAAATCGGCTGCATCACCTGCGCATTGTGCATCGACGCCTGTGACAAGGTGATGGATCAGGTCGGGCGGCCCCGCGGGTTGATCGACTATGCCACACTGGAAGATGCAGAGCTCGAAAAAGCCGGAAAACCGCACGCGCCGATTCTGAAAACCCTGTTTCGTCCCCGTACGATCCTCTATTCCACGATCTGGGGTACGATCGGGCTGGCGATGCTGTTCGCGGTCGGCAATCGAACCCGCATCGACATCAGCGCCAATCATGACCGCAACCCGGTCTATGTCCAGCTCGCCGACGGCCATGTCCGCAACAGCTACACGATCAATCTGCGCAACATGGAAAATCGCCCGCGCAACATGATTATCGGCATGACCGAACTCAACGGTGCGGTCATGTGGTCCAATGCCGGATCACGGGAAGCCGCCGGACAGACGCTGGTCACCAAGGTTCCTGCTGATAGCATCGCCAGACTGCGGCTCTACGTTGCCGCGCCCAGTGCAGGGCCGGCGCGGGAAGAATTCGCACTGACCGTTACCGCTGCCGATGATGCCGAGGCCAAGGACATCGACGAAGTATTTTTCGAAAGACCGGAGACAGGCGAATGAGCGAGCAACCCTCCCCCGTAAAAAAATTCACCGGCTATCATGCCACGATGATGATCGTCGGTTTTTTCGCGGTGGTAGTAGCCGTCAATCTGGTCATGGCGCAATTTGCCCTGTCCACCTTCAGCGGCACCGTCGTCGACAACAGCTATGTCGCGAGCCAGAAATATAACAAGTGGCTCGAACAGGCCAGACATCAGCAAGCCAATGGCTGGACCGTGTCACCGGCTGTGCGAAAAGCGGGCAAGGCCAGCATCGCCATCACCACCACCGATGGTGCTGGCTTGCAGGGCGCAACGATGGTGGCCATTGCCGAACATCCCATTGGTCAATCCGAACCGTTCGAGGTCAGTTTCACCCAGGCCGGCGCAGGGGAATATCAAAGCGTCCAGACATTGCCTGCGGGCCGCTGGAAATTGAAGATCGTCATCACCCAGGATGACAAGAACATGCGTGTGGTTCGGGATATCTGGTGAACGCCATTACCCCTGCCAGCACCGGTCCATCGCAATCGATTGTGTCCCGCTTCGCCGTGCCTGCAATCCGCTGCGCCGGCTGTATCTCGAAAATTGAAAATGGTCTCAACGGCGCGCCCGGTATCCTTTCTTCGCGGGTCAATTTCTCGACCAAACAAGTGGCGATAACGCATCTGCCGGAATGGGATGACGACCAGCTCAAACGCAAGATCGAGACCCTGGGTTTCGAAGCCCAGATTCTCGCTGACAACCCGCTGGCCGAAGAAAAGGGCAGCACCGACAAGCTGATCCGCGCGCTCGCGGTTGCCGGTTTCGGGATGATGAATATCATGCTGTTGTCGGTCAGCGTCTGGTCCGGTGCAACCGGTGTCACCAGGGACCTGTTCCACTGGCTTTCCGCGCTGATCGCCATTCCGGTGATCGCTTATGCGGGGCGGCCATTTTTTGCGTCTGCGGCCATGGCGCTGCGCTACGGCCGGACCAATATGGATGTGCCGATCTCGATCGGCATATTGCTGGCAACCGGTCTCAGCTTGTATGAAACCGCAACCGGCGGTGCCCATGCCTATTTTGACGGAGCGGTGATGCTGTTGTTCTTCCTGCTCGCGGGGCGGGTATTGGACGGGATGATGCGAGACCGGGCCCGCGAAGGCATTGGTGCACTGCTGAAGCAAACCGCCCCTGGCGCGATGGTTATCGGCAATGATCGCAAAACCACCTGGGTCGCCGCCAGGGATTTGCAACCGGACATGCAGATGATGGTTGCAGCTGGCGGAAATCTCGCCGCAGATGGCGTGATCATATCGGGTTCGAGCAGCTTTGACTGCTCGCTGATGACCGGTGAAAGCGAACCGCAGCCCAGAGGCAAAGGGGATCTGGTTCTGGCCGGAACGCTGAACCTGTCATCACCCGTCATTGTGCGGATAACGGCCACTGGCGAAGACACCAGTGTATCGGACATTACCCGGTTGATGGACGAAGCCGGTCAGCGCCGCTCCTTCTATGTCCGCGTCGCCGATCGGGCGGCCCGTTTCTATGCGCCGGTGGTCCACAGCCTTGCCCTTCTGGCCTTTATGTACTGGATGTTCGCCGGAGCCGGCTGGCACCAGTCGTTGCTGATAGCGGTCGCGGTGCTGATCATTACCTGCCCCTGCGCGCTGGGCCTCGCGGTACCGGCGGCACAGGTCGTGGCCGCGGGCGCGTTGCTGCGCAACGGCGTGATGGTCAAGGACGGCAGCGCCCTGGAACGTCTGGCAGAGGTCGACTATGCGCTTTTTGACAAGACCGGCACACTGACCCTCGGTCACCCGATTCCGATGAATCTCGATGACCTGAGCCTCGCGCAGAAACAGATCACTCTGGCGCTGGCGCAAGCCAGCCGCCATCCGATCAGCAAGGGTATCCGCTCCGGGTTGCTGGCGCTGGATATCGAGCCGGCCGCACTGGACGACATCCAGGAAATTCCGGGCGAAGGCATGTCTGCGCGTTGGGGGCATGTGAACGTGATGCTTGGAAAACCGGAAAGATCGGAAGACCATCTGTCCAGTCAGCTAAGCGTTGGTGGCGATATCGTCGTGCTCCAGCTGCAAGACGAGATCCGGCCGGATGCAGCAGAGGCCATTGCAGAATTACGCGCGCTGGGATTGTCTTCTTCGATCATATCCGGCGACAATATTCGCTCGGTTTCGCTAGTTTCCCGGAACCTGAATATTTTTGCCCAAGCCAGTGCCTCGCCGCAGGACAAGGTCGAGGCGATCACCCGTCTCACCGATAGCGGTCACAAAGTATTGATGGTTGGGGATGGACTGAACGACGGCCCTGCCCTTGCCGCTGCCCATGTCTCGATTGCGCCGGGTTCCGCCAGCGACGTCGGCCAGCAGGCTGCCGATGCCGTCTTTACCAGCGAATCCCTTATGCCGGTGGCGCTTTCGATCAAGGTCGCGCGCCGCACCATGCAGATCGTCCATCAGAATTTCGCCCTCGCCATTGGCTATAATATCTTCGCCGTGCCGCTGGCCCTCACCGGCATGGTCACCCCGCTGATCGCCGCGATAGCGATGTCGCTGTCGTCCTTGATCGTCGTCGGCAATGCCCTGCGTCTCAATGGGGCCGCCAAATGAGCGGGCTGGCGATCCTGATACCGGTGGCCCTGTTGATGGGGCTCTGCGGTCTGGTGTTCTTTTTCTGGGCGATGCGCAACGACCAGTTCGATGATCTCGACGGCGCGGCGCAGCGGGTGTTGATCGACGAGGAAGACGAGCAGCCATGATCGTGAAGGTCAGAACATCCAGAATCAGCCGGCTGGTGATCGCCGTGATTGCCCTGCCGCTGGCGACGATGCCCCTGTCTGCAAAATCGGACATGATGACAATCGAACTATGCTCGGCAGATGGAGCGGTAAAGAGCCTGTCCATTCCCGTCGATCAGGACAATGGCGAAGATCATTGCGCCAAGCCTTGCCACGCCTGTCTGTCACGCAAGAAAAGCCCGAAAAGCTGAGACAGTCGCGTTCCGACTATTTTGCCTGCGATTCCTGGCGGTCCATTCCTTCTGCGGCAAAACCGATGCGCAAGGCCTCGGCGAGACTGCGCACGCGCAATTTTTCCATCATATTGGCCCGATAGATTTCCACCGTCCGCGGCGAAATGCCGAGATCATAAGCGATGGTCTTGTTGGGATATCCGGACATCAGACCGTCGAGCACATCCTGTTCTCGCCCGGTCAGACAGGCCAGCCTGACTTTCGCTTCGGAAGCCGCCATTTCCTTGAGGTCACTATTCTCCAGTCGCGAGAACGCCTCTTCCATCGCTGAAATCAAGGCTTCCTTCTCATAGGGTTTTTCGAGAAAATTGATCGCCCCGGCGCGCATCGCCTGCACCGCGATTTCGACATCGCCATGGCCGGTCAGGATCACCACCGGCATATCGATGCCATCCTTGATCATCTGCTGCTGCACCTGCAGACCATCCATTTCCGGCATCCGCACGTCGAGCAGGACACAGCCCCGCTCCGCACCCTTGGCCATCTTCAAAAACGCAACCCCGGACTCTAACGGTTCGACCTTGAATCCGGCGTGCCGCAGCATGAATGCGGCTGACCGCCGGACGGAATCATCATCATCAACGACATAGACCAGCCGTTCATTCGTCATCATTTTGCTCCTGCCCTGCTTTTTCCAGCGTTACCCGAAATATGGTTCCACCGTCAGGATTGGGTTCTGCGCGGATGGTTCCACCATGCGCCTCGATGATCGTCCGACATATCGAAAGGCCCAGGCCCATACCGGTTCCCTTGGTACTGGCGAATGGATCGAAAATCCGGTCGCCCAATTCCTGATCAATGCCAGTGCCGGTATCCGACACGGCAATTTCCACCCGCTCATCATCGATCGAAGTCACAGCGATGTGAAGCTTTTTCTGCGGGCTATCGGCCATTGCCTCGATCGCGTTGCGCATCAGATTGACCATCACCTGCTGAATCTGCACGCGGTCGACAAACACGTGATTGGTATCCGGTGCAATATTAATCGAGAATTGGACACCTTTTTCCTGCCCTCCGATCATACCCAGGACGGTCGCATCTTCCACCACCTGGGCAATCGACAATACCCGCCGGTTGATCTCTCCGCGCGAGACAAATTCCCGCAGCCGCCGGACAATGATCCCTGCCCGCAAGCTTTCGGACACGCTTTCCTGCAGCGCTTCGAGGAAAAACTCCCGGTTCTCCGCCAAATCGCCATCCATCATATCCCGCGCAGCCGACAGATAATTGGCGATCGCGGTCAGCGGTTGATTGATTTCATGGGCGAGAGCGGACGCCAGGGTACCGACAGCGCTGAGGCGAGAGGCGTGCGCCAGATCCGCCTGCAGCGACTGGAGTTCCGCTTCCGTCTGTTTTTTCTCGGTAAGATCTATGATGAAACCGGTAAAATATCGCTCATCGCCAATCTTCGCTTCTCCAACCTCCAGTTGCAGCGGGAAGGTGGTGCCGTCTTTCTTGCATCCGACGACGGTTCGGCCGATGCCGATGATCCGCTTTTCGTCGGTCTGAATATAGCGGGCAAGATAGCCATCATGCGCGGCCCGATAAGGCTCCGGCATCAAGATTTGGACATTCTGCCCGATTATTTCACCTTGTGCATATCCGAACATTTTTTCGGCTGTGGCGCTGAAAGAGCTGACCAGACCCGCTTCATCAATGACCACCATCGCATCGGGTATGGTGGTCAGGATTGATTTCAATATGGAATTGGCCTGATCCAGTTTGCTTTCGGTTTTTCTAAGAGCCGTTAGATCCTGAAAGGATATCATGACGGCGTCAATTTCACCTTCGAGATTGGCCAGTGGCGCCAGATTGCATTCTGCCAGCATCGAACGCCCATCCGGCAACTCCAGTTGCACCTCGAACGGCTCGATATGCCTGCCGGGTTGGGCATCAAATGCGCGAACCACGGTTTCCTGAAACTGGGGCCGATGGGATTGGGCCACGCAGGTTCCCGGCGCGCCGTGCGGCAACTCGGCGATGCTGGCTACACCGAGGATGTTCAAACCAGCAACACTGCAGTTGATAGCGCGCAGATTGCGATCCACAATCATGACACAATTCGGGAGGCCGGCCAGAATGGACTCCGGATTGGGTAGCCGACCATTGTGATAGGCGATCGTTTCACGCACTTGTTAAATCTATCCTTCGGCTGTCCGATCGCCACTAGCGAAAATGTTGATCCTACACAGGATTCGCACTTTGCCATAAGGAAATATATTCTATCTTTGAAGGGGTTCTTGTCCATTCAGTGTGAAACAACAAGCGGTATGGGACAGTCCTTGAACAGGTTGCGCGTTACGCCGCCAAACAGAAACTCTCTCGCCCTGCTGTGGCCATAGGCACCCATGACGATATATTCGGCATTCACATTGTTCGCTTCCGCCAGCAGCACCGCATCAACCCGATCTTTTCCTGCCGGTGGGCTGTGAATGACGGATTTGATGCCATGATAGGCCAGATATTCCGAAGCGGCGAGTTGCGGCAGATCGTGATCCTTGTCCTCTTCCACCGTCAAAATATGCACATCGCTGGCCATTTTCAGCAGCGGCACGGCAGCGCGCAGGGCATTGCCCGCCTCGAAGCTGCCGTTCCAGGCGACCAACGCAGCGCCACAGGCGTCAAATTTTTTCACATTGTCCGGCTGGACCACGACCGGAGCCGTCGCATTGAACAACACGTCACCCAATATTCCGAGCGGCAGTGCATTGTCCTTATCACCACTGGCAGAACTCAAAACAATGATGTCAACCAGAGCAGAATGTTTGGACAGACCGCGCGATGGATCGACATTTTCTTCGCGATAATCCCATGAAACATCTTCACCAGCCAGCCGTTTTTCGATCTCGGCGCGCAGCTTTTCATCCTGTTCACGTGACAATTTGCTGATATCATACATCACCGAAATGCCAGTGACGCCATCGAACGCCATTTGCGGATTATAGGGATTTGCGCGCAGGCAATGGAGATGCCCACCCAGCGAACGGGTCAAATCAAGCGCCGCTTGGAACCGGGCCTCCAGGCCCGCATCATCGGCAATATATAGCAGCACGGATTTCATAAACTGTCTCCTGTGATCATCTCTCCCATTCGAGAATGGTCGTGCTGGCAGGATTAGCTGGCCATGCTCTTGCTCTATATACGGGTTTATACGGATAGGCAGAGCGCCGCGATCAGTCCCCGGCAGCACCATGGGCAGCGATTTTCTCGAGCCAGCGCAAACGGTGCCTTTCGCTGCTGTCCACATTGCCGATCAAGGAGGTAGCAACCGGAGCAATGCCGGTCAGCTTCAAAATGTTGCGCTCGAAACTGCGGACGCTGTGGGAAGCAAAATAGGCGCGATAGAAAAGCGCCGGCATGCCCATGCTGACAATGAGGCGGGCCGAGCGACCGCGCAGCAGTTTTTTCGGCAGTTGACTGCTACCCTCCTCGCCATAATCGAGGGCGAAATTGGGGCGGAAAGCCTGCTCGATAAACGCCTTTAGCATCGCAGGCATATCGCCCATCCAGAGCGGATAATAGAAAACGATATGCTCTGCCCATTTTATCGCATCCTGCCCGGGGCGGACGGCGGCGGGCACATCCTCTTCGAGCCATTGCTTGCGGCTTTCGAGAATCGGGATATTCTGGCCAGCCAGACGGATAACCCGCACATCATGCCCCGCAGCGCGGGCAGCATCGGCATAAGCGCTAACAATGGCATGACCAAAACGGCTTGGGCTTGGATCGGGATGGCCATCAATCACCGCAATGCGTTTCATGGCACCGCTACTTCCCTGTTGCCGGCGATCGGCGTTTGCCACTGAAACGCCGTGATCAATTCCATGATCGCCTCTTGCGCAGCGGTATCGATTTCCAGCGGATAGGAAGCCATGACACGTGCATCCCAATAACCATAATCCAGCGCCGTCACGCTGAAATGCCAGGGCACACCGTCCTTGCCCCCATCAAAAATACCTTGATAGGCGGCAATGTCGGGGCGTCCCGAGACGAAATAATCACCTTCCGAAACGACCGCAGCGCTTGAATAGTGCGAGAGCATGTCGGGCTTTATGATCTTGTAATGATCTTCGGCATTCAACTCTGCCAGATGGATAATCGCGATCTTGATTTCGATTTCATGATCCTGATAATCGCGCAAATAGCCAATCTCGAAATTATTGCCGCTAAAATCGGTTGTCATTTCGCATTGGCGACGAAACCCCGCGATGGTTGCGGGAAAGATGAAACCGCTATCCTTGTGTATGATTGCGCCCGGTTCTTTATAAGGCGCGAACGGATCAAACAGCGGTGCCGATCCGATCACGCATTCTGCTGCCGCAGGACTGCTGGTCAGAGTCAGGGCCAGCACTGCGACCGATGCATATCCGATCCGTTTCATTTTCGTCAGCATATGACTTCCCCATAAGGCCGAAATTTGTACCTATTCGTGACAGCTGATGACGCGAAACGGCAACTCGCTGCCATCCGCTTCTGTGATCGTCAGATATTCTCCGACTTTCAGCGGATGATCCTTGAGCCGAAAAATGACTTCATCATCATCTTCGCCGACCTTGTAGGAAAAGGCCCATCCCTTGGACGAGGCAATCACAACCCCGCTCTGATCAGCTTCCTTTGGCCAGAACCGGCGCACAACAGGCCGCTTTTCAGCTTGTTTCAGCGCCTCCGGTTCAATGAAGCCTTCGTCGTTCAACGGAACGCGAAAGACATATGCATGGGCTGACGAGCCATTGGGATAGTCAGCGGTTCGGGCCAGTTCAAGGCGGATTGTTTTCCAGGTCATGCATTGTGTCTGAACGAGAGCAATGGTCCGCGCGATACGCAATATTGCGTAGATCGTGCAATTATTTAAGCGGGAAGCCCATGAATATGGACGTCATGAGCGGAATGAGCAGAAAGTATTTTGTACGGCTCTAGGGTCAGGACCTATTAAATGCGCCAGGGCGGAAACTGAAACGAATCGTCGGCGTGCCAATATGCAATTTCCGGCACCTCTTTCCTACAGATAACCAAATAGGTTATATTTATGCCTTTCCAGAAAGAAAGGTGATTCTCCCATGCCCAATATTCACAATATCGACACACTGATCGACAAGGTCATCAGCCTGGAAGGCGATTTTTCCGATCATCCGGCGGACCGGGGAGGCCCCACGCGTTGGGGTGTTACCGAGGCTGTGGCTCGGGCGCATGGCTATGCTGGCGAAATGCGGCATTTCCCGCGCGCGCAGGCGGCGGCAATCTACAAACGCCAATATTGGCATCGCCCCGGTTTTGACCAGATCGCACGGCACGCACCGCATATCGCAGCCGAATTATTTGACAGCGGGATCAATATGGGAACCCGAATCGCGAGCGGTTTTCTACAGCGCGCGCTGAATGCGTTGAACCGCAATGGGCGCGACTTTCAGGATATTGCGGTCGATCGAGTGATCGGCGGCAAGACGCTGTCCGCGCTAGAGGCTTTTCTCGGCAAACGGGGATCCGAGGGTGAAACCGTATTGCTGAAAGCAATCGAGGCCCTCCAGGGTGCCCGCTATATCAAGCTCGCGGAAACCCGTCCGGCCAACGAGGCCTTTCTATATGGCTGGCTGGCCAACCGGATCGGCTGAATCCCGCCAAAAATAGTTTTGCTCATAACAGTGTAAAGTTTGTCAAGAATGGCGCCGTTCTTCAGACTCTTTCTTAACTTCTCCCTGCCCTGCAAAACCCGTCATTGGCCCGAACTTTGACGAACTTTGAAATCTGACACATCGAAAGGAAACCTGCAAAATGTCCATAATCTCGACACTTATCGGCCCCGTTTCAAACATCATAGACAAAATCATTCCGGACAAGGAAGCGCGTGATCGGGCCAAGCTGGAACTTCTCAAACTGGAAGGCAGTCAGGAGCTGGAAGAAGTGCGCGTGCAAATGTCGGCCATATTGGCTGAGGCGCAATCAGCCGACCCGTGGACCAGCCGGGCGCGTCCCAGCTTTCTCTATGTGATGTATCTTCTGCTGCTCTGGTCTATCCCGATGGGGCTGATCGCTGCGTTCCGTCCCGATGCCGCCCGCGACATTGCCGCTGGCATGAACGCATATCTCGCCGGCATCCCCGAGCCACTCTATGCGCTCTTCGGTACGGGATATCTGGGCTATACCGTAGCGCGGCAGTGGGGAAAGATTCGCGGTGTGGAGAGATAGCAACCCAAAAGCCCGGCATTTGGGACGGCTATTCGCATCTCGCAGCGATAATATTTGGTCAATTATCGACAGATTTCTGCGAGATTAATGCAATATTTACGAAATGGGCTTGCCTTGCTCACCCGTTTGCGAATAAAGGGGCAAGTCTAGTTCATCCAAAGGGGATATTTTAATGAATACAGAAACCAACTTCCGCAAAATGCTCGCTGTAGCCGGCGGCCTTGCACTTGCTGTTCCTGCTCTTTCCGCATGTGCAGAAAAAGCTGAAGATGCAGCAGTTGTTGCTGATTGTGCAGCTGAAGAAGCTACATGTGCTGCTGAAGAAGCTACATGTGCAGCTGATTGTGCTGCTTGTGCAGCTGGTTGTGCAGCTGATGCAGCAACATGTGCTGCTGATGATGCGACTTGTGCAGCTGCTGACGCAGTTACCGAGTAAGCTCAGCTTATTCAGCATTGAAAAATGCATTAGAAAGGCTATTTGAGCTTACCAGCCAGATAGCTAGAGAGGGCGTCTCGCTAGTACCCAGAGTGGTACCGGCAGACGCCCCTTTCGTTCAATATCAGCATTACCCCAAAGGGGATTGCATCGCACCTGGCAACAAGTCGCGCTGGTTTTACCATGCGCACAAACCGGAAGAGCGCGAAGAAGGCGAACATGGCCATTTCCACATGTTCCTGCCGCTTGACATGTTTGATGATGTCGAACCCTATTACCAACCGCCCGCCAAACTACCCAATGGCAAGAAGACGCAAGGCGTCGTCCATTTTGGCGCGTTGAGCTTTGGCCTTGATGGCATGCCGATCAGCTGGTTCACCACCAACTATTGGGTCACATACGAATATATGATGCCGGCAGAAGCCATCACTTCAAAGCTGCGCAACTATGACATGACCGGTGCGCCGGGTGATCCGCTGGTCAACGACTGGCTTACCGCAGCGGTCCAGCAATTTCACGATCCAATCATCGAGATGGTCCGCCAGCGCGATCGTCTCCTGATGGAGAAAAAACAAGAACTGGGATCCGCCGTCTTCGAGAACAAGAAAGTCGAGATTCTCTCCCGCCAGCCCTTTGATCTCTAGCGCCTTGGCCTAGTGATCATATCCCGGATTGGTGCGCTGCAATTTCCGCATCAGGCCCGGCCAGATCAGATTATCGCCAAATCCTTTCTGAAACGCGGCAGAAGCCTGCTGGTGCACGCGATGCGCCATTTCGGCGCTCTCTTCATGGAGATGCTCTTCGCCGCCCACCGATTGCGCCAATATCTGTGTCTTGCAGGCATTTTCGAGGATATACATGCGCAGAAAGGCAATCGCACAATTCTCTCCGACGGTTAAAGTACCGTGGTTGCGCAGGATCAACAGGTTCTTCTCACCGAGATCATTGATCAACCGGTCCCGCTCGTCCAGATCGAGCGCTATGCCTTCATAATCATGATAGGCGAGGTCATCATTGATCTGCAGCGAAAATTGGGTGTAGCGTCTGAGCCCGGCCTTCTGCACGGACACAGCGATGCCATAAGGCGTATGGACATGAATGACGCATCCCGCATCCTCGCGAGCGCTGTGCACAGCGCTATGGATGGTAAAGCCGGCGGGGTTGGTGAAATAGGGTGTGTCCTGCTTGATATTGCCGTTGAGGTCGATCTTCACCAATGCGGATGCGGTCATTTCGTCAAACAGCACGCCATAAGGATTGATCAGGAACCGCTCCTCGCCGTCTTCATCGGGCAAGCGGGCAGAAATATGAGTGAATACCAAATCGGTCCAGGCATGCATGGCACAAAGCCGGTACGTCGCCGCCAGATCACAGCGCAACTGCCACTCTACATCGGACACGACACCTTTCAGACTTGCTATATCATGCGGGTCGGGGATCGAAAATCCGGGGCCAACGCCCATTGCGGATTCATGGGTTTGGATTGCTGTTGCCATGATCAGTTCCTTTGCTTGAAAATGCGCCGTCAATGCAAATTGGCATGCATTGTTCCCTTTCGCAACTAAACTATCTTTTGCGCTCCGGAGTCAAGCATCTCGGCGATAGCTTCGTCAATCAGCGATAGCCCAAGCCACGGCCTGACAGCGACCATCAGGTAGCCGCGCTGCCTGCACATGGATCCCATTTGGCCGGTCGCTGAGAATGCTGCTATTGGGATCAACTCACCAAGTCGTGTTGCCTGTCAGAATCTTCGTCAAATGCGTTGCGGCCCGCTGTTTTTGCATCGAGAAGAATAATGTCCGCCTGCTTGAGCCAGTCATCACAAACTCCCATTCCCGCCGATATCTCGCAATAGCCCACATCGAAAAATATCTTCGTATTGGTTTGCTCCATTTCTCTTTGCATTTCTTCCGTCGCACGCAATGCTTTGGCTTCGGTGGTAGATGTGAGGAGCACGGCAAATTGCGTTCCTCCCAGGCGACCGATGCAATCCGTCCGCCGAAGGCGGCTGACCAGAGGCTGGATGATTGACCTCAACAGCGCGTTACCGGAGGGGCGACCGAAGCGGTGGCGAACCATTTTATACAAATCCACCAAGTTTCAAATCCAAACATTGCTCACACAGAGCAGCTGCGTGATTGGTCAACTTCACGCAACCAAGGTCGAAGTTTTTGTGCGAGCGGCATCGCTCGACATAACCTTCTACTTCCAGAATTGCCGCCAATCTGGTTATAATCTGATGCGGTTTACGCAGGCCATTCTCCAGATCCGATAAGGCAACACATCGGTTCTCAGCCGTTGCGATATAGGCTTCAAGCACAAGCTCCCAGGCCGGATCACCGAAAACCTGTGAATTGGAGAAGTATGAATTCCGTTGCCGCCGCGTCCGGAGTTCGTTTCTTGCAACCGC
>NZ_JBALTF010000012.1:0-45475 GCF_036964675.1 Parasphingorhabdus sp. | reverse complement strand
GTTGGCGGGTTCGAGCGTCAGTTTCTTCGCATAAGCGAGCAGCGGCAGCAGTTTTTCATCCAGCCCGGCGGCGGCCGGGTCGGCGATCAGCTTGTCGAATATTTTCGGGTCGATGCCGTGCAGTTCGGCAAAGGCCCGGTGGATGCCGAAACAGAAACTGCACTGGTTGAGACCCGAGACATAGGTGGCGATCAATTCCCGTTCGGCGATGCTGAGCGGCGAAGGGCCGCGCAATATCGCATCATGATATGCGAACAGCGCGCCAAAACCTTCGGGATGGGCAGCGAGGACCACGACCATTTCGGGTTTTTCAGGAAGCGAGGGAAATTTCGACATGAGCTGAATACCTTCGGGAAATGCGAATGTCGCAATTGGTGCTCCCGAATATCACGATCCGGCAGCAGAGAACAGGGAAAGCGGTTATGGGTGGAATGGAGGGGGATCGTCATCCTGAACGCGTTCAGAACCTCGAGGGGTCCTGAGCCGGAGGCCAGCGGAGCTAAACGCGTTCAGGATGACGAAACTCCCCTCCCTTGGCGGCGCTTCACTTTACTACGGCGCGGTGGCCATAGCTGATCACGCGGGCAATTTTCCAGCCAGTTGCGTCATGGCGCCACAGATGGATAAAATCGGCATCGCCCTCGAGCCGGTCTTCGCCATCGGGGACGACCAGATAGAATTGGTGGCGACCGCGCTGCATGGCGCCCCAATTGCCGAGACGCTCGACCGTCAGGCTTTCCGGCACCAGCCGTCGCGCGATCTGCGGGTCGTTGCCCCGGGTCCAGTTCAGGCAGTTGATGCCCGCGACAAAGGCGTCGCCGCTGCCATAAGCCAGCCCGCTGCGGTCGTCGTAAAATTCGAGATCGTCGGCCGCCAGAGCGCGCACCCTGGCGATATCGCAGGTGCCAAAGGCGGCGGTGAACAGGGCGCTGTCGAGCGTGGCCAGCGTGTCAAATAGCGCCGCATCATCGAGCGTCGCCGGGCCGGGCTGCCTGGCTGGCAGCGGCGCGGGGACGGGCTCTGCGGCGATGGCGGGATAGCCGGTCATCGCGAATAGAGTGGCGATCAATATCATGTTGCGTGGCCGCATGGCAGGCTCTCCCTTGTGTATTGTGTATATAATACACTTGCGGTGGCCGTGGTCAATCGGCTTTCGCCGTCGCATCCTCTTGCTTACCTGTCATCCCCGCCTGCGCGGGGATGACAGGTTGGGAGGTAAGTGAAATTAGGCCACTGTCACCGTGATTGCGCCGTTACCGGCACTGCAATCCGCCGCGGTCAATTTCGCGGCCCAATAATGCGCCACCAGCGGCGCCCAATATTGTGCCAACCGTGCGATCGCGGCCACCATCCAGTTCGCGGCCAACCAGCGCGCCGACTGCGCCGCCGATGATCAGACCGGTGGTGCCATTGTCGCGCTTGCAATGATAACGCCCGTCGTTGCCGCGCCAGATACGGTCTTCGCGGCTCAGCCGGCGCGGTTCGTAATAGCGGCCGCGGTCATCATAGCGACTGCGGTGCTTGCTGCGGTGCTTGTCCTTGTGCTTGTCATGGCCATAAGCTTTGGCATGGCCCGGCGGGTCGGCGAGCACGGCTCCGGCCGGAACGACCAGGGTAGCGGCGGCGAGCGTCATGAGGATATTGCGCATGATATTCTCTTTCTTGTCCGGTGGCGGCAAAAGCGGATGCGATCGCCGTCTGTTGTGTCTGTGGACAAGGCTATTGCAGCAGCCCGCCTGAACGACTGATGACAAGCTGTTCATATTCACCGCTTTCAAGATGAACGGAGGCAGGGGTGCGATGTTTGATGGTGGGGGGGGTGGCAAGAGCTTTGGTGAGTTTTGTAAACTGACACGGTGTTTCCCCTTTGTCATTCCCGCGCAGGCGGGAATCCAGTGAATAAATAAAGCCGCTTCGCGACGTTTTTTTGGACTGGATCCCCGCCTGCGCGGGGATGACAAGTTGGAAGGTTAGTGAAATTAGGGCAGTGTCGCCGATATTCCATATCAATAAGCTGTTGCAGAAAATCCGCCGGCCATTGCTGACATTGTGCCGGCAACACTCCAATCGCGAGTCGTAAACAAAACGGATGAATCTGCAATAAGGGTAGCTAATCCAGCCAATTGCGATGATTTTAACGGTTCAAGTTCAGTCTTCTTATTGCGATTCAGCGATTCTAATATACTACGTGATACTTTTACTATTGATCCGCTTTTTAGGGGATTAATCCCGTTACGTGCTTCTTCGACTTCGTTCTCATACTTGTCGACGACGCCCACAATCACGGCGCGAATTCGCAAAGGAATGTGCCTTTGAACTATCAGACGTCGCTCCATTTTTAAAAAATGTTCGTAAGTCATTCGAGTAGTATAAATGTCGGCCCTTGAAGCACTCGAGTAACTAAATTTTGTTATCCCCATACGATTCAAGAATGCACGCCAATGCGTCGATGAAATTACGCGTGATCGGCCGCTAGTCTTCCGTCGAGATAAATATATCTCTTTGAGGTCGTCACGACTAGTTACATCCTGTTGTGTTAGACCTTCTACAAAATGAGCAGTTTCTCTAAATTCCTTTAACGAAACCAACTGTTCAAGCAAATTAAGTCCAGCTTCCGCCGGAGTTAATGGGATACTTTCTTCAGATAGGTTGGACGAAGCATGTGCTGGTTGCGTTAAGATTTGTGCGAGTAGCTCCAACAACTCTAAGTCATCTGCAGTTAGCCAATTTTCCGGTTTGTAAATTGCCATATTGAGCGCTCACTCCGCAGCAACCCCTGCCTCGGCAAACATATCCGGCCCGTCATCGACCGCTTCATCCTCGTTCGCGACCTTGCCCTTGCGCTGGTCGAAGCTCGACCAGACGTCATTCCATTCGCCCTTGGTCGCGCCTTTTGAATATTCGGTGGCGCGGGCTTCGAAGAAATTGGCGTGTTCGACGCCGTTCAGGAGTGGCGCGAGCCATGGCAGCGGGTGTTCCTCGACCATGTAGATCGGCTGGAAGCCGAGCTGGCCGAGACGCCAGTCGGCGATATAGCGGATGTAGCGCTTGATTTCCTTGGCGGTCATGCCGGTGACCGGGCCGTCGCTGAACGCGAGGTCGATGAAGGCATCTTCCAGCCGCACGGTCTTCTGGCAGCAGTCGATGATGTCGTCCTTGACCGACTTGGTCAGGCAGTCGCGTTCCTCGCAAAATGTGTGGAACATCTTGATAATGCCTTCGCAGTGCAGGCTTTCGTCGCGGATCGACCAGGTGACGATCTGGCCCATGCCCTTCATCTTGTTGAAGCGCGGGAAGTTCATCAGCATGGCGAAGCTGGCGAACAGCTGCAGCCCTTCGGTAAAGCCGCCGAACATCGCCAGCGTCTTGGCGATATCCTCGTCATTTTCGACGCCGAACGTGCCCATATAGTCGTGCTTGTCCTTCATCGCTTCATATTCGAGGAACATCGAATATTCGCTTTCCGGCATGCCGATGGTGTCGAGCAGATGCGAGTAAGCGGCGATATGGACGGTTTCCATGTTGGAAAACGCGGTCAGCATCATCTTGATTTCGGTCGGCTTGAACACCCGGCCATATTTGTCGTGATAGCAATCCTGCACCTCGACATCGGCCTGGGTGAAGAAGCGGAAAATCTGGGTCAGCAGGTTGCGTTCGTGATCGGTGAGCTTCTGCGCCCAGTCGCGGCAATCCTCGCCGAGCGGCACTTCCTCCGGCATCCAGTGGATCTGCTGCTGGCGCTTCCAGAATTCATAGGCCCAGGGATATTCGAAGGGCTTGTAGGTTTTGCGTGCTTCCAGAAGTGACATGGTTACTCATTCTCCGCTTTATACTCGTCATTCCAGCGTTGGCTGGAATCTAAATCAATCTTGTTTCCAGCACCATATTTTGGTCTGGATCCCAGCCTTCGCTGGGATGACAATTATCGTGCTGCGCGCGCCTTTACTTTAAAAAAACAGCCCCCTCCCAAAAGGAGCGAAAGGGAGGGGGCAGTGGGCAAAGTCTATGCCGCGCTGCTTATTGGCAAGCGAGACATTCGTCATAATCGGTGGTGCCGGCGGTGGTCATCAGTTCGACGGTTTTCGGGTCGAGCGTATTGTCGGCCTCGACGCCGCCACCGGTTGGTTCGCTCATGATCGTTTCGCCACCGGCAAAGCCGGCGCGCTGGATCGATTTCGAGCGCAGATAGTAAAGCGACTTGATGCCGAGCTCCCAGGCGCGGAAGTGGAGCATCAGCAAGTCCCATTTGTCGACGTCGGCCGGGATGAACAGGTTCAGCGACTGCGCCTGATCGATATAGGGCGTACGGTCGGCGGCGAGTTCGAGCAGCCAGCGCTGGTCGATCTCGAAGCTGGTCTTGTACGTGTCCTTTTCCTCGGCGCTGAGGAAATCGAGATGCTGGACGCTGCCACCCTTTTCGAGGATCGTGTTCCAGACATTGTTGCTGTCCTTGCTCTTCTCCTGCAGCAATTTCAGCAGATGCGGGTTCTTCACCACGAAGCTGCCCGAGAGCGTCTTGTGGGTGTAGATATTCGCCGGGATCGGTTCGATACAGGCCGAGGCACCGCCGCAGATGATGCTGATCGACGCGGTCGGAGCAATCGCCATCTTGCAGGAGAAGCGCTCCATCACACCCTGATCGGCAGCATCGGGACAGGGTCCGCGTTCCTTGGCCAGCATCATGCTGGCTTCGGATGCTTTGGCTGAAACATGCTTGAAGATCTTGAAGTTCCACGATTTTGCCAGCGCGCTTTCGAAGCCGAGGCCGCGGGCCTGCAAGAAGCTGTGAAAGCCCATCACGCCAAGACCGACGCTGCGTTCGCGCATCGCGCTATATTTCGCCCGCGCCATTTCCTCCGGTGCGCGGTCGATATAATCCTGCAGGACATTGTCGAGGAAGCGCATGACATCCTCGATAAATTCCTTTTCGACCGACCATTGATCCCAGGTTTCGAGATTGAGCGAGGACAGGCAGCAGACTGCGGTCCGGTCTTCACCAAGATGATCACGACCCGTGGGCAAGGTGATCTCCGAGCAAAGATTGGAGGTGGAAACCTTGAGCCCCAGATCGCGGTGATGCTTGGGCATCGCCCGGTTCACCGTGTCGCTGAAGATGATATAGGGCTCGCCGGTGGCCAGCCTTGTCTCGACCAGTTTCTGGAACAGGCTGCGCGCATCAACCGTGCCGCGAACCGAACCGTCCTTCGGCGATTTGAGATCAAATTCGGCGCCGTCGCGTACCGCTTCCATGAATTCGTCGGTCAGCAAAACGCCATGATGCAGGTTCAGGGCTTTCCGGTTAAAGTCACCGGAAGGCTTTCTGATTTCAAGAAATTCTTCGATTTCCGGATGGTTGACATCAAGATAGCAGGCGGCCGAACCACGGCGCAGCGAACCTTGCGAAATCGCCAGGGTCAGGCTGTCCATCACCCGCACGAACGGAATGATGCCAGAGGTCTTGCCGTTCAGGCCAACCGGTTCGCCAATGCCGCGAACCGCACCCCAATAGGTGCCGATGCCGCCGCCGCGCGAAGCGAGCCAGACATTCTCGTTCCAGGTGTTGACGATGCCGCCGAGACTGTCATCGACGCTGTTGAGATAGCAGCTGATCGGCAGGCCGCGTCCGGTGCCGCCGTTGGACAGCACGGGCGTTGCCGGCATGAACCAGAGTTTTGAAATATAGTCATAGAGCCGCTGGGCATGGGCCTGATCATCGGCATAAGCGTCGGCAACGCGGGCAAACAGATCCTGATAGGATTCGCCCGGCAACAGATAGCGGTCGTTCAGCGTTTCCTTGCCAAAATCGGTCAGCAGCGCGTCGCGGCTGTCATCCAGCGTGATCTTGAAACGGCGCTTTTCAACGCTGTGGCTGTCGCGTTCGGCCTTCAGTTCCTTTTCATCATTGGCCTTGGCCGAAGCGGCTTCGGCGGCCGCTTTCTTGCTGACCTCCGGCTCGCTCGTCGGTGCCGTGTTTTTGGCTTTGCTTTTTGGCGTATCCAATACTTCCGCGCCCATTTCACTCTCACTCACATCTGGTCCCGACACTGTCTCATTGTCGTGGCTGTCTCTAAAATCCATCAAAGCCCCCTCAAAATCACTCTACTAATCCAACGATCACAACGGCCTATGGACCGATTGACCACCGCGATTTTATCCGGGCATTTGTTCCTGTCTTGTTCGACTCGAATCGAAGCATTATCCTAACAGTTTAGCCACCCGGGCGGGCATTTATTTTCCTGCCCAAAATCCCGTATATTCTCTTGTCATTTGGCACAAAGGGAGCCGTCCACCGAGTCGGTGTAAAAGACGACTAACACTATCTGTTGGTGTGCCCCCTTGGCCGAACCACTACCTATAGTGGCTAAATCGAAATTTTATGCAAGGGGGTAAATGACAAATTAACGACTCCATTCGTCGCATAAATGAATCGCTTCGTCGAGCCCGGATTCGTGCTGCAGCGCAGCGACGCGTGGACTTCCTAAGCCTTGCGCAAAGCGCAAGAGTCGATGGTAAAATTTACAAGAATAATTATCCACAGATCATGCACAGGGGGTGATGACATATTTGTGACACCATATCTGGTGGATCAGGCGTTCGCCCGCGCCCTGCCGAGCAGCGATTTGCGGACATCGCCACCCACCTGTCCGGCGACGATGGACAGATAAGCGGACAGAAACGGCCACGCTCGCTCTGCCCAACTTTGCCCGCGACCGAAAACAGTGTTTCTGCCCTTCCCCTGCCTTCTCATTTGCAATGCAATCTATGATGTTACAATTCTGTATCATGTTAGCATTTGCGTCAGCGCGCCGGCTGTCCGGGGGCATGATCAGAAAACAGAGACAGCAATCAACCAGCATAAAATGCCATCTAAAAAGCTGATATTGGTTGAATTGAATTTGGCGGGAAAGTGAGACGGGAAGTCAAGATTGGATATCACAGAATCCGACACCCGTTTCTCACTGAGGCAATCAATCGCCTGGCTCAGGCCTTACAGACGTTCGGAAAGATTTCTGAATCAGCCATATCAGGACTGGATATCGCCGATGATCGATCCGGTAAAATGATAATTCAGGAAAGCAAAACCGCTCTCAACCCTGACAACCAAGAACTTGTCGAGATACTACTTTAAATTTTTGGATGTTCAGCGCACTTATACCCGCAATCGGAAGCAGTCTTTCCGCCGCTAGTCTTGCAGCGCAAGCTCAAGGCGACATTGACTCTGTCAGTTTGCATTGACATCCAGCAGTATAAGTATAATCATAGTAAACTGTTATCAACAATCAGATTTGGACCAGCAAGATGATTCATGATCAGGAAAATGAGCAGGAAAACGAGCCGCAATCGACCAATACCAAAAGGAAATATGAAAAGCCGGTACTAATTGTGCTGGATTTGACGGAAAAGTCTGGCGGAAAGTTAATAGAGTCTACTCGTGAATCCACCGCCTATCCTCCTGGTAGCTTTGGCAGCTAATCAACCAAGTTGCTGGCACACCACGGTCTTTCAGATAGATTTCCAGATCAGCCATATCGGGGCTGGACAATAGCGGTGATCAAAATATCATTTCCTTACTGATCCGCTAGCCAGCCTGCTGCCAAACCGACCTTCCATGTTTTATAATGCGCCTCAACTTTCATCGCGCGCACCGTTCACGATCGGATAGCCGACATTTCAGAACACCGGATATCGGCGCCCTCCGTCTGGCTGATATTGCAAGGGTCAGGGAACACTCCATCTTCGATCAGCTGCGAAATAAAAAAAAACGACGCTGCTTGCTGATAGACCCAGGCCGGAAAGCAAAACGGGGCGACATCAACGACCAGCTTCATCAGCACGGCGCCCGCGGAACCCGAAAAGGCAGCCGCTGCGACGAACCAGAGACCGGTGGAGAGTGTGACACCTTCGGGCCGCCAGACCACGATCAACACCCCGAGCAAAGTCAGTGCGATGCCGCGGCGCCAGTGAACGCGTTCGCCCGTGCCCTGCCGAGCAGCAATTTGCGGACATCGCCATCGACCTGTCCGGCGACGATGAACAGATAGGCGGACAAAAACAGCATCCCGCCGACCGAAGCGATCGCGCCAAGGGCAAAACCGGCTGCGGAAAAATTGTGGCGCCACGAAACCCAGAGCGCAGAGAGCAGCAGAAAACACAGGAAGTCAAAGTTGAACTGACCGGGCCAGGCCATGGTCGCCATGTCGCCAAAGAAGACCGGGATCAGGTACCAGCCGTGATTGGAAATGGTGACGCCGGTATAGGCCGCGATCCCGACAAAAAGCACCGCCATGAAAATTCTGAATGCCGCCATGAGTTGGCTCCCTCTGCTGGATTGATCTTGAGAGGGAACTTATATGCACGGGATCGCCGGTCATCAATTACCTGTGACGTAATCGGGCATACTACCCGAGTGACTGGCGGCAGAGAGCCAAATAATATTGCCAATTCATATAAAATAGGGTTATGACCCTAAAAATGGAGAGTCGCACGAGCGACCCAGGAGGAGAGAGACTATGGCAACGACACTGGCACCTGAAAAAAACGCAATCGATCCGATCGATGTTTCGCTGGCTGAACTTTACACAGAGGACCGCTGGCAGGAGCCGTTCCGCAAGCTGCGCGCCGAAGCGCCGATCCAATATGTCCCGGAATCCAAATTCGGTCCCTATTGGTCGGTCTCCACCTACAAGCCGATTGTCCACGTCGAGGCACTGCCGAAGATATTCTCTTCGTCCTTTGAATATGGCGGCATTTCGATCGCCTTTTATCCTGACCATCTGCTGTCCGACGAGTTTCGCCAGCCGCAATTTATTGCCATGGACCCGCCACAGCATACCGCGCAGCGCCGGACAATCGCTTCCGCCTTTGGTCCGAGCGAAGTCAAGGCGATGCAGGATGAAGTGCGTCAGCGGACAGCAGATGTGCTGGATTCGCTGCCCGTGGGTGAACCGTTTGACTGGGTCGAGAAGCTGTCGATCGAACTGACCACCGGCATGCTGGCCAAGCTGTTCGACTTTCCCTGGGAAGAACGCGACAAGCTGACCTATTGGTCCAACATGCTCGGCGATGTCGAACTGGTCCACCAGGAAGGCGGCATTGCCCGGCGCAATGCCATTGCCATGGAAATGGCCGGTGCCTTCGCCGAACTCTGGCAGCGCAAGGCCGTCGGCGAGCCGGGCAAGGATCTGATCTCGGTAATGATGCAATCCGACGCGATGAGCGAGATGAGCCAGGAAGAATTTATCGGCAATCTCATATTGCTGATCGTTGGCGGCAATGACACGACGCGCAATTCGATGAGCGCTTATGCCTATGGGCTCAGCCAGTTCCCCGAAGAACGCGCGAAGCTGGAGGCCGATCCGGCGCTGATCCCGAACGCGGTGGCCGAACTCATTCGCTGGCAAACCCCGCTTGCC
Source organism: Parasphingorhabdus sp. (assembly GCF_036964675.1). Lineage (GTDB taxonomy): Bacteria > Pseudomonadota > Alphaproteobacteria > Sphingomonadales > Sphingomonadaceae > Parasphingorhabdus. The sequence continues at coordinate 36,062 of NZ_JBALTF010000012.1, read as the reverse complement.
CATATGCGGCGCACGGTCGTCGAAGATACCGAACTGGAAGGCGTAAAGATGAAGAAGGGCGACAAGGTCGTGCTCTGGTATCTCTCGGCCAATCGCGACGAGAGCGTGTTTGACGATCCCGACAGCATCCGCGTTGATCGCGAAAACGCCCGGCGGCACCTGTCCTTTGGCTATGGCATCCACCGCTGCGTCGGCGCCCGGATTGCCGAGTTGCAGCTGCATGTCCTGCTCGAAGAAATGGCCAAGCGGCGCCTGCGCGTCAACGTGCTGGAAGAACCGGAGCGGGTGCCTGCCTGTTTCGTCCATGGCTACAAGAAGATGATGGTCACGCTGGAGCAATATTGAATTGAAAACCCGCGACCGGATCATATTGGAGGCGCGGAACCTCTATAATCAGCGCGGTTTTGGCAATGTTTCCAGCGCGACGCTGGCCGAACATCTTGGCGTTGCCGAGGGCAATCTCTGGTATCATTTCAAGACCAAGCGCGCGATCCTGCACGCGATCAGCGAGCAATTCGCACAGGATATCGAAAAACGCCTGTCGCGCGCGCCCGCCGGAAACGCGGATATCGTTGATGAATATGTCGCCCTGTTGCAGGCGATTATCGACGAGTTTCGCGAATATCGTTTTCTGTACCGCGACCAGGCGGATTATGGCGAGCATGATGAAATTGTGCGGCAAGGCGTGCGCGGCTGGACCGAGCGGACCCACCGGCAGTTTCAAACCTATCTGAGGGGATTTGTCGAGGCTGGCCTGCTCGACTGGCCCGAGGAACGACTGGCCGACCTAGCGATCAACGTGACCATCATCCTGCGCTACGGTCTGGAATATTTCCGCGAGATGGGCGAGCCGATCGAGGTCGGCGGCGGTGCGATTCGCAAAACATTGATGCGTCATCTGACCTTGTTCGAATATCGATTGCTGCCCGAAACGGTGATCCGGCTGCGGCGATATATTGACCAGATGGATGACGCGGGAACAGCATTGGGCAAAACTCCCGAAAAGGTTTTGGAATAAAGGAACCATCGCCGCCGCTGCGGGCTTGATGCAGATTTCTGCAAGACCCGGAACCCGGTGGTCAACCGGCTGGCCCTTATGGCTCGACAAAATATGGCTGGGCTAAGGCTGGATCACAAAAACTTGCCCGGGCGGATACTATCCGCCAAAAGACCTGCGGATCGCATTTCGTCGATATTCTGGAGCATTCATGACCGTCACCATCAAGACCGCCGACCTGATCGAGAGCGTCGCCGACGCCCTGCAGTTCATTTCCTATTATCATCCGATGGATTATATCCGGGCGCTCGGCAAAGCCTATGACGCGGAGAAATCTCCGGCGGCCAAGGATGCGATTGCCCAGATATTGACCAATTCGAAAATGTGCGCCGAAGGGCACCGGCCGATTTGTCAGGATACCGGTATCGTGAACGTCTTTGTCAAATGGGGCATGGATTGCCGGCTCGATGACACGTCGCAATCGATGCAGGAAATTGTCGATGAGGGCGTGCGCCGCGCCTATCTCCATCCGGAGAACAAATTGCGCGCCTCGATTCTGGCCGACCCCGCCTTCACCCGGCGCAACACCAAGGACAATACGCCGAGCGTGCTGCATGTCGAGATGGTGCCGGGCAACACGGTCTCGATCGATGTCGCGGCCAAGGGCGGCGGGTCGGAGAATAAGTCGAAATTCAAGATGATGAACCCGAGCGACAATATCGTCGACTGGGTGCTGGAAATGGTCCCCTTGATGGGCGCCGGCTGGTGCCCGCCGGGCATGCTCGGCATCGGCATTGGCGGCACCGCCGAACGCGCCGTGCTGCTCGCCAAGCAATCGCTGATGGACCCGATCGACATGGGGCAATTGAAAGAACGCGGCCCGCGCAATGATATCGAGGAAATGCGGATCGAGATTTTCGACAAGGTCAATGCGCTGGGCATTGGCGCGCAGGGGCTTGGCGGACTCTCCACCATCCTCGACGTCAAGATCAACGACTGGCCCTGCCACGCCGCCGGCAAGCCGGTGGCGATGATTCCCAATTGCGCCGCCACCCGCCACGCCCATTTCACCCTTGATGGCAGCGGCCCGGCCTATCTCGAACCGCCTAAGCTCGAGGAATGGCCGGACGTCAACTGGACGCCATCGTCGGAAGCGAAGCGCGTGCAGCTGGATGCCCTCACCCCGGAAGAGGTGCAGAGCTGGAAACATGGCGACCGGCTGCTGCTCAACGGCAAGATGCTGACCGGCCGCGATGCCGCGCACAAGCGGATCAAGGACATGCTCGACAAGGGTGAACAGCTGCCGGTCGAGTTCAAGGGCCGGGTGATCTATTATGTCGGCCCGGTCGATCCGGTGGGCGAAGAAGTCGTCGGCCCCGCTGGCCCGACCACGGCGACGCGGATGGACCAGTTTACCGACATGATGCTCGAACAGGGTCTGCTGGCGATGGTCGGCAAGGCGGAGCGCGGACTGGACACGGTGGCGTCGATCAAGAAGCACAAGAGCGCCTATCTGATGGCGGTGGGCGGCAGCGCCTATCTGGTGTCGCGGGCGATTAAGGGATCGAAAGTCGTCGGTTTCGAGGATCTCGGCATGGAAGCAATCTACGAGTTCGAGGTGCAGGATATGCCGGTGACGGTCGCGGTCGATGCCGAAGGACAGAGTGTGCACCATCTGGCGCCATTGGTCTGGCAGGAGAAGATCAAGCGGGAGGGATTGCTGGAGGGCGTTTGAAATTGATGATGGCGTGAGCCGTCGCCCCTGCCTGCGCAGGGGCGACGGTCCGCACCTATTTCTTGCGCGCCGCCCGCATCCGTTCTGCCCATAGTTGCACATCGCCCGCCTCGTCGCCTTCGTGGCGGGGCGCATATTTTTCGAAGGCGCCGTAAACCTCGGCCCAGCGTTCTTCCATCCGCACGACATTATAGGGATGGCTGACCAGATAAAATTCGCCCGCCTGCATCTGCTTGAAAATGATCGCGGCAAATTCGTCGGTGTCCATGGCCGCATCGGCTTGCAGTTCCGACAGTTCCGATTTGACCCAGCCGGGCAGAATGACGCCGAGCTGGATATTGTCGGGAGCTTCGCGGCGCAGCACGTCCATCAGGCCGAGCACCGCATGTTTGCTGGACACATAGGCGCCGCCGGTTTTCGGCAAGGCATTGAACAGGCTGTTTTCGGAGCCCACCGTATAGATGGCCGAGGGAAGGCCCTCGGCCTTGTAGCGTTTGCCGAAACTGGCAATACCGTGCCAGACGCCCCAGAAATTGACGTCGTAAAGCGCTCGCGCCTCGGCCATATCCATGTCGATCACGCTGCTGCGCCCGCCACTGACCCCGGCGTTATTGATGATGATATCGCCGCGTCCATTCTCTGCCCAGGCAAAATCCGCCAGCGCCTCGACTTGCTCGGCGCTGGTGACATCGCCGACCAGATATTTGGCGTCGATACCTTCCCCCGCGAGGGCGGCAACGGCTTGCTGCAGACGATTTTCGCGCGGTTCGAACAGGATGATTCTGGCACCCGCCCTGCCCATCTGTCTGGCCAGCGCCAGACCAATGCCGGTCGCCCCGCCCGTGATAACCGCCGTCTTGCCTGCAAAATCCATATACCGCTCCTTCCTCTCCTGGATGAGAGGTTTATTTTTCTGATCAAATGACAATGGCAGCAAATGGGCTTATGTTGAAGCCATGTATATCTTCATCATCTTCCTCTGTGGCATCGGCAATTTCACGATGCACAAGGCCATGCTCGAGAGCAACCATCCGATCATGGCCGAAGCGCGCGGCGGTTTCCGCAAATTTCTGGGGCCCTATGGCAGCTATATACTGGAGTTTTTCATGCTCCTCGCCGCCATGATATTCGCCGATATGGGCATGCTCACCGCGGTGATTTTCTATTTTGTCTATACGCTCGCCAATTGCGCGGCGGCCTGGGTGCTTTTTTTCAACAAACATTAAGTTTGAATGGCTTATCGCCCGCAATCGGTAATGCTGTTTGTCCGTCTACGGACGTAGTTTATCGAAAGCCGGTATCGGCTGCAACCAATTGGACATAGCAGCGCCCCATCCGAAGCAGACGGCCTGGGGGGAATATATTGAACGACAGAATATGGGTTTTGACCGGCATCGCCATGAGTGCGATGATCACGTCATCCCTCCTCCCCATCGCGGCACAGGCCCAGACGGCCGCCCTGTCCTCCCTGCAACCGCGCACCGAGACCGGACGGCAGATATATGATGCGGGACAATTTTCCCGCTTCAATCCCCGCACCGCGCTGGACATGGTCCGTCAGGTGCCCGGCTTTACCATCGACACCGGCGACGGCGACGAACGCGGTCTCGGTCAGGCCGACGAAAATGTGCTGATCAATGGCACGCGGATCTCGGGCAAGAATGTCGACGCGTTCACTTTCCTCGGACGGATTTCCGCCAGCAATGTTGTCCGGATCGAGATTGTCGACGGGGCGACGCTCAGCATCTCCGGGCTTTCCGGGCAGGTGCTCAATCTCGTCACCGACGCGAGCGAAACCGGCAGCATCAGCGGCAATTTCAAATGGGACCCGCGGTGGCGGCGCTCGGGCAACAACTGGTTCGCCGGGGAAGCATCGATCAGCGGCAAACTCGGCAAGGGCGACTTTACTCTGGCGGTCGAAAATGATGCCGTGCGCAACGGTGTCGAGGGGCCGGAACAGGTCACCGACCGCTTTGGCAACCTGTTGTTCGAACGCGACGAAGTTGCCCGCTATCTTCAGGATCGGCCAAAATTGAGCGGTTCCTACAGTCGCACCGGTGACGATGGCTCGCTGTTCAATGCCAATGCTGCCTACCAGATTTTCCGGAAACGGGAAACGGTGGCTACGGATCGCACACAGCTAGGCCAGCCCGATATTTTCGAGCTTTATTCCAGCCGCGAGGATGAATGGAATGCCGAATTCAGCACCGATTATGAATTCGGTCTCGGTGGCGGACGGCTGAAACTTATCGGTTTGCAGCGATTCGAACATAGTCCGGTCAGCGATTTTTTTGGGCAGACATTTTCCGATGGCATCACGCCCGCCAATGGCAGCCGGTTTGACACGGTGACCGATGAGGGCGAGTCGATCCTGCGCGCGGAATATGGCTGGAAGACCGCAGGCGGAACCGACTGGGGCATCAGCGTCGAAGGCGCCTATAATTTTCTCGACAATGAAGGCGCCCTGGCGGTGCTCGATACGCAGGGTATTTTCCAGCCGATCGCGCTGACCAATGCCAATAGCAAGGTCACCGAATATCGCGGGGAAGTTATCGGCTCCTATGGCCGTCCCCTGACCGAAACACTCACGCTGCAGGCAACATTGGGCGGGGAATATAGCAAGATCAGCCAGAGCGGCGCGGCCGGCCAGAGCCGGTCCTTCATTCGCCCGAAAGGCTCTGCTTCGCTGGCCTGGAAGCCGCAACCCGGTCTCGATCTCAGCCTGAAGGTCGAACGGTCGGTCGGCCAGCTCAATTTCTTTGATTTCGTCGAATCGGTCGATGTTTCGCAGAATAACGGCAATGCCGGCAATCCCGCACTGGTGCCGCCGCAAAGCTGGCGGGCGGAACTGGAAGCCACCCAGAAACTGGGGCCGTGGGGGTCGTTGACGGTCAATATTTATGGCGAAAAATTCAGCGATATTGTTGATTCCATTCCGATCACCGCGACCACCGAGGCACGTGGCAATCTGGACAGCGCGACCAGCTATGGCGTGGGCGTGGTTTCCAGCATCTTGTTCGATCCGATCGGCTGGCGGGGAGCAAAACTCGATTTTGAGGGGGAGGTCCGCAAAAGTTCGCTGCGGGACCCGCTGACCGGGATTTTCCGGCGGATCAGCGACGACAAGATATTCACCTATGAAGCCACGTTGCGCCACGATATTCCCGGCAGCAATTGGGCATGGGGCGCCGGGATCGAGGATTTCCGCTATTCGGATTTTCTGCGGCTCGACCAGACCACCCGTTACCGCACCGGGGCGCCTTATACCTGGGCGTTTGTCGAGCATAAGGATGTCTTCGGACTGACGGTCAAGGCCGAACTCGGCAATCTGCTGGGCCGAAGCGAAAATTTCACCCGCACCGCCTATGGCACGATTCTGGGTCAGCCGGGTGACCTCGACCCTCCGTTTATCAGAGGGCGGCGCAACGGTCCGCTTGGCTTCGTCGAGGATCGCAGCCGCGAGTTTGGGCTGATTTACCGGTTGACCATCAGCGGCAGTTTCTGAGGCCGCGCGCCGCTGAAAAATTTAGCTGGATAGACTTTCGGTCCCGGCAGTCCTACATCCGGGGTCATGCCACCAGATTATGCTACCGAGGGTCAGATCGACCCTCCGATGATTCCCACGCTCAAGCGTTTCCTGCCCTATCTCTGGCCCAAGGGAGAGCCGAGTTTAAGGCTGCGAATCATCGTCGCCGGATTGCTGGTGCTTTGTGCCAAGGCCGCCGTTCTCACCATGCCGTTCATCTACAAGGCGGTTATCGATGGCATGGCCAACGATGCGCTGGGCACCGAATTGACGGTATTGCTCGCGCTTGTTGCAGCTTATGGTCTGGCGCGGTTCGGCCAGGTGATGTTCGACAATCTGCGGAACATCGTCTTTGAAAAGGTCGGCCAGCAGGCGGCAAGACGGCTCGCGACCAATGTCTTTACCCATCTGCACAGCCTGTCGCTGCGTTTTCACCTGAACCGGCGCACCGGCGAAGTCACCAAGATCATCGAGCGCGGGACCAAGAGCATCGACGTGATGCTCTATTTTCTATTGTTCAACATTGCCCCGACGGTTGTTGAGCTGACCGCAGTGCTGATCATCTTCCAGATCAAATTCGGCTTTGGCCTGGTCGCTGCGACAATGGCGATGGTCGCGATCTACATCCTATTCACCCGCAAGGTGACCGACTGGCGCAATGCGCTACGGGCGCGAATGAACGACATGGACACAAAGGTGATTGGCCGGTCGGTTGATGCGCTGCTCAACTATGAGACGGTCAAATATTTCACCGCCGAACGCCGCGAAAGCGAGCGCTATGACAAGGCGATGCGGGACTGGGCCCTGGCTGCGGTCAAGTCGGAAAACTCGCTCGGCCTGCTCAATATCGGCCAGTCGATCATCACCAATCTCACCATGATCGGTGCGATGGCGTTCAGCGTCTATGGCTGGAAACAGGGCGAATTGACGGTCGGCGATCTGGTGCTGGTCAATGCGCTGCTGATGCAGCTGTTCCGGCCACTCGACATGCTCGGCATGGTCTATCGCACGATTCGTCAGGGTCTGGTCGACATGGACGCAATGTTCCAACTGATCGACACCAAGCAGGAGGTCATCGACAAGCCGGGGGCAAAGCCGCTGCAGGTTTCCGATGGCACCGTGCGGTTTGAAAATGTCGTGTTCAACTATGATGACGATCGCCGGATATTGCACGGTCTCGATTTTGAAGTGCCGCCCGACGGGACGCTGGCGATTGTTGGGCCGTCCGGTGCCGGCAAGTCGACGATCGCGCGCCTGTTGTTCCGTTTCTATGATCCGCAAGCGGGCCGGATATTGATCGACGGGCAGGATATTGCCACCGTCACCCAGCACAGTCTGCGCGGTGCGATTGGTATCGTGCCGCAGGACAGCGTGCTGTTCAACGACAGCATCGGCTATAATATCGGCTATGGCCGGGAAGGCGCCACCCAGGCCGAGATCGAGGAAGCCGCGCGCGGGGCGGCGCTGGATGGCTTTATCGCCAAGCTGCCCGATGGCTATGACACGCAGGTCGGCGAACGCGGGCTGAAATTGTCCGGCGGCGAGAAACAGCGCGTCGCGATTGCCCGGACCTTGCTGAAAAATCCGCCGATCCTGATCCTGGACGAAGCGACCTCGGCGCTCGACAGCCGCACCGAGGATGAAATTCAGGCGACGCTGGCCAAGATATCGGAGCGCCGCACGACCTTGATCATCGCCCACCGGCTTTCGACGATCACCCATGCCGACGAGATCATCGTGCTCAACGAAGGGCGCATCGCCGAACGCGGCAGCCACCGGCAATTGCTGGTCAAGCGCGGGCTTTATTCGGACATGTGGAAGCGGCAGGCGGAGGATCAGCGGGAGTCGGCGTGACCGCGGATTACAATTTCGGTCATTTCTGCTTTTGCGGTTTCGCATGGTGCCGTCTCTGGCTAGGGAAAGAAGCATGACCGAAGCCCTCCTTCCCCTGCTCAAATCGACCTTTGGCTTCAGCAGCTTTCGCGGCATGCAGGATCAGGTCTTGCAGCGGGTGATGGCGAAGCAGAATACGCTCGCCGTCATGCCAACCGGTTCCGGCAAGTCGCTCTGCTATCAGCTGCCCGCCATCGCCAATAAAGGCACGACCATCGTGATATCGCCGCTGATCGCGCTGATGCACGATCAGTTGCGCAGCGCCGAAGCGGTCGGAATCCGGGCGGCCACCCTCACCTCCGCCGATGACAATCGCGCCGAAACCATTGCCCGGCTGAAAGCAGGCGAACTGGACCTGCTCTACGCCGCCCCGGAACGCGCGTCACAGTCGCATTTTCGGGAATTGCTGGAACAGACCGAAATTTCGCTGTTCGCCATTGATGAGGCGCATTGCGTATCCGAATGGGGTCATGATTTCCGGCCCGATTACCGGCTGCTCCGGCCGCTGCTCGACCATTTCGGTTCGGTGCCGCGACTCGCCCTCACCGCCACCGCCGACGCGCATACCCGCGACGACATATTGGTGCAGCTGGGGATCGAACAGGACGGGCTGATCCTCGCCGGTTTTGACCGGCCCAATATCCGCTACAGCATGAGCCCGCGCGCCGGCCTGGCCCGGCAGATCGGGGATCTGGTCGAGCGCACACCGGGGCCGGGCATCGTCTATGCCCAGACAAGGGCGGCGACCGAGAAAATGGCCAGCCAGATCGCCAGCACCGGACGCAGCGCCCGTGCCTATCACGCCGGCCTGCCGCCGGAAGTGCGGCAGCAGAACCAGCATGATTTTGTCGCCTCGGAAGATATGGTGATGGTTGCCACGATCGCCTTTGGCATGGGTATCGACAAGCCGGATGTGCGCTTTGTCGCCCATGCCGGCCTGCCCAAGTCGATCGAGGCCTATTATCAGGAAACCGGCCGGGCCGGGCGTGATGGCGATCCGGCGGAGGCGCATATGTTCTGGGGCGCGGAAGATTTCGCCAAGGCGCGTCAGCGACTGAGCGAAGTCGATCAGAGCCGACTGGACAGCGAACGGACAAGGCTTGCTGCCCTGGGCGGCCTGGTCGAAACCGCAGGCTGCCGCCGCGCGATTTTGCTGAAACATTTTGGCGAAAATCCGCCAGCCGAGTGCGGCAATTGCGACAATTGCCTGAACGCCCCGGTCACCCGCAACGTCACCGAACTGGCGCGCAAATTCCTCTCCGCCGTCTATCGCACCGGCCAGAGCTTCGGCGTCACCCATCTCGAAGCGGTGCTCACCGGACGGCAGGATGAAAAAATCCTGTCGCGCGGTCATGACCAGCTTTCGGTCTTCGACATTGTCGGGGAAGAGGAAGCGCAACTGATCAAGCCGGTATCCCGGTCGCTGTTGCTCCGCGATGCGCTGCGCAATACCGAACATGGCGGCCTGATGTTCGGTCCCGAGGCGCGCAAGATTCTCAAGGGCGAGCAGGAAATAGCCATTGTCGAACCGCCGAAGCGGGCATCGCGCAAACGGCGCGGCGGCAGCGCCTCTCCCAATCCGTTTGGCGATCCCCTGTTCGAAGCGCTGCGCCAGAAACGCATGCAGCTCGCCAAGGAACTGGGCGTGCCGCCATATGTGATCTTTCATGACAGCGTGCTGCGTGATATGACTGGTCTTAAACCGGACAGCCTGTCGGCGCTCAGCGAGCTTCCCGGCGTCGGTGCGGCGAAACTGGAGAAACATGGCGAGGCCTTTTTACAAGTCATCCGCGATGTCGCAGAAGCTAATCAAGTGAATATATGAAATTCTTACCCGCCCTATTATCGATTGCCTTGATCGGCTGCAGTGCTGCAACCGCAACCAATACCCCCGTTCCGACAGAGGAGACCCAGAACATGTTCCGGAAAATCAATGACAAGATCAGCGTCTCACCGCAAATCAGCCTGGAAGATGTTGCCACCGCCAAAGCCGACGGGGTCAGCCTGATCATCAACAACCGGCCCGATGGCGAGGATCCGTCCGAACCGCAGAGCGCCGACATTGAAGCGGCAGCACGGGCGGCCGGCATGAAATATATCGCGATTCCGATCACCCACAGCGGTTTTTCGGGACCACAGGTCGATGCGATGATCGCAGCGCTGGCCGATGGTGACAAGACCCTCGCCTATTGCCGTTCCGGCACCCGCTCGACCCTGCTCTGGTCGCTGGCGCAGGCGAAACAGGGTGTTGCACCCGACGAGATTTCCCGGCTAGCCGGCAATGCGGGCTATGACATCACCCCGGTCCGGGCGATGATCGATGCGCTGGCTGCCGGAAATTGATCGGACTATCTGGACAGCCACTAACATTCGTGTAAGTAGTCGCGGTCATGGAAAATCTGCCATCCCCGACCGACTGGGCGGTCCCGTTCTTCATCATCACCGTCGCCATGGAATGGTGGTGGAGCCGCAAGAACAAGAAGATCCGCTATGAGACCAGGGATGCGTTCACCTCGCTGGCACTGGGTACGGGCAGCGTCGTTGCCGGCATCCTGACCGGCGGTCTGGTCTTCGCGCTCAGCCTGTGGGTTTACCAATTCAGAATTTTTGACATCGAGATCAGCTGGGCGAACGTGCTGTGGCTCGGTCCCCTGGCCTTCGTGCTCGATGATCTGGCTTATTACTGGTTCCACCGCACGGCGCATCGGGTCCGGTGGTTCTGGGCGGCGCATGTCATCCATCACAGCAGCCAGCATTATAATCTGACGACCGCGCTGCGGCAGACCTGGACCGGTTTTATTGCGCTCAGCTTCATTTTTCGCATGCCGCTGTTTCTGATCGGCTTTCCGCCGGCGCTGATTTTCTTCATCGTGGGCCTCAACCTGATCTATCAATATTGGATCCATACCGAAGCCATCGACCGGATGCCGCGATGGTTCGAGGCGGTGATGAACACGCCGTCGCACCACCGCGTCCATCATGCGACCAACCCGCGCTATCTTGACCGCAATTATGCCGGTGTCTTCATCATCTGGGACAAGCTGTTCGGAACCTATGAACCGGAAACGGATGAAGAAAATATCCAATATGGCATCATCAAGAATCTGGACAGTTTCAACCTGTTCTGGGCGGCCTTTCATGAATGGATTGGCATTGCCAGGGATCTGTGGACCGCGCCGTGGCGGCACAAGTGGAATTATCTCGTCAAGCCGCCGGGCTGGAGCCATGATGGCAGCCGCGAAAGCAGCGAGATGATCAAGGAACGCTGGAAGCAAGGCCTGTAACGGCCACCATACAGAACATTACACAATTGTTACTATCCTTTCCCTGAAAAAACGGGCAAGCGCGGCATAGAGGGCTGAGGACCCCTCCAGTCGTGCTCGATCCGCACGCGGGTCGCGCATTGGAATGAAATTGAAATCTTTAAGGGCATGCGGCCGCAATTTGCGCGCGTCGGCATATATTCCTGTCTCGTTTGCCGATGTTTGTTTCCAGAGGCCCTGCTGATGGACATGAGCGACGTCCAGGATATTCACATCAACAAGCAGGCACCGATTTCACGGATCGTGCCAACCAGCTGGATATTCGGCTTGCTGGCCTGCAGCCTGCTGATCGTCATCGCCATGATGGGCTGGGCCGACCTTGGCATGGATTTCCTGAAAGCCAGCAATGGCAAATATTTTCTGGCGCTGCTTCTGCTGGCTGCCACCCGCTATGTGATGCGCGATCATGCCAACGGATGGCAGCGCGTCGCACGCGACCTTTGTGAATATGTCGGCTTCTTCCTGTTCATCAGTCTGCTGGGCGCGACCGCGACCTATCCCGCAGCGGCCGCCACCAGCGGATTTGTCGACCCGGCGCTGGCGCGGATCGATGCCTTTCTGGGTTTCGAGTGGTTGCGCTGGTATATGCTGGTTGTCGACAATCCTTGGCTGCAAACGGCCGGAAGCCTGGCCTATGCCAATATCTATTTATCACCGGTGCTGCTGCTCGGCGGCCTGGCCCTGAGCGGCGAACGCGCCCGCGCGCAGTTTTTCCTGTTCAGTTTCTGGCTGGCGGCGTTGATCACCATGTTGCTGTTCCTGGCCTTTCCTGCGGTCGGTCCGCTGGCCTATGTCTGGCAGGGGCCGATTCCCTACATGCCGACCAGCGCCCTCTATCAGGCCGAATTGCTGCCATTATTGCGCGACAATTTGCTGGGAACGGTTGATCTGGGCGCGCTCCAGGGACTGGTTTGCGCGCCCAGTTTCCACACCGCCGCAGCCGTCATCTATATCGCGATGGCGTGGCAATGCCGCTATTTGCGCTGGCCATTGCTGGTGATCAACGCCGCGATGCTGCTGTCCACGCCGGTTGAAGGAACCCATTATCTGATCGACATGATAGGCGGCGCAATGGTCGGTTTATTTGCACTGTGCACGGCCGGTGCAATACAATATAGCCTCCCCAAATTGCGCCAACAGAGAATTTGGAGAGAGACAGGCATATGGCAGAATTTGACATCATCGTCATCGGCGGCGGTTCCGCCGGTAGTGCAGTCGCGGGACGGCTGAGCGAAGACGGAAAGCGCACGGTCTGTCTGATCGAGGCGGGTGGACGGAATAATAATTTCCTGGTCAAGACACCCGGAATGATGCCGTTTCTGCTGAAAAACGCCAACTGGAAATTCGATACGGTCCCGCAAAAGGGTCTCAATGGCCGCACCGGCTATCAGCCGCGCGGACGCGGTCTTGGCGGATCGAGCGCGATCAATGCGATGGTCTATATTCGCGGCAACAAGTGGGATTATGACAATTGGGCAGCGATGGGTTGCGCCGGCTGGTCCTATGATGATGTCCTGCCCTATTTCAAGAAATCCGAAAGCAACGAACGCGGCGGCAATGATTATCATGGTGGCGACGGCCCGCTGTCCGTTTCCGACCAGAAATGGCCCAATCCGGGCAGTGTCGCCTTTGTCGAAGCGGCGCGCAATCTGCAGCTACCGATTCTCGATGATTTCAATGGCGAGAAACAGGAGGGCATGGGCATATACCAGGTCACCCAGAAAGGCGGCGAACGCTGGTCAGCGGCGCGCGCCTATGTCGAACCGGCCCGGTCTCGCCCGAATCTGACGATCAAGACAAAATCACTGGTCGAGAAACTGATCATCAAGGATGGTCGCGTTACCGGCGTGCAGATCAAGCGCGGTTCCGGCAGCGAAACGATAAATGCGCGCGGCGCGGTCGTGCTGTCCGCTGGAGCCTTCGGAACGCCCCATATCCTGCAGCTGTCCGGCATTGGACCGGCGGCGCATCTCAAGGACAAGGGCGTCGATGTGGTTCTCGACAAGCCCGAAGTCGGCGCGAATCTGAAGGACCATATCGACTTTGTCTCCGGCTATCAGACCGAGTCCAAGGAATTGATCGGCGACTCGCTTGCGGGTACTGTGCGGATGGCCAAGGCGATCCTCCAGCACCGGTTCAAGCGCACCGGGATCATGACCACACCTTATGCCGAAGCCGGCGGATTCTGGAGCAGCGGTCCGGAGGTTCCAGCGCCCGACATCCAATATCATTTCGTCCCGGCAATGCTGGAAGATCACGGGCGCGAGGCGGTCAAGGGCCATGGCTTCAGCTGTCACGCCTGCGTGCTGCGGCCGCACAGCAAGGGTAGCGTGCGGCTCAACAATGACGATCCGCAAGCGCCACCAGCGATTGACCCGAATTTCCTCGATGATGACCGGGACATCGCGACCCTGCGCAAGGGCGTCCGCCATATGAAACGGATATTGGAAAGCCCGCCGCTGACCGAATATGCGCCGACCGACCGGCATCCGATCGACATCAACAATGATGCAGAGCTGGACGCGCTGATCCGCGACCGTGCCGATACCGTCTATCACCCGGTCGGCACTTGCCGGATGGGCGGAGATGATGACGCGGTTGTCGATGCGCGCCTGAAATTTCGCGGTCTGGAAGGGCTCTATATTGCCGATGCCTCGATCATGCCGGAAATCATCAGCGGCAACACCAACGCCCCGAGCATCATGATCGGTGAACGGGCGGCGGAATTTATCAAGGCGGATCTGGGCTAGTTGGTGCGGACGCCTGGCGCTGCGCCTAGAGGTCGAAATTCACCCCTTGCGCCAGCGGCAGGTCAGCCGAATAGTTGATCGTGTTGGTGGCGCGGCGCATATAGGCTTTCCACGCGTCGGAACCGGATTCCCGGCCGCCGCCGGTTTCCTTTTCGCCGCCAAAGGCGCCGCCAATTTCCGCGCCAGATGTGCCGATATTGACATTGGCGATGCCGCAATCCGATCCCGCGGCTGACAGGAATTGTTCGGCTTCGCGCATGTTCATGGTGAAGATCGACGATGACAGGCCCGCGCCAACGGCATTTTGCCGGGCGATGGCGTCGTCCAGTTCCCGGTAGCGCATGACATAAAGGATCGGCGCAAAAGTCTCGCGGCAGACGATATCGGATTGCTCCTCCATCTCGACCAGCGCCGGCCGGACATAATAAGCTCCGGCATCGCCGCTGTCATGGCGACCGCCGCCTGTGACGTCCCCGCCCTGTTCCTGGGCCAGCACCAGTGCCGCTTGCATACCGTCAAAAGCGGCCTTGTCGATCAGCGGTCCGACCAGTGCGTCCTGCGCCAGCGGATCGCCAACCGAAATGCTCGCGTAAGCGGCCTTGAGCGGGGTCAGCAGTGCATCGTAAATATCGTCATGGACAAACAGCCGCCGCATGCTGGTGCAACGCTGTCCTGCGGTGCCGACCGCGCTGAACAATATCCCGCGCACCGCCATGTCGAGATCGGCAGAAGGCGCGACGATACAGGCATTATTGCCGCCCAGTTCCAGGATCGACCTGGCAAAGCGAGCGGCGAGACGCTGGCCCACTGCCCTGCCCATCGCCGTCGATCCGGTCGCCGACACCAGCGGCACCTGTGGATGGTCGACCAGCGTTTCTCCGACATCGCGTCCGCCGATGATGAGGCCGGCCAGACCTTCAGGCGCTTCAGCAAAGTCCGCCGCCACGCGAGCGAAAATTGCATGACAGGCAATCGCGGTCAGCGGCGTTTTTTCCGAAGGTTTCCAGACCACGCTATTGCCGCAGACCAGCGCGATCGCTGTATTCCAGGCCCAGACCGCGACCGGGAAATTGAACGCCGAGATCACCCCGACGACGCCGAGCGGATGCCAGGTTTCCATCATCCGGTGGCCGGGCCGTTCCGAGGCAATGGTCAGGCCATAGAGCTGGCGCGAAAGGCCAACGGCGAAATCGCAAATATCGATCATTTCCTGTACTTCGCCCGCGCCTTCGGAGGGGATTTTGCCCGCTTCTATCGATACCAGCCGGGCCAGATCATCCTTGTGCGCGCGCAGGGCATTGCCGAATAGCCGGACCAGTTCGCCGCGCCGGGGGGCGGGGACATTGCGCCATTGCAGAAAGGCCTGATGGGCCTGATCGACTGCCGCCTCGACGTCCGCCGCCGAGGACGTCGGCACCGCCGCGATTTGCTCACCGGTCAGCGGAGAATGGACCAGCAAGTCGCCGTCGCCGATGCTTGCGGCGGTGACGCCAAGCCGGGTCAGGATTTGAGATATTTGCTGTGGGTATGACATGGCGGTTCCTCGCTCGGTTTATCCGCCAACAAATGACATTCACCCCGGGTGATTGCAAATGAAACAAATGGGGGCCAGCGCCAACCACTAGTGCCTCCCTTGCGCGGCAACCAGACAAAAAAAGGCCGGGATGTTTGCACATCACCGGCCATGAGTTGTTTGTTCGCAGGAGGAACAAGGTGAGGCGCCGACCGGATTTTGGGAGGAGAAGGCCGGCGCCAAACTCGGAAATTAGTAGTTGTAGGCGCGCTCTCCGTGTTCGCCGAGATCGAGGCCTTCCTGCTCGACTTCTTCGGTAACACGCAGTCCGGTGACCAGCTTGGCGACAAACATCGCGATAGCCGTTCCGACACCAGCCCAACCGATGGTAACCAGCACGCCGATGATCTGGGTGACAACCTGAGCACCCATGGCGGTAGAACCGTCGCCGGGTCCGCCAAACATTGGCTGATAGACAATGCCGGTACCGATCGCACCAACCATGCCGCCGATGCCGTGGATGCCGAAGGCGTCCAGCGAGTCATCATAGCCAAGCTTGGGTTTCAGGAAGGATACAGCATAGTAGCAGACCAGCGATGCAACCGCGCCCAGAACAATGGCGCCAAATGGTCCGCTGTTACCGGCAGCGGGGGTTACCGCAACCAGACCGGCGATTACGCCTGAACAGAAGCCCAGTGCCGATCCCTTGTGGCCGCTCATCTTTTCAGCCAGCATCCAGAACAGGGCACCCGAAGCGGTGGCAACAAAGGTGTTGATCATCGCCAGGCCAGCCGTGCCGTCTGCTTCCAGTTCGGAACCAGCGTTGAAGCCGAACCAACCAACCCAGAGCAGTCCGGTGCCGACCATGGTCAGCGTCAGGCTGTGTGGAGCCATTGGCTCTTTCGGATAGCCCTTGCGGTTGCCGAGGATGAGAGCTGCAACCAGCGCCGATACACCAGCGTTGATATGCACAACCGTACCACCGGCAAAGTCGAGCGCGCCCATTTCAAAGAGCAATCCGCCACCGGCCCAAACCATATGAGCGATCGGGAAATAAACGATCGTCAACCAGACAGCGCCGAAAACCATGACAGCGGAAAATTTCATCCGCTCGACAACCGACCCGAGCACCAGCGCCAGGGTGATGGCCGCGAAGGTCATCTGGAAGGAGATGAATACATATTCCGAAATCACTTCGTCGGAGAATGTTGCTGCGGTGCTGCTGCTATCGACGCCAGCGAGGAAGAATTTGCCCCAGCTGATGAAGGCATTGCCTTCCGGACCGAACGCCAGACCGTAACCATACATGACCCAGATCAGCATCGCGAGACAGGCTGCGGCACCAATTTGCGTCATCGTCGACAACATATTCTTGGTGCGAGTCAGACCGCCGTAAAACAGCGCGAGGCCGGGCAGGATCATCAGCAAGACCAGGATTGTGGCCGTCATCATCCAGGCATTATTCCCCGGATTGGGCACGGCCGCGACCGCTTCGACGGCCTCCTGCGCAAAGGCTGGGACAGAAAGACTGGCTAAAGCCCCCATTCCCGTCAGTTTTGTCAAAATTTTTCTCATGAGTATCTGCTTCCCCGATTATATTGCTGTGTCGCCGGTTTCACCGGTGCGGATGCGGACGGCGTCTTCGAGACCAAGCGTGAAGATCTTGCCGTCGCCAATCGATTCCGTTCCGGCGGCAGCCTGAATAGCCTCGACCGCCTGGGCCGCGACTGCGCTGCTGCAAGCCACTTCGATTTTCAGCTTCGGAACCATGTTGGTGGTATATTCCGCGCCGCGATAGACTTCCGTCTGGCCCTTTTGCCGGCCGAAGCCCTTGACTTCGGTTACGGTCATGCCGGTCACGCCGACACCGGTCAGCGCTTCACGAACATCGTCAAGCTTGAACGGTTTGATTATGGCTATGATAAATTTCATTACGCCCCCTATTGTTGTTACCGGGGGTCACCTCGCAAGGCCCGTGCCAGAATCGGAAGGCGTTGGATTCAAGGGATTTTCGTGAAATCGTGCCGCTTAATAAAGAGTAAATATTGTGCATTGCAGCACGAGTGCACAATAATTAGGCAGCGCACTCCGCCAGCCGCGCCAATATTTGCGGGATGACTTTTTCGGTTTCGCGCCGGCCAATATCGATCAGCTCATCGGCGCGGGTGAAATTCTGGATGTCGATATGGCCAACCGGTGGCGACATGGCGAAATCGGGCGGATCGAGCGCCAGCGAATAGCGGCCGAGATTGCGCAGCGACAGGCCGACCGATGCCTTGACGATGGCGAGACTATTGGGTTCCTTGCCATTGTTGACCGCGATTCCGGCTGCGATCGAACGATTGATGAAATCATCCTGCAGGTTGATCGAAAGACACAGGGCCTCGGGCGCAAGTTCGCGCACCGGTGACACCGGAACCGGCAAGGCCGCGCCGCCATCGACGAGCAGGCGGCCTTCATGTTGCACGGGCTTGAATATGCCGGGCAGCGACATCGATGCGCGGATCGCCGGCACCAGCTTGCCCGATTTCATCACAATCGTATCGCCGGTGCGCAGATCGGCAGCGACCGCCGCCACCGGAAAGGGCAGATCCTCGAAATTGAGATGACCGAATTCGGTCTCCAGCTCTTTTTCGATATTGCGCGCGCCCATCACCGCGCCGCGCTTGAAATGCGGGTCCATGAAGCGCAGCATGTTGCGGAAATTGACGTTGCGCGCCATGTCTTCGATATAGTCGAGCTTGCCCACCGCATAGCTGGCACCGACGATCGCGCCGATCGAGGTACCGGCGATGGCGGCAATCTCCAGCGGGGAATCGTCAATCGCCCGCAGCACGCCGATATGGGTCCAGCCGAGACCGGCACCACCGCCCAGCGCGAGCGAAATTTTTCCGGCTCCGGTCATAGAGACACATCCTCCGCCAATATCGCCCTGGCTTCGGCCAGATCCTCTGCCAGCACCATCACCCGGGCGGGCAGCGCGATCCCGGCGCCTTCGACAATATTGACATTGCTGTCAAAACAGACCGCGCCGATTCCAGCGGCACCGAGCCGGCCACGGATGATTTCGGCTTCGACGCCGTGCATGTGCCGGGACAGTTCGACCAGACTCATGACCTATGGCTCGCCAAAATAGCGATCGGTCGCGCGCGTCGGCAGGCCGTCGATACTTTTCACCCGGCCAGCGGTCTTTTCCATCCAGGCTTCCGGATCGGCCTGACGGTGATATTTGACCAATGTCTCGCGCTCGGCCTTCATTTCCATCTGCGGCACGCCCCAGCCGCAGCTGGTCTGGACATTGTCCACCGCGATATCGAAAATCTGGCGGGTACCGGGCAGAATATCAAAATGCGCGGCCAGTTCGTCCCAGCCGGCATCCTGCGGCAGCACCGGCCTGCCAGTGCCATAGAGCCGCATGATCAGCGCCGGGTTGGCAAAATTGTTGAACATGATGGTGATCCGGCCGTCGGCGACCAGATGGGCGTGGGTCTCGTTGCCGGAGCCACCCAGATCGAGATAGGCGACCCGATTGGCATCGAGCACCCGGAATGAGTCATAGCCCTTGGGCGACAGATTGATCCGTCCGTCTGCGGCTGCGGTCGCGACAAAGAACATCGGCTGCTGGGCAATGAATGCGATATGTTTGTCGGTCATTGAATCGAAAAAATCCGCCATATTTCGCCCTTCTCAGTAAAATGGCCCGGCAAACAGAAGCTTCCAGACCAGAACCAGCAGCCAGTGGATCGCTATCACCGGCCACAAGGACTGCGAAACGATCCGGATATGGGTCAATACTATGCCGAGGATGAACGTAGCAAATAGAAATGACGGCTGCAGGAAAATGGCTGACCAGGGCGGACCGAAGGTCAGCGCCTGAAGAGGATGCCAGAGCACATAGAGGCCGATCGATAGCCAGTTGCCCAGGCGCTGAGAGACAGTTGCAAACCAGGAAAGCAGAATGCCGCGAAAGATCAGTTCTTCGGCCAGGGCGGGAATGACGAACAGGATGACGGCGGCGATCAGGGCCGACGGGAGATCGACCACGGGATCAAGGCGCAGCCAGCCGCCCAGATATCCTGACAAAGCGACAATCACCACAGCCGGGAGCGCGATGCCCAGAGCGGCTTTCCAGCGACCGGCGGCTGGCCAGACTTTCAGGGCCCGCCAGGTCTGCTTTGCCGCACTGACGAGCATCCGGCCTACCAGCTTGCTCCGTCAGCAATGGCGGCCTGTTCCCCGGGCCGGAATTGCCGCCCGAGAACATGGTTGCGATGGGGGAAACGGCCGAATTTGGCGATCACGTCGCGATGCTCATTGGCGAATTCCTGATTGCTGCCGAGTTTGGTGAACAGGGCGACGGACTGGTTCTGCAGATCAAGATCCTCCGCATGCATGAACGGCATATAGAGGAAAGGCCGCTGCTGCTCGGGCAATTGCTGATCGAACTCCAAATCCACCGCCTGTCCGGCAATCTGCTGCGCCAGATGATCGGTGGAAAAGGCGTCGGCGCTGTCGCGGAACATATTGCGCGGGAACTGGTCGAAGAGGATGACCGCGGCGAGCGCGGTTTCCGGTGAGCCGAGAAAGTCGCCGGCGGTTTTGGATTTCTGCTCTTGCCATAGTTCGAAGAAACGCCGCTTGATCAGATTGTCGGTCACATCGCTTTTGGTCCACCAGTCCCTGGGGTCAAGCTCCTGAAACCAGAAGGATAATATTTCGGCAGACCAGTTCAATGGGATAAACGCGATTTGGTCATGCTAACGCCAAGCTCAAGCCGTCCCTCCGACGGTCAGCCCTTCCACCAGCAAGGTCGGCTGACCAACGCCAGCGGGCACGGATTGTCCGCCCTTGCCGCACATGCCGATGCCTTCGTCCAGCGCCATGTCATTGCCGATACCGGCCACTTTGGTCAGCACGGTCGGGCCGTCGCCGATCAGCGTCGCGCCCTTGATCGGGGCGCCGAGCTTGCCATTTTCGATCTTGTAAGCCTCGGTGCAGGAAAAGACGAATTTGCCCGAGACGATATCGACCTGTCCGCCGCCAAAGCTTTTGGCGTAAATGCCGTTTTTGACCCGGCTCATCAGTTCGGCCGGATCATCCTTGCCGCCGCGCATGAAGGTATTGGTCATCCGCGGCATCGGCGCATGGGCATAGCTTTCGCGGCGCCCGTTGCCGGTGGCCGGCACGCCCATCAGCCGTGCGTTCAGCCGGTCCTGCATATAGCATTTCAGGATTCCATCCTCGATCAGGACATTTTCCTGCGTCGGCGTGCCTTCATCATCAATGCTCAGCGAGCCGCGCCGTTCCCGAATCGAACCATCGTCGACCACGGTAACGCCGGGCACAGCCACGCGCTGGCCGATCTTGCCGGAAAAGGCGCTGGTGCCCTTGCGGTTGAAATCGCCTTCGAGGCCATGGCCGATGGCTTCGTGCAATATGATACCGGGCCAGCCGGGGCCAAGCAGAACGGTCTGTTCGCCGGCTGGCGCGTCGACACTTTCCAGGTTGACCAGAGCCTGGGCCAAGGCTTCGTCAACCGCGCGATTCCAGCGCCCCTCTTCGAACAGTTCGTCATAGAGATAACGCCCGCCCATGCCGAAACTGCCGCTTTCACGGCGGCCATTTTGTTCGGCGACGATCGACACGTTGAGCCGCACCAGCGGGCGCACATCGGTCGCGACAAAGCCGTCGGGACGGACGATTTCGACAACGCTCCAGCTGCCGGACAGACCGACGGAAACCTGAGCAACGCGGGGATCGCGCGCGCGGGCTGCTGCGTCTATTTGCTGGCACAAGGCCACCTTCTTCGCGAAGGGAATCGCTTCCAGCGGATTGGCTTCGCCATAAAGATGCCGGTTGTTACCGCGCGGTGGCGGGGCTTTCTGACCCTTGGCCGGATCGAGCAATTGCAGGGTCTGGGCTGCGCGCCGGATCGCCGCCTCGCTGGTCTCGTTGCTATAGGAAAAGCCGGTCATCTCGCCCGCGACACCGCGCAGGCCAAAGCCGCTGTCAGTGCTGTAATCAGCGGTTTTCAAACGGCCATCATCAAAGCCGAAACTTTCCGTCGCGCTATATTGCAGATATAATTCGCCATCATCGCAAGCGGACAGGCTGTCAGCGACAAGCGCTTTGGCGCGCTCCGGGTCGAGGCCATCGGGGCGATACAGAAACGAGCGGGGGTCAGGATTTTCTATCATCCGACCCATATAGAAACGAAACCGGGGCCTTGCACCCCCTATGTCGGATTATTCTTCGGGCTGCGCCGGCGCGACGTCGGCGGGACCGCCGACCAGAACGAATCGCCGGTCACAATAGCCGCAGTCGACATAGCCTTTTTCATCAATCTCAAGCCATACGCGCGGATGGCCAAGCGCCGCGCCGCCCGGAATATCCGAGGCGCCATCGCAGGCATTGCGCTTCTTTGCTGTTCTGACAATTTCTGGTGCGTCAATCATGGCAGATCGATTAGCAACGGATTGTGCGCCGCGCAATCCCGCAAATATCAGTAATAGTTCATCGTGATCGGAAAACTGCCCTGATAGACGCCCGCCTGCTGGTTGGCCCGCACATCCAGAGTGCCGCCAATGCGCAGCGTGATCACATTTGTCGACGCAATGCGGAACAGGCCGGGGAAATTGACCGGGGTCAGATTGTCCGCTTGCAGGGTCAGAGACCGCAACCGCATATTGGCGCCGCCGCCGACGCGGTTGAGCCGATAGCTGGACGATGCCGTGCTGATATAGACGTACCGGTTGCGTGTGCCATAGCCCTGAAACTCGGCGTTGCTGACCGTTCCTCCGGCAGCGACAACCGATCCGGTCACGGTCCGACCACCGGCTGGACTGATGACAGCGGTTCCGCCGGTGGCGCCAGGGATCAGATTGCCAAAGTTGAGATCTTCAACCGGGACCAGCGAAAGCGGGCTAACCACCACGGCATCGGTATCGCCATTGTTCGATTGTGCAAAGACAGCCGGCGCGCTGGCCAGCGCGGCAAGGACAAACAACAGGCAGCCAATCAGGCGGGGAAAGATCTGGTCTCTGGTCATGACAAAAATGCTCTAGGCCGAATTGTTGTAATTAAGCATGTATTCGCATGGTCAATTTCACGGTAACCGAATGAAGCGCTAATGCAGCCTATTGATAATCAATGGTAATGTTGAAACTTCCAACATAGGCACCACCAACCTGGTTGGGATTGATGGTGAGCCTTCCGCCGAGCTTATATTCGACCGACCCGCTGGCGCTGAGCGTTCGGTTGCGCGTTCCATTGCCGCCATCAAAGCGGAATTGATCGACCCGCATCGTTTCCGTCCCATTGACCCGGGTAAGATCGATCTGGTTCTGGCTGACGGTCAGCCGCACCGTTTGAAGCGGTGTGCCAAAGACGGTGAAGGACGCAGCTGTCTGGGTGCCGCCCAGGGACACGGCATTGCCGTTTAACTGGACGATCGTACCGTTCTCCGGATTGAGGCGGAACCGGCTCTGAGTCGTGCCGGCAGAAAAATCTCCATAGCGCAATTCTGCATTTTCGCTGATGTTGACACCCTGGCTGATTATGGTCTGCGTTTGCCCCCTGCTGGAGGTTGCTTGCACGGCCCCAAAGGGAAAACAGACAAGCGCGCAGAACGGCAGCAAGGCCGGGCGCCATATCCCGAACCCTCGGGTCGGTGTCGAAGAATTACCGTGTTTCAAGCGCAGAGCCCTAATGGTCAAATAGCTAAATATTGTTGAATATCAGGGTTAACCGGCGATTCACACATTCTGTACCACCATCCGGAATTGTCCGGAACCATCAGAAATAATCGACCGACACGTCAAAGGAACCGCGATATGTGCCAGCCTTCTGGTTCGCGCCGACGCGCAATTGCCCGCCAATATTGAAGGTTTGCAGGCCAGCCGCATTCAGCATTTTCCGGCGGCGGTCAAAGCGGAACCGGTCGATCTGCATCGTCTCCGTCCCGCCATCCCGCTGGATCAAGATGCTTTGCTTCCCGGTCGACAGTTGAACCCGGCTCAAGGCTGTCCCCAACACTTCAATCGATGCAAATGATTGCGTCCCGCCCACGGACACCGCATCGCCGTTGCGCTGGCTGAGCAAGCCCGAACGCGGGTCGAGGCGAAAAATGCTGTCGGCGGTGCCGGTGACAAAATCGCCGAATATGAGATCGGCGGTTTTGGTCATCGTCACCGGCTGCCTTATGAAGACTCGGGCATCGGACGAATCCGACGCCGCTGCAACCGGGCTGGCCAGGCACAGCGCAGCGGTCAGCAGCGTCGCCCATTGCACCGCTGTCCGTGCCTGATTCTGGTGTCTGAAATATTTCATGCATCGGCAACTAGAAGAAATATAAGAAATATTTACATAATTTAACGGTTAACCGGCCTTTAGGCTTGATCGAACCAGATGCAGCAAAGCCTTTGATTGTCCACAACAAGATGTTTATGCGAAGCGCATGACAAATGCAGCAATCTCGATCAAGAATCTCTCCAAAACCTATGCCGGCGGCAAACAGGCGCTGGACGACGTCAGTTTCGACGTACCCCGCGGCTCGATTTTCGGGCTTCTTGGCCCCAATGGTGCCGGCAAGTCGACGCTGATCAACATTCTTTCCGGCATGGTCCGCAAGACCGGCGGCAGCGCCAGCATCTGGGGCTTTGATACCGATGACAGTCCGCGCAACGCCAAAGCCTCGATCGGGATCGTGCCGCAGGAGATCATCTTTGACCCCTTCTTCACCCCGTTTGAGGCGCTGGAGGTTCAAGCCGGGCTCTATGGCGTCGCCAAGGCGAAGCGCCGGACGATGGAATTGCTGCGCGCCGTCCATCTGGAAGACAAGGCCGATGCCTATTCCCGGACCCTGTCGGGCGGGATGAAACGCCGGCTGCTGGTGGCCAAGGCCATGGTTCACTCGCCGCCGATTCTGGTGCTGGACGAGCCAACCGCCGGGGTCGACATCGACCTGCGGCAGCAGCTTTGGGAATATGTCGTGGATCTCAACAAGGCCGGCGTGACCATCGTGCTGACGACTCATTATCTCGAAGAAGCGGAAAATCTGTGCGACCGGATCGCGATCATCAATCACGGCAAGCTGATCGCCAACAAGCCGACGCCGGAACTGGTCGACATGGCCCGCGAAAAGCTGGTCGAACTGACGCTGGACCGCGACATCAGCGAAGCACAGGATGCCATCTCCTTCGCCAATACATTATTCGAAAAGGCCGATATTATCGGTCCGCGGACGGTGGCGATCACCTATAACAAGGACCGCACCAACGCCGGTGGCGTGATGGCCGCGGTCCAGGAACGCGGTTTTGCGATCGTCGAGGTCACCACGAAAGAAGCGGATCTCGAGGATGTATTTCTCAACCTTACCCGCGCCAAAACGGCGTGAACCACGATGTCATCATTGTCGGTTCCGGCGCCGCCGGACTCAGCGCCGCGATCACGCTGGCTCGCACCCACAAGGTGCTGGTGCTGGCCAAGGGTGAACTGACCGGCGGTTCCACTGCCTGGGCGCAGGGCGGGATCGCTGCCGTGCTCGATGCAGGCGACACGTTCGAAAATCATATCAACGACACGATGGTCGCCGGCGCTGGCCTCAACCGCCGCGAAACCGTTGAATTTGTCGTTGAAAATGCGCCAGCCGCGATTGCCCGGCTCGAGGATATGGGCGTGCCGTTCAACAAGGAAGCGGAAGTCCTCCATCTCACCAGAGAAGGCGGACATAGCCACCGGCGGATCGTCCATGTGGATGATGCGACCGGCTGGGCGGTGCAGGAAGCGTTGCAGAATACCGCCGCGGCCCACCCGAATATCACGCTGCGCCCGCATATGGTGGCGATTGACCTGATCGTCGACCGCAATGCAGAGGTTCCGACCGGCGCCAAGAATGTCTGGGGCGTCTATGCGCTCAACAACGAAACCGGTCATGTCGAGACGCTGACCTCGCGAGCGACGATCATGGCGAGCGGCGGCGCCGGACGGACCTATCTGTTCTCGACCGCACCGCGCGGCGCAACCGGCGACGGCATCGCCATGGCCTGGCGCGCCGGTGCGCGCGTTTCCAATATGGAGATGATGCAGTTCCATCCGACCTGCCTCTATAATCTCGAGGTCAAGAATTTCCTGATCACCGAAGCGGTCCGCGGCGAAGGCGGGCATCTGAAACTGCCGGACGATGCCGGCGATGAAGCGGGCGATCGCTATATGGATCGCTTTGATCCGGAACGCATGGAACTGGCGCCGCGCGATATTGTCGCCCGCGCCAATGACCACGAGATCAAGCGTCTGGGCCTTGATTACGTCCATCTCGACATCTCCTACCGCGATCCGGAATTTGTGAAGGGCCATTTCCCGAATATTTATGAAAAGCTGATCGGGCTGGGCATCGACATGACCAAGGGACCGATACCGGTCGTGCCAGCGCAACATTATACCTGCGGCGGAATCCTGATCGATCTGGCGGGCCGCACCGATCTGCCCGGTCTCTATGCGGCGGGCGAAGCCAGCGAGAGCGGCCTGCACGGTGCCAACCGGCTGGCCTCGAACAGCCTGCTGGAATGTTTCGTCTTCGGCGATGCAGCGGCCCGCGACATTGCCGAACATTGGGATGAGCTGCCTGCCCCGCCGCCAATCCGGCCATGGGATGAAAGCCGCGTCACCGACAGCGACGAAGAAGTGGTTATCAAACAGACCTGGACCGAAATCCGCCGCTTCATGTGGAATTATGTCGGCATCGTCCGCACCACCAAACGGCTCGAACGGGCCCAGCACCGCATCGACCTGCTGCGCGGCGAAGTGCAGGAATATTACGGCAATTTCCGCGTCACCCAGGATCTGATCGAATTGCGCAATCTGATCGAGGTCGCGGATCTGATCGTGCGGTCAGCGCTCGCGCGGAAGGAAAGCCGGGGCCTGCATTATATTACCGATTATCCGGATTTGCTGCCGGAGGCAGTGGATACGATCCTGGTGCCTTCGATTTGATGTCAGCCTGGATGCCGGCAGTCCGTGTCCGTCTCAGTTATCCAGCACAATGCGATAGCGCGCCTCTCCGCTTTCCAGATGTGCCAGTGCCTCGTTGATCTTTTCGAAGGGAAAATGCTCGGTTACCGCCTTGATGCCATGGCGGGCGCAGAATTCCAGCATGTCGGCAATTGTCTGGGGGCTGCCGACCAGCGAGGATGACAGAGACAATTGGGCAAACATCAAAGGCATCAGGTGCAGCTCAGCCGGCACCGCCTGAACGCCGAGAAAATGCAATCTGCCTTTCGGCTTCAGCATGGCAATGATGGCATTCCAGTCCAGCGCGACGTCGACCGTGCTCAGGATCACATCAAAACTTCCCGCTGCGGCGGCCAGGGCTGCGGGATCGCGGGAATTGATCACGTCATGCGCGCCAAAAGCCATGGCTTCGTCTTTTTTGGAAGCGCTGGAACTCAAAGCGGTGACATGACAGCCCCAGGCCTTGCCAAATTGCAATGCCAGATGACCCAGTCCGCCGATACCCAGCACGGCAATGCGCGCGGTTGGCTTGATGTCAAATTTCACAAACGGATTGAAAACGGTAATGCCGGCGCAGAACAATGGTCCGGCATCCCGGGAATCCAGATCGTCCGGCAGCTTGATAACGCTGACGCCCGATGCGCGAACGATGTCGGCAAAAGCGCCATGGCGGCCCGCCGAAACCGTCGATTGCACGGATTCGCAGAGATTATGATCGCCGTTCAGACACTGCCGGCAGGTCATGCAATAATGCGAATGGCCACCCAGCCCAACCCGGTCGCCGATTTTGACGTGAGTCACTTCAGCACCAATATCGATCACCGTGCCAGTGGCTTCATGCCCGCCGACAAAGGGAAATTCGGTTATGCCCCAGGCATTGTTGCGCAGGCTGAGGTCGGTATGACACAGGCCGCAATGCTCGACCTTTATATCAATATCATTGGAGGCCAGCGGTCCCAGCTGATATTCAAAGGGTTCCAGCGGGTTTCCGGCCTGGTTGGCTGCGAAAGCCTTTACAGTGCGCATAACGGGGTTTCTCCTGTGCTCGCCTTGGTGAAAATGATCATCATTGGGCGAGATTCGCATATCCCGAAGCTTTAAGACACTGTCATATCAAATGGGCAGGACGGTCCTTGCCGACATTGGCGACAATATTATTTTGCTGCCCTGTCAGCCGATCCGACCAGCTTGTCACTGGTCTTGTGCTGCTCCAGATCCGCCGGATCAAACCATACCGGCTTCAGCTTCTTGTCGACAAACAGCTGCATCTGGTCGGTATAATGCGGTGACTCCGGTCGCGTGGTTGCAGCGCCGAAAGGCTGGATCGAGCGCGAGTGGACCTTGCCGTCCTTGGCCCATTCAATGAACATGATGAAACTGTCACCGTGGCGCACCGATAGCCGCCCGTCATCATCGACATCCCAGAGGGTCGAAGCGCGGATCGTGTCATTGCCGCCGTCGACCGGCAGATCGACATTGCCCTGCCGCATCCGCAGCAGATTCATCATCGGCGGATCGATCTTGCCGAAATATTGCGTCAGATGGTCGACCGTTTCCTGCAATATCTGGCGCGGGTCGGGCATTTTGTCGCGGTTATAATGCGACTTGTTGGCTGGACGCAGCACCATCAGCGCGAGCGCGTCAGCGGGGCCCTTGCCATCGAGATTCCAGTCCCACTGGGCAAGCAATTGCTGCGCCTTGAGCAATTGCGCGCTGTCCTTCAGATCAAGCGCGGCGATCTTGTCGAGCCAGTCCTTTGCATAGCCGGCTTTTTCGTAGCCGGTGTCATATTTGATCGCCCACAATTCCTTGTCGGTCAGCTTGCCATCGGCATTGGCGCGTTCGAGCAAGGCGATAGCCCGGCGTGACCGATTGGTCTGGTCACCCTCGACACCGAGCAGCGGCGAGAAATTGTCCGGGTTGAGTTCATCCCCCGGCCCAGCCGCAATATAGGGCGTGTTGTTGGAATTCATCACATAGCCGGAGGCCGGATTGACCAGCGCCGGGACGCGGGTGAACGGCAGGCTTTTCTGCCACAATGCTTTCGAGCTATCGCCGGGCAATATCGTGCGCCAGTCATAGCCTGCGGGTCGGTCGGGGAACATCGCGTTATAGTACATCCCGATATTGCCCTGGGCATCGGCGTAGATGAAATTGGTCGCCGGAACCCCCTGCCCCGCCATCGCCGCCTGCCATTCGTCGAAATTGGTCGCCTTGTTGATCCGGTAATATTGGGTCAGCATATCGAGCTCGTCGATACCGGCATAGCGGAGCGCATAGGCACCGCTGTCATTGATGATCACCGGCCCGTGGATCGAGCGATAGGCCATCTGCGGATAGGGAATGACAAACGGACCGAACTTGATTTTCAGCCAGACGCGCTTCTTTTCCAGCGGCTTCCATTTGCCGTCAAAGCGGTAGGCGTCTTGCTTGTCATTCAGCGTCAGCTTGTAGATATCGATCAGATCGGGGCGGTTGACGGTGTTGGTCCAGCCAAGATATTTATTATGGCCGAGAAACGGAAAGGGCGAGCCCGGGAAATTGGCACCGGCAAAATCCCAGCCTTGCTCACTGTGCACGACCAGCTCGTACCAGGCGACATTGCCGCGCAGCGGCTGGTGCGAATTGGAGATCAGACGGGTCTTGCCCTCGGGAGAATGATCCGGCGCAACCGCAAAGGCATTGGAGCCATTTTCATCCGGGTCGGGGCCGACCGGCGTGGCCGCCTTGTCCTCGATGATCTTTTCCGGGCTGAGCGGATGGATCGATTTTTTTGCCGGCTCATCAGCCAGACTCGGACCGCCCTCGCGCGGCAATGGCTGGTTCTGCACCAGCGCTTCGATCGGACTGTTGAGGCCAAAGAAAAAGGGCGAACGGAGCACGAAGCCCGCGGCTATATCTTGGCCATTGACGGGAAACAGCTTTTCAAGCTTCACCTGTTCGGGATGCTCTGCGGCATAGGCGTTGAGCCCGGAGGCATAGCCGTCGAGCAGAGCGCGGACGTCCTGCGGCAGATCATCATATTTGCGGTTCACGGTGCCGCGTATGTCGAGCAGGGCGGCAATATAGTCGATCGGCGCGCTGTCCGCGCCGTTGAGCGTGGCCATCCGGCCCCGGGTCATCGCGGTGACTTCCTGCAACGTCGCGAAATCATCTTCGGAATGGGCATAAGCCACGCCATAGGCAACATCGGCATCGGTCTTGCCGAAAATATGCGGGACGCCAAAATCATCACGGACGATGCGGGCTTCATATGTGGCTTCCGGCGGCGGAGCGGATGGCTCTATGCTCAACGGCTCCCAGACCGTCAGGCCGATGGCGATCAGCACCATGATGATGATCAGCCCAATGCCTGCCCGCTTAAGTGATTTCACGTATATTTTCCTCTCCGACAGCATCTTAAGCTGTGTGCACTTTACCTCTGCGAAGCGCTTACCATATACCCCCGAAGGAAAAAGTCATCAATATGGTTGTGTTGCACGACTACAACACCATATTTAGGACAAGATATTGAGATTGAACAGGATGAACCAATGAACCTTGAGAAATTCACCGACCGCGCCAAGGGCTTTTTGCAATCCGCCCAGACCGTCGCAATCCGGATGAGTCACCAGCAGATTACCGCCGCGCATATCGCCAAGGCACTGCTCGAAGATGATCAGGGCATGGTGGCAGGACTGATCACCAAGGCGGGCGGCGATGCTAAAAAGGCGCATCAGGAAATTGATGAAGTGCTGGCCAAGATTCCTGCGGTATCCGGTGGCGGCGCGCAGCAGACGCCCGGGCTGAACAATGATGCGGTTCGGGTTCTTGATCAAGCCGAGCAAATCGCCGAAAAGGCTGGCGACAGCTATGTCACGGTCGAGCGCCTGTTGCTGGCGCTGCTGCTGTCCAAGGATACCGCCGCCGGCAAGGCGCTGCAATCCTCCGGCGTGACCGCCGAAGCGCTGAACAGCGCGATCAACGAGTTGCGCGGCGGCCGTTCAGCGGACACCGCGACCTCCGAGGACGCCTATGAAGCGATGAAAAAATATACGCGCGACCTTACCCAGGCGGCGCGCGACGGCAAGCTCGACCCGGTAATCGGCCGCGACGAGGAAATCCGCCGCACGATCCAGATATTGGCGCGCCGGACCAAGAATAACCCGGTCCTGATCGGTGAACCCGGCGTCGGCAAGACCGCCATCGCCGAAGGCATGGCGCTGCGCATTGCCAATGGCGATGTTCCCGACAGTCTGAAGGACCGCCGGTTGATGTCTCTCGACATGGGCTCGCTGATCGCAGGCGCGAAATATCGCGGCGAGTTTGAAGAGCGGCTGAAGAGCGTGCTCGACGAAGTGCGCGGAGCCGAGGGCGAAATCATCCTGTTTATCGACGAGATGCACACATTGGTTGGCGCTGGCGCTTCGGAAGGCTCGATGGATGCCTCCAACCTGCTCAAGCCGGCGCTCGCGCGCGGCGAACTACATTGCATCGGTGCCACTACCCTCAATGAATATCAGAAATATGTCGAAAAAGACGCGGCGCTGCAGCGGCGGTTCCAGCCGGTGTTCATCGGCGAACCGACGGTCGAGGACACGATTTCAATACTCCGCGGGCTCAAGGAAAAATATGAGCTGCACCATGGCGTGCGGATTACCGATGCTGCTCTGGTGAGCGCCGCTACGCTCTCAAATCGCTATATTTCCGACCGATTCCTGCCCGACAAGGCGATCGACCTGATGGACGAAGCGGCATCGCATATCCGGATGGAGGTTGAATCCAAACCGGAAAAAATCGAGACGCTCGACCGGCGGATCATCCAGCTCAAGATCGAGCGCGAGGCGCTTTCCAAGGAAAGTGATGAAGCATCCAAGGGCCGTCTCGAAACGCTCAAGAAGGAACTGGCTGAGCTTGAACAGCATAGCGCAGAACTGACCACCCGCTGGCAGGGCGAGAAGGACAAGATCCACGCCGAGGCGCATCTCAAGGAACAGCTGGATCACGCCCGACTCGAACTGGAGCAGGCGGAACGCGCCGGTGATCTCGCCAAGGCCGGTGAGCTGAGCTACGGCACCATCCCGAAACTGGAAAAATCGCTTGAAGAAGCCGCTGGAGCGACCGAGGGCGCAATGCTGCGCGAGGAAGTTACCCCCGAAGATATTGCCGCTGTGGTGTCAAAATGGACCGGCATCCCGGTCGACAAGATGCTCGAAGGCGAGCGCGAGAAGCTGCTGGCGATGGAAGAGCTGATCGGCAAACGGGTGATCGGTCAGAAAGACGCGGTCGCAGCGGTATCCGCTGCCGTCCGCCGCAGCCGGGCCGGCTTGCAGGACCCCAACCGGCCATTGGGCAGCTTCCTGTTCCTCGGCCCCACCGGCGTCGGCAAGACCGAACTGACCAAGGCGCTTGCCGGCTTCCTGTTCGACGATGACCAGGCGATGGTCCGCATCGACATGTCCGAATTCATGGAAAAGCACAGCGTTTCGCGCCTGATCGGTGCCCCTCCGGGCTATGTCGGCTATGACGAGGGTGGCGTGCTGACCGAAGCGGTTCGCCGGCGGCCCTATCAGGTGATCCTGTTTGACGAGGTCGAAAAAGCGCATAGCGATGTGTTTAACGTGCTGCTGCAGGTGCTCGACGACGGTCGCCTGACCGACGGTCAGGGCCGCGTGGTGGATTTCTCCAACACGCTGATCATCCTGACCTCCAACCTCGGCAGCCAATATATGGCGAACATGAAGGATGGCGAGTCGGTCAAGGATGTCGAACCGCAGGTGATGGAAGTCGTGCGCGCGCATTTTCGCCCGGAATTCCTCAACCGGCTGGACGAAATCATCCTGTTCCACCGACTCGGCGAGGAACATATGGCGCCGATTGTCGATATTCAGGTCTTGCGGGTGCAGAAATTGCTCAAGGACCGGAAGATCGAACTGGACCTTACTGACGCCGCGAGGCGCTGGCTGGGGCGGGTTGGCTATGACCCGGTCTACGGCGCACGGCCGCTGAAACGCGCGATCCAGAAATATCTCCAGGATCCGCTGGCGGACATGATCCTGCGCGGGCAGGTTCCGGATAACAGCACGGTCAAGATCGATGAAGGAGATGGCGGACTGAAGATGGAGCCGGTTGCGACACCCGCAGCTTAGGCTTGCACAATAGGCTGCTGACAGGCAGATAGCGGCGATGAACCTAGCCGCAAGACAAGCCGAAATCATAAGCGATGCGGACTATCTGCCGCATCGCTATGATGAAGTTGCCGATGGCTTTCGCTTCGTCCATGTGCCGCGGGACGTTCACCGCAATTGCACCTTCATCACCGACGAGCATCTGCCGGATGTGGAACGCTATGATCTGATCAGCCGTGCGGATCTGGCGCAAATGCCGCTGCCAGCCGCACCGGTTCATTTCATTTTTCACTCCGCTTATTGCTGTTCGACGATGCTGGCCCGGGCCTTTGATATTCCAGGCGTTTCCATGGGGCTGAAAGAGCCGGTCATCCTCAATGACATGATTGGCTGGCGCCGGCGCGGTGCCGACAATCAGAAGCTGGCGGCCGTGCTCGACAAATCGCTCGACCTGCTCGCGCGGCCGATGGGCGATGACCGGGCCGTGATCATCAAGCCGTCCAATATCTGCACGCCTTTGGCCATTCCAGCGCTTAAATTGCGCCCGGAATCCAGGGCGTTATTATTATACGCGCCGCTGGAATCCTATCTGCAGTCGATCGTCAAGAAGGAAATGTGGGGCCGCATCTGGGTCCGCGACGTGCTGCTGGGCACCTTGAAAGATGGCTATGCGGTCGGCGGCTTTTCTCCGGAAGAGCTATTACGGCTCACCGATTTGCAAGTCGCGGCGATCGGCTGGCTCTCGCAACATGCCGCCTTTGCCAAAATTGTCGCAACGATTGGCAGCGACCGGGTGAAAACGCTGGACAGCGACAGCTTTCTCGTCCGTCAGCGCGAAACCATGATGGCGCTCAACGGGCTGTTCGACCTAGGCATGGACCATGCGACGATCACGGAGAATGTGAACGGACCCGCGTTCAAAAGTCACTCCAAACTCGATCAGGCAAAACGGGGCGAGATTTTCGACGCCACCGCTCGACAGGAAGAGCAGAATCGCATGGCCGAGCTACACGGCGCGGAAATCGACATGGTTGCCCAATGGGCAAAGGCGGTAGCGGAAAGCCAGCATATAGATTTGGAGATGGGCAGCCGGCTTTTGACCTAGCCACCCCATTTCCAGCTCAGTTATTGCCACCTTCTCCAACCTGCATATCTTCAACAAACTGCCTGGAATCGCGGGACCCTGCCTTCACATATTCCACCCATTCTGCATTGGTCATGCAAATCCGGCGTTTGCGCGTCAATGAGCCAATGATCGGTTCGGCCCGGCAGCGGACGTAATCGGGATCACGACGGTCAGTGATTTTCTTGGGTTTCTTCGCCTGCTTCTTGTCTGTCGAGCTTGCATCGGAAGACTCCGAATTTGAAGCTCCCAGATCCTCCGCAGCGGCCGGTGCTGCCAGCAGAAAAGTTGCAGATAGCGCAATAATAGCCAATTTCATTGATTTTCCTTCATATTTGCCAGAGCTTGTCCGGGCTCTGGTACGAAAATTGATTCATGGAGCGTTGTGATCCATCCCAACCTGCATGTCTTCCACAAACTGCTTCGAATCGCGGGAACCCACTTTCACATATTCAGTCCATTCGGCATTTGTCATGCAAATCCGGCGTTTGCGCGTCAATGAACCGATGATCGGTTCGGACCGGCAACGGACATAATTGGGATCACGACGGTCGGTGATTTTCTTGGGTTTCTTCGACTGCGCTTCGCTATCATCTGTTTTGGCGGCAAATGCCGAAGGCACTGTCAAGGCAGTTGCAGCGAGCGCACCGGTGATCAAGGTTTGAACGAGAATTTTCATCATAGTCCCTGTCTTTATAAGTGTACAAATTGTTGGCAACCCCCGAGTGATCTGCGGACAGCCGCCATAAATGCCGGGTTGGTTATCGGAATATACCAGGCCGGTTGTCATCGACAAACTCTCTTGCATATTGGTTGCCCTTGCGGATCCCCAATCTCCATTCCCGATTTGTCATACACATCTTGCGTTTTTTCAGGATAGTTCCGGCCACCGGTTCCATGCGGCATCGAACATATCCAGGGTCCCGTCTTTCGGTGATGCGGATTGGAGCCTCAGATTGCTTCTGAGGTATCGCCTCCAGAGGAGGATGGACAGATACGACGATATAAGCTTCAGGAACCTCTTGTCCGTCCGCAGCCTGATTCTGCAAAACCATAGCGGCGATGGGGACAGCCCCAAATATACCCGAGAAAATCGCTAAAATGCTCAATGCATATTTGAATTTCATCGGGATGCCCCTGCTAACAGACAAGATATTGCTAACATAAATTGCATAAAAATTCAACCGCGCAACAAAAAAGGGCGGACCAAATGGCCCGCCCTCTTTTTTTCCAAACTAATCGAAAAGATTAGAAAGAGAATTTAACGCTCGCGCCATAACGACGACCCAGAGCATCGTAAGACGATGGGTATACGTTACCGGAGTTGAACGATGTCGAACCGATGTCCGAACCAACAACTGTTGGCTTGTTGTCGAACAGGTTCTGAGCCGTCAGCGTGAACAACACGTTTTCACTTACATCCCACTGGAAGGAAAGGTCGAAATAGCTTTCCGCAGGGATTTTCGTGAAGTCGACTTCACCGAACAATGGCGATGTGCCGATAAAGGCCGCTCCATTGTCGATGATATCCTGTGGCTCTTGCTCGATACCGCTCAGGTAGCGCCAACGCAGAGACAAGGTATAGTCCTGGTCAATGGTAACCGAGGTCCGCTGCGAGAAGGCGAATTCGGACTGTGGCGATGCGCAGTTGACCGAATAGAAGCCTACGCACTCACGATCGATCGAGGTTGGACTTGCCTGGAACTTGTTCTTGTTCGTCCAAGTACCATCGAACGACAATCCCAAAGCAATCATATCGTTGATGTCAGTGTTATACCGAACACTAAGATCGATACCGTCAGTTGTGATCTTACCCAGGTTGCTCTGCTGCAAGATCAGACCCTTGGTGGTGTCAGCCGATCCGTCAAGTCCGCCTGTGAACGGGTTACGAGAGATGAAGTCCGTTCCACAGAATGGGTTGGCAGCCGATGGGTTATCAAAACACGCCGCAATCGCATCGCCAGGAGTAGGCGAGGAGATTGCTTCGGTGATCTTGATGTTGAAGTAATCCATTGTCACGGACAGGCCAGGCAAAGCTTCAGGCTGGAACGCTACGCCAACGGTCCAGGTTTTGGCCGTTTCCGTCTG
>NZ_JBALTF010000011.1:0-45974 GCF_036964675.1 Parasphingorhabdus sp. | reverse complement strand
CTTCACTTTTCAGCAGGCGGTTGACCAGGATCGAACCAATGGCAATGCCCATCGAGAATACCCCCAGGAACAGGCTGGCAACTTCCGGTGTCGCGGTCAGAACATTTTCCACCAGCGGCGGAAATTGAATGATCATGACCGATCCGATGGTCCAGAAAAAGCTTATCGCAATAATCGCCAGATAGAGTCGGCGTACATGCAAGGTGGCCGAGATCAGGCGGATCGACGAGCGGACAAAATTAAAGTCGATTTTCTCGACTTCCTTTTGTGCCGGTGCCGGCGGCATGAACTGGGCTGCGACGCGACCAATGAGCGCCACGATGAAGACCGCAACCACGGCAATCTCGACGCCGTTTCCGTTGCGGTCAATGATGATGCCCCCGAGAATCGTACCGGCGAGAATGGCGATATAGGTTCCGGCTTCGACCAGGCCGGTGCCGGCCAGGACTTCATCTTTCTCCAGATGCTGCGGGAGAACCGCATATTTTATCGGACCGAAAAAGGTGGATTGCAGGCCAAGCAGGAACAAGGCGGTCAGCATGATCGGAATATTATGCAGCCAAAGCCCGACCCCGCCGACAACGGCAATGAAAATCTCCAGCGTTTTCACGAATCTCGTGATCCGTGCCTTGTCATAATTGTCAGCCAACTGGCCTGCCAGCGACGAAAACAGGAAAAAGGGCAGGATGAAGAGGCCGGATGCGAGTGCGTTGAATGCGAAATCCTCGGATTCACTGTCGTAAATGCCGTAGGTCACCAGAATGACCATCGAGAATTTGAACAGATTGTCGTTAAAAGCCCCGAGAAGCTGCGTAAGGAACAGCGGCAAAAATCTTCTGGTTCGCAGCAAATGCGCAGTATTTTGCATAAAGTGAAAATCTCTTTTCGAGCGGAAAAATGAGCGTCAATCCATCCTTAGCCCATTCAGCCTCGGCGTCAAATCCAATGACCGGCGCGCGCGCGATGAATTTGCGCCCTAGTTCGTTGAATCAATTTTCATTTTGTACAAATATGTCTATGCGAAAACATTATGTGGAACTTGCCGAATATATTGACACTCTCGCGGATATTTGCGGTGCCGATTCTGGTTTTTCTGCTCTGGCCGAACTTCGATGTGGCCAGACCCCAGCCACTGGCGATCGACTATTTGCTGACCTTCGGGCTTTATTGTCTGATGGCGGTCACCGACTATTTCGACGGCTATCTTGCCCGGTCGCAGGGTACCGTTTCCAAGCTCGGGATGTTTCTGGATCCGATCGCCGACAAGATCATGATCGCCGCAGTTGTGCTGATGCTGATATTCACGCGGGATATCAACGGTTGGCATACCATCGCCGCGATTGTCATATTGTTGCGTGAAATCACCGTGTCGGGGCTGCGGGAGTTTCTTGCCGGCTTGCAGATCAGCGTTCCGGTGTCCCAATTGGCCAAATGGAAAACCGGATTTCAGATGATCTCGCTCGGCGCCCTGATATTGGCGGGCGGCTTGCCGGACTTTCCAATCGTTCAAACCGTGGGCTTGTGGACGCTCTGGGCCGCCGCGATTCTGACGCTGATCACCGGATGGGATTATCTGCGCGTCGGCTTGAAGCACATGGATTGATGGATCGCTCGATCACCATAATTTATTTCGCCTGGGTGCGCGAACGGCTTGGCGTTGACCAGGAACAAGTGAAGCTGAGCGAGGGGATCGAGACGATCGGCGATATCCTGACGATGCTCAGCGATCGAAGCGCGGCCCATGCAGAAATTTTCGCCGCGGTCGAAAAATTGCGCTTCGCGCTCGACCAGGATTATGGTCTCCCGACGTCATTGATCGGATCGGCCAAGGAACTGGCCATCTTCCCGCCGGTGACCGGCGGATGATAAGGATAGAAGTCGGAACGGACGATTTTGACATCGGTGACGAGTCGCTGAAGGTCGCCGGGCAAGGCGGCGGAGCCATAGCCAGTTTTGTCGGTCAGGTCCGCGATGATGGCAATCTGTTATCGCTCGAACTGGAACATTATCCGGCGATGACGCAAAAGGCGCTGCGCGAGATTGCTGAAACCGCGCTGTCCGACTGGCCACTGCATGCGGTCACGATTATCCACCGGGTCGGCAAATTATCGGTTGGTGAGAATATCGTACTTGTGGTGACCGGATCCGATCATCGCAAGGCGGCGATAGAATCCTGCTCCTTCATTATGGACAAGCTGAAGACGGTGGCGCCGTTCTGGAAGAAAGAAACCCGCGCTGACGGCGAAACAAAATGGATCGAGGAACGGGCATCCGATGTCGCAGCGTCGGAAAAATGGGGAAAATAGGAAAATCTCCTAGGAATGGGCTTTCGAAACCCAGTTCTGCGCACCCTTCATGATTTCCGCCAACAGTTGAAATTCGCTCCGTCGCGGGCTGTTCTTGCGCCAGACCAGGGCAATGTCGCGCGTGGCCCGATCCGATTTCAGCGGTCTTGCGACAATGTCGGTATAATTTAAGATACCGCTGTCGATCGCCATTTTTGGTAGCAGGGTCAGGCCAAGACCATTGTCCACCATCTGGACCAGCGTGTGCAGCGACGTTCCCATCATCCGGGCGGACGCTCTCAACTCAGGACGATTGCAGGCTGCCAGCGCATGATCCTTCAGGCAATGGCCGTCCTCGAGGAGCAGCAATTGGGTCTCGTCGATGGTCGCCGGATCAACTTCGGATGGAGGATCGCGCGGATCATCTTTCGGGAAAGCCACGAATATTTCATCGCTGAACAGGACCTCGGATTCGACATCGCCGCAGGGAAATGGCTGCGCCAGCAAGACACAATCGGCATGGCCATGATGCAATGAATCGCAAGCCGCCTGACTGGTTTCCTCTTTCAGATAAAGTTTCAGTTCCGGTCGCTCTCTGCGCAATTGCGGCAACAAGCGGGGTAAAAGAAAGGGTGCTATGGTGGGAATGACGCTCATCCTTATATCTCCGGAGAGCGGCTTGCCCGCAGATCGCGCCATTTCGGAAAGCTCTTCTGCCTCGCGCAAGATACGATAGGCTTTTTCCACCATCTGATTTCCCAAATCCGTAAAGCGAACAACCCTGCGGGTGCGCTCCACCAGAACGATGTCGAGCAATGCTTCCAGTTCCTTTATGCCGGCGGACAATGTTGACTGGGTGACAAAGCAGGATTCGGCGGCTTTGCCGAAATGGCCATGTTCTTTCAGCGCCACCAGATATTGCAATTGTTTGAGCGTGGGAAGGTAGGTCGACATTATCGAAGCTTTCGATCAGTAGAAGGATATTGATCTAATATAGTGATTACGAGACGTTTGAAAAGCACCGTCCGGTTTCGGTTGCAAAAAAAGACTGGAAATCAGGACCTATCGTGCCTAGTTTATAGTCTTCGCAACATCCGGAGGAAATATATGTTTCGGGAACTGGGCGCTTATCTGGATTCCATCAAGGCTCGCGACCCGGCTCCGCGGTCGCGCTGGGAAGTGCTGCTCTATCCCGGTGTACTGGCCATCGGCCTGCATCGAGTGGCGCATTGGCTGTTCAAGGGGGAACTCTATTTCTTTGCTCGCCTGATCAACCATATTGCGAGATTTTTCACGGCTATTGATATCCATCCGGGGGCAAAAATCGGCAGGCACCTGTTTATCGATCATGGTTTTACCGTGATTGGAGAAACCGCTAAAATTGGCGACAATGTGACGATCTATCAATGTGTCACCCTGGGCGGTACCAATCCGACCAATGGTGTTGGTGGCAAGCGCCATCCAACCATTGAAGATGATGTCATCCTGGGCTCCGGAGCCCAGGTGCTCGGTCCGATCACCGTCGGCAAACGGGCGCGAGTCGGCGCCAATGCGGTTGTCACCCAGAATGTACCGGAAGGCGCCACCATGGTTGGCGTCCGCGCCCGACCAACATTGGTCGAGGCAAAGGATTATCAGAAAGAATTTGTTCCCTACGGAACGCCCTGCAGCGATATTTTCGATCCATCGACGCAAAAGCTGGAAATATTGCAATGCGAAATGGAGCAATTGCAGAAGCGAATAGCGGCATTCGCCAAAGAACGGAACGGCGATGATGCTGAAATCGAGACCAAGGGGCGTGATAGCGCTTGATGCGGTTTACCGATTCCAATGTATCGGCCTTTCCGCAACGAGGCACTCCGTCGCAAGTGGGTTTTGAGCGGCGGGAACTGGACCGCATACTCAATCTATATGGCCGCATGGTCGCCGCAGGCCACTGGAAAGACTATGCGATGGACATGCGTCGCGATGTCGCGATATTTGCGGCCTTCCGCCGTGCTTCGGAGCGGCCTCAGATCCGGATTGAAAAACGTCCGGCGGAACGCAATCGCCAGGGCATGTGGTCGCTGCACGGCGAACAGGGGCAGATATTGAAGCGCGGCCATGATCTTGCCGGCGTGCTGGCACCGGTTGAGCGCAAGCTTATGAAACTGGTCGCTGATTAGCCCGCCAAATCCGGTCGCATCGCGCCGGACAGACGGTATTATTATCCGTCTACAGCATCGGTATCCAGCGCATAGCCGGCCGACCGCACGGTGCGGATGATGTCGGATCTGTCATTGGCATTCAGCGCTTTGCGCAAGCGTCTGATATGGACGTCGACGGTGCGCAGTTCGATATCGCTATCCTGACCCCAGACGCTGTCGAGCAGACGTTCGCGGGAAAATACCCAGTTGGGATGTTCCAGAAAATGGCGGAGCAAGCGAAATTCGGTTGGGCCGAGCGGTATGGTATCGCCGCCGCGTTTGACCTTGTGACCAACAGTATCCATTTCCAGATCACCAAAGGTCAGTTTCTCACCGGCCAGCGCGGGTCGCACCCGGCGCAGCACGGCCTTTACCCGGGCGATCAGTTCGCGGGGGCTGAACGGCTTGGTGATATAATCGTCCGCGCCGGTTTCGAGGCCGCGGATCTTGTCCTCCTCTTCCCCCCGTGCGGTCAGCATGATGATCGGAATATTGGCGGTTTCCGAAGACCGTCGCAGGCGGCGGCAGACCTCGATACCGGACAGGCTTTCCAGCATCCAGTCGAGCAATATCACGTCTGGCCGGTGTTCCTGGACCAGCAGCAGCGCTTCCTCGCCATCCGGTGTGTGGATGACATCATATTCTTCTTTTTTGAAGTTCCAGGTCAAGAGTTCCGCAAGCGCGGCATCATCTTCGACCAGCAATAATTTTGCATTCACCATCAGTCGGCCCCATCGCTCAGGGCGTCATCCAGCGGAGTCGTTGGATTTTCTCCGCGTGTGCGTTCGGGCATCGGTTCACCGGTCGCGGCGAAATACACCATCTCGGCAACATTGGTTGCATGGTCGCCGATCCGTTCCAGATTTTTGGCGATGAACAACAGATGCGCCGCCTCGCCAATATCTTTCGGATTTTCGATCATATGGGTGATCACGGCGCGGAAGATGCTGTTGTAGAAATCGTCGACGATCTGATCGCGCCGGTTTACCTCCATCGCCAGTTCCGCATCGCGCCGCGCGAAAGCATCAAGCGAATCCCGGACCAGCTCACTGGCAATTTTCGACATGGAGGGCAGCAGCGAAATTGGCGTCAGCCGATGAGTCTTGGTAACCAGCGGCACCCGTTTGGCGATATTTTTTGCATAATCGCCGATCCGCTCAACCACTCCGGATATTTTGAACGTGGCAATCAATTCCCTCAGGTCGTCGGCCATCGGCGCGCGCAGCGCGATCGTCTGAAATGTCAGTTCGTCGATCCGCTTCTCGAGATCGTCGATCAGCTTGTCTTCCCGGACAACTTCAGCCGCCAGATCGAGGTCGCTGTTTTCCAGCGCGCGCATCGCCTTGGCGATCGCCTGCTCGCTGCGCCCGCCGATTTCGGCAACCATGCCCCGCAATTCGTTGATGTCGGAATCGAAGGCTTTGACGGTATGTTCTG
Source organism: Parasphingorhabdus sp. (assembly GCF_036964675.1). Classification (GTDB taxonomy): domain Bacteria; phylum Pseudomonadota; class Alphaproteobacteria; order Sphingomonadales; family Sphingomonadaceae; genus Parasphingorhabdus. The sequence continues at coordinate 40,066 of NZ_JBALTF010000011.1, read as the reverse complement.
TGCCACTATTGACCATTATTGTTCCTAATCATCTTTGTATCAGCCGTAGCGACCGGTGATATAATCCCGCGTTTTCTCTTCCCGCGGATTGGTGAAAATATCGGTCGTCTCGCCATATTCCACCAGAGTGCCGAGGTGGAAAAAGGCCGTTTTTTGCGAAACGCGTGCGGCTTGCTGCATGTTGTGCGTCACTATGACTATAGCATATTTCCCGCGCAATTCGTGAATCAGCTCTTCGATTTTCGCGGTGGCGATGGGGTCGAGCGCCGAGCAGGGCTCGTCCATCAGGATCACTTCGGGATCAACCGCAATCGCGCGGGCGATACACAGGCGCTGCTGCTGACCACCCGATAATGCGGTGCCGCTGTCCAGCAGCCGGTCTTTCACTTCACCCCAGAGTCCAGCACGCTGCAAGGAGGATTCGACAATATTGTCGAGCTCTTCCTTGCCGGTGGCGAGACCATGGATACGCGGGCCATAGGCAATATTGTCATAAATGGACTTGGGGAAGGGATTGGGTTTCTGAAACACCATGCCAACCCGCGCACGCAACTGGACGACATCCATTTGCGATGAATAAATATCTTCGCCTTCCAGCATGATATCGCCGGTGACCCGGGCAATCGGAATGGTGTCATTCATCCGGTTCATGCAGCGCAAAAAGGTCGACTTGCCGCAGCCGGATGGTCCGATGAAGGCGGTCACGCTGTCCATGTTCACATCGATAGACACGTCGTTGATCGCCTGTTTGTCGCCGTAGAATACGTCGACATGACGCGCCGTCATTTTCGGCGTGCCGCCGTCGCTTGTCATGCCTGTTGTGGCCGAATCTGTCATATTTACGCTTTCACTCGGTTCTTGCATTTTCTGATCATCATTCATCCGGGCACCTACCAGCGGGTTTCAAAGCGATTGCGCAGATAGATAGCCAGTGCGTTCATGGTCAGGAGGAACAATAATAAAACAATGATTGCCGCTGATGTTTTCTCGACAAAACCGCGATCGACTTCGTCGGACCACAGGAATATCTGGACCGGCAATACCGTCGCCGGGTCGGTAATACCGCTGGGCGGCGTGGCAATGAATGCCCGCATGCCGATCATCAGCAGGGGAGCAGTCTCGCCCAGCGCCCGTGCCATGCCGATAATGGTTCCGGTCAATATGCCGGGAAGCGCGAGCGGCAAAACATGGTGGAACACCACTTGCAGCGGGCTTGCACCAATGCCAAGCGCCGCTTCGCGGATCGAAGGTGGCACCGATTTTACCGCGTTGCGACCCGTAATGACAATCACCGGCATGGTCATCAGGGCCAGCGTCAGGCCGCCGACCAGCGCGCCGGATCGCGGCATGCCGAAAAAGTTCAGGAAGACCGCCAGACCCAGCAGACCGAAGATAATCGACGGTACTGCGGCCAGATTGTTGATCGAGACCTCGATCAGGTCGGTTAACCGGTTTTTCGGCGCATATTCCTCAAGGTAGAGCGCCGCCAACACGCCGACGGGAAAGGCCAGCAGCAAGGTCACGATCATGGTGATCAGCGAGCCTTTGAACGCCCCCCAGATCCCCACTTGCATCGGGTCCGTGGCGTCTGAATTGCTTAGAAAATTCCAGTTGAATCCAGTTGAGAATTTATCGCCCAATTCCCGGACTTTCTGTTCGGATTCGGGATTGCCCTCGTCCTTGTAGGCGACGTCTATATCCGAAGTGACCGGCAGATATACGGTTGCTTTCTGTTCGACAATGTCGGGGTTGTTCAGGATCTTTGCGTTGACCGCTGTCCAGCCGCCGGGCGAGAACAAGTTGGTGCCTTTCGGGCCATATTGGATTTCGATGCTGCTATCGACGATTTCGCGCAGTCCCATGGTCTGCAAATTGGCATTTGCATTGGGTCCTTGAAATTGACTGGGCGAAGCGCCGCCGGTGACGGCAGGAAAATCTATCTCGACGGGCAATTCCGTCTGCGTGAAGCCGAGGAATCCATTGCCCACCATCACCACCAGCAAAAAGGCCAGAAAACTCGCTGACAGCATGACCGCAGCCATGCCCAAAGCCTTGAATCGGCGTTCGGCCGCATAGCGACGCGCAATGCGCTGCTGCATTTCTTTTCCCTGCCAGTCGGTCGGGCGGCGCTTGGTTTCGGTGAGACTATTCATATGCTTCCCGATATTTTTTGACGACGCGCAAAGCGATGAGGTTGAGCAGCAAGGTCACGATGAACAGGACAAGGCCCAGGGCAAATGCAGCCAGAGTCTTGGGGCTGTCAAACTCCTGATCACCGGTGAGCAGCTGCACGATCTGCGTGGTGACGGTCGTGACACTTGAGAAAGGATTGGCTGTCATATTGGCTGCGAGACCGGCAGCCATCACGACGATCATGGTTTCGCCAATCGCCCGGCTGACGGCCAGCAAGACACCGCCAACGACGCCCGGCAGAGCGGCGGGGATGAGAACCTTCTTGATGGTCTCGCTATGCGTTGCACCCATCGCCAGCGAACCGTCGCGCATCGCGCTGGGCACGGCGGCAATACTGTCATCGGCCATCGAAGAGACGAAGGGAATGATCATGATGCCCATCACCACGCCGGCCGCCAGAGCGGACTCGGAAGAGGCGCCCGAAATGCCGATCGAGACAGCAAAATCGCGGAGCGCGGGAGCCACGGTCAAGGCAGCGAAATAGCCGTAGACAACGGTTGGCACGCCAGCGAGCACCTCCAATATCGGTTTCATCCAGGCCCGCAATCTTGCCGGCGCATATTGGGTCAGATAGATGGCGCTCATCAGTCCAAGCGGGATCGCCACGATCATTGCGATAATCGCTCCGATAAACACCGTGCCCCAGAAAAGCGGAATCGCGCCAAATCCGGTTTCGCCTCTCGGACCAGCCACCGCCCTCGGGTTCCATTCGGTGCCGAACAGAAAGTCGATCGGCGATACCATGGAAAAAAACCGGGCGGTTTCAAAAACCAGCGACAGGAAAATACCAACGGTGGTGACGATTGCGATCAGCGACGCGAGCAACAGGACGACCATCGTCACCCGCTCGATCTTTGTGCGAGCTCTCAGATCGGGCTTGATCTGAAGCCAGGCATAGACGCCGCAAGCGAAGACCATCAGCAGAGCTGCGATAGCTCCGATCATCTGGTAATAAGAGATTGCATCGCGATAGGGTTCGACCATCGACTGGGATAGCGGATTAAACGCGTTGACCTGATTGCCATAAGCAATGGCGCGCGCTTCCGATAGAATCGCTGCCCGGGCAAAAGAATCTAGCGGCAATTGCGCGGCAGCGGGGCTGGTCAGCGCGGCATCGGTTATCAGCGCCGGACTGACGAAGCTCCAGACAGCCATGAAAATCGCGGCAGGAACAATCGCCCATAAAGCAACATACCAGCCATGATAATTGGGCAGGGAATGCAGCGCTGAACGGGAGCTTTTGCCGTTTGCTTTCAGTCCGGACGCCTTCAGGCGGCCAAAAAACCAGGCGAACAGACCCAGGCCAATGATGAGAAAAAGGAGCGTCGCACTTGTCACAATATCTGGTTCCGCCCTTGTATCAAAATCATCTGCAAAATACGCCTGTTAAGACGCGTTTATTTAAGTTCGCTAATCGCAAGCGGTGTCATGTTGCGAACCACTTCCGTCATTTTTTCTCGTACATCGTCTGGCGACGCAATCAATCCCGCTTTTACCAGATAACCGTCCCGCGTCCCGGCGTTGATGAATTCCAGCATGAAATCCTTCAGTCCGGGTATCACGCCGACATGCTGATTTTTTACGTAAACATAGAGCGGCCGAGCGCCAGGATATTCTCCCGATGCAATGGCTTCATAAGTCGGGTTGACGCCTGAAACCGAAATGCCGCGAACGCTGTCGAGATTCTCTTCGAGAAAACTATAGCCAAAAATGCCCACGCTATTGGGATTGGCTTTCAGCTTCTGGACGATCAGATTGTCATTTTCACCCGCGTCGATATAGGCACCATCCGCTCTCACTTCATGGCAAACCGCATCAAATGCCGCTTTGTCGCTTTCCTTCAGTGCCTTGGTCGCCGGATCGGTGATACAGCCCACTTCCATGATCAGTTCGGTGAGCGCATCGCGCGTGCCGGAAGTTGACGGTGGTCCATAAACGCTGATCGCAAAATTCGGCAGCGATGGATCGATATCCGACCATTTTTTTGCGGTATTTTCTTTTCCGAACGGGCGGTCCGCAATGGCTTTGTACATCTGGACCGGGGTGAGCGAAAAGGACTCGCCATTGTTCGCCTGGGCTATGGCAATTCCGTCGATGCCGATTTGTACTTCTACGATTTCGGTAACACCATTGCTCTGGCACAATTCGAATTCAGACGCTTTGATCCGCCGGGAAGCATTGACGATATCGGGGCTATCCGCGCCAACGCCAGCGCAGAAAAGGCTCATGCCGCCGCCGGTTCCGGTCGACTCCAATATCGGAGACGGATTGGCTCCGTTGATGCTGAATTGCTCGGCTACTGCCTTGGCAAAGGGAAAAACGGTTGAAGACCCGACAATCCGGATTTCGCTTCGGGTGCCGCCTTGGCCGCCGGAAGCCTGATCCTGACAGGCGGACACCGCAAGAGCGGCGGTCGCCAGGAAAGCGAGTTTTCTTAACATGAATAAATCCCTAGTTCGTCTGCGTTCGGTCGATGGCGAATAGCGCCAGTGGCCGGATTCACAGGCTTGTTCGGGAGGCTTCTAGGGAGGTGCAATGTCCTGATCATTACAGTTATGTTACAAATATGTGACAGCGGGGCAGGGCGCGCTTTTCCAGAAAAATATTCAACGGAATGATCGATTCATTTGGCATCATTTCGGACATCATTGCGTTTGGGCAGCTTGTTCGCGATTGGCAGCAAAACGGAAACGGTTGTGCCGCGGCCCACTTCGCTGTTGATTTCCATCCGTCCACCGTGCCGCTCGGAAATATGTTTGACGATCGCCAGTCCCAGACCGGTCCCACCAATGGATTTGCTGCGCCCTTTGTCGACTCGATAAAAGCGCTCGGTGAGCCTGGGAATATGTTCGGGAGCAATGCCATCCCCCTCATCGCTAATCGCCAGACACAACATCGTTCCGGCTTTGTTGGGTGCGAGATTTATCGTGACCGGCGTTCCCTTTTTCCCATATTTGAAGGCATTGCTGAGCAGATTGTTCACGACCTGGGCCAGTTGCGCCCGATCGCCGTGAATCATCGGTATATCGGTCGGCAGATGAACCTGGATGTCCTTCGCCTTTTTGCCTCGACTGTTGATATAGAAATCGCGCGCTTCTTCGACCAGTTCGCTCAGATCAATCTCATCGGAAGGCAGTTCGAATTTTTCTGCCTCGATCCGCGAAAGTGACATCAGATCTTCGATCAGTCGCTGCATGCGGTCGGCTTCATTATACATGATTGTCAGGAAACGTGCGCGTGTCTCATCATCCTTGCCGGCCTTCGGGTCTTGGAGTGTTTCCAGAAATCCTTTGATCGCGGCCAGCGGCGTGCGCAGTTCGTGGCTGGCGTTGGCGACAAAATCCGTGCGCATTCTTTCGGCCGCGTAGCGGCTGCTGCGATCCGAGAGCTGGACCAGTTTTAGACCGTCTTGCAGGGTATGAATCCGCAATTCCCACCTTTGATTGGTGCTGCCGACGCCAACCAACAGGATCGGCTCTCCTGTGTGCTTCGCGTCGGGGTTAGCGAGCCGGTCAGCGGCGGCGGGATGACGAATCGCAATGCGCACATCCTCGCCGACGATATGATCCCCGAGAACTTTGGCCGCCGCCGGATTCGCCGCTGCAACCTTGGCGTTGCGGACCAGCAATATAGGATCGGTAATCGGGTCGATAATATCCTGATAGGCTTCCGACCGGCCTTGATACAGGATCCGCTTGCGTTGTCGTTCCAGCGTCGCCGGGTCCGGCAAGGGCGGGGCAGGCCGGTCCTGCAATACCGTGAACAATGCGATCGCCCCGGAGGCGATAACGACAATCAACTGTTGCCCGGATTGCGGCAATTGGCCAGCCAAAATGGCGCCGCCGACGATGAATGCCAGGGCAACAAGCAAACGAAAGGGGGAAACCGAAGTCATCTGGTCGATTCTGACATTTTCATATCGTCCATTTAGGCGGTGCTGTGCAGGATCGGCAATGGGAATGTTTCGTGCCCCAAATCTGGCTGTGCCGATATATAGATGATGTTAATGAATTGCGTGTCTATGTCCCGATTGTAGACGCGGTTTGAGGCGATGGACTGTTTACTCGCTTTTTACCCGATTTCTGCTTATGTGCGGATATCTGAAGCAACAGAAACCATGGATAGAAATGCGATGAAAGAGGACCTTCCATCCGAACCGTCAGTCAATACTGACCAGAAGAACGGAATCGTAACCCGTCGGCGTGCCTTGATGATGGGTGCGATCACGGCTTCTGCGGTGGTCAGTATCAAGCCCGCATTGGCCCAAACCGCAGGTTCGGTGCTCAATTGTGAAATTCCAGTCCCCGGCAACCATGCTGCGGGCGGTTATATTGCTGCCGATGGTAGGGTGGTTACAGCTGACACACCGGGCGCTTTTCCGGCAGCGGGACGCAATTTCACCGGTGAAGAAGTGCTCCAGGCGATGAACGGACGGACATTGCCGGGCACCTCCTATGACCAGTCGCAGGCCTATGTAAATTATATCCGCAGGCTGCAAGCCGGACAGAGTGGATTTACCTGCTATGCCTCGCTGCAAATGCCGCGCTGACATAACCGACCAATTTTAACATTTGCCTGCTATCAATCCGGGATGTCGTACCAGAATCGCAGGTAATCCATCATGAGCCAAAAATATCAAGCTGCGGCGAAAGATGATCTGATCTGGCATGATCTGGACAGCATGATGCTGTTATTTCACCGGCCATCCGGGATCACCCACATGCTGGCCGATCCCGCGCCTGCGATCATCGAGGTGATGGAAGACGCTCCGCTTACCGCTGCTGAAATCGCATCACGATTGACGGTTTTATTCGACGTCGAAGCAGGCACCGATGCGGAAGACATCATTCTTGCCCGTCTCGAAGAGCTTTCCGCGCTGGGGCTGGTAACGCGGGTCTCTGGCTGATGGGGGAGATGCATCAGATCCTGCTCAAAATCGGGCCTGCCGCCTTCCGGATCGCTTCGGCATGGCGACGGCCGCTGGAACAATTGGAAGCACTTTATCAGGATTATCCGGCACCGCCCGGCGGAAGCGTCGATTTCACGGTTCGTCTGGAACCCGAAAAGCCCTGGCGCCGCTATATTTGCCCGTCGGTGCATATTGGCGGTGATTTCTGGTTGCCCGATGCGGCACCGTTGCCGCTCAGTCAGGGGTTGCTGGCTGCAGAAATGGGGATGAACCTGCAAATGGCGCTGGGCTGGCGGCGGCATTTATTGCTCCATGCCAGCAGCGTTGAAAAAGACGGAAAAGCGCTGATCATGACCGGCCTGTCCGGTTCGGGAAAATCGACATTGTCTGCCATGCTGGCCGAGAGAGGCTGGCGCTTCATGGGTGACGAATTTGCTCTATTATGCCTCGAATCCGGACAAATCGTACCATTTCCGCGCCTAATCAGTCTAAAAAACGACGCAATTGGTGCAATGCAGAACGTTGTTGCGGAAAACCGCTTTGGTCCGGAGATGAAGGCCACGCCCAAGGGCGATATCCGTCATCTTGTCCCGCCTAAAGACGCGATTGCCCGGATGGACGAGTCCGCGAAACCGGCGCTGCTGCTATTCCCCCGCTTTGGTCATTCACCGATATTGCGGGACATGGGACTTTCGGAAATATTCGTTCGGCTGACTCAGGCTTCGACCAATTATGTCGCGCTGGGCGAGCCTGGATTTCATGCGCTGACCCGGTTCGTCGACCAGATCCCGACCAAGGCAATGGATTATCAATCGGTTGAACAGGCGGAAGAACTGATCGACAGCCTGTGGAGCCAATTGCCATGATGCGCGATGCGCGCGCCCTGGTCCGTGCCCTGCGGGAACCGGCAAGCGTCAAGGCGCTCGACAGCGGCCAGTGGACAGAATTGATCAGCATCGCCCGGGCGGAATCTCTGATCGGTTCGCTTGCCCATCGGCTCAAGGAAGTGGCTGTGCCCGATCGCGTTCGCGCGGTTCTGCAGGATGCCATCGAGGCGCATGATCTGGCGCGGCAGCAGGCCTTGTGGGAAGCCGATTGTGCCCGACGAGCGCTCGCCGATTATCCCGGAAAGATCGTCCTGATGAAGGGCACCGCCTATGTTGCGGCAGACCTCGACGCTGGCGTGGGCCGCAGCATCGGTGATCTCGATATCATGGTGGAGCGGGAAGATTTGCCGTTCGTCGAAGCCGCCTTGCTCGATGCCGGGTGGCAGTGGGTCAAGCCCGATCCCTATGATGACCAATATTATCGCGATCATATGCACGAACTGCCACCGCTGATTCACCGCGAACGCGACCGGATGATTGATGTGCATCATACGACCCTGCCGCTGACCGCGCGCCGGACCCCCGATGCCCAAGCGATGTTGGACAGTGCTATTGGTCTGGACAATGGGCTCCATGTCATGGCCCCGACCGATATGGTCTTGCATTCCATCGCCCATTTGTTCGCCGATGGCGATCTGGCTGGCGGATTACGAAACCTGTGGGATATCAACTTGCTGGTTCGGCAATTTTCCCAAGCGGACGAGGAATTCTGGATGGAATTGAATGTCCGTGCAAAAACCCATGACCTGGTCAAGGAGATGGCGAGAGCCTTGCGTCTGGCGGCGCGCCTGTACGACACACCAGTCTACAGCTTCTCTGCTGGTCAAACCAAATTTGCCGACTATCTCTACGTCCGCCGCCTGCTGGCGCGCGACGGCTATGGCCGGGAAACCCGAAAGCTGACCCGCTTCGCCTTTTACGTCCGTTCCCACTGGCTCAGGATGCCGCCGGCGATGCTGGCCCGGCATTTGTGGACCAAGTGGGGCAAAGGTGGAAAACCATCGAATTGAACCCGCCATGAGGCAAATAAACAGGCTGGCTTAAGCCCGCTTTGCATGGCATTAGCCGCTGCAAATGGCTGTGATAAGGCCGCTAATGACCAACTTGCTCCGGAGTAACCCGATGACAGATCGTCCGCTAGCCGCAATCATCCTCGCCGCCGGACAGGGCACGCGGATGAAATCGGAGATGCACAAGGTGCTGCACCCGATCGCCGGCAAGCCGATGCTCCACCATCTGCTCGATACCGTCGATTCCATTGGCGTCGAGCGCACCGTCATAGTCGTTGGCGCGCGCCGCGAGCAGATTGAGGCGAGTGTCGCAGGCCGCAATGTCGCAATAGCGGTGCAGGAAGATCAATTGGGCACGGGCCATGCGGTGGCGCAGGCGCATGACGCGCTCAAGGGCTTCGCCGGTGATGTGCTGATCCTCTACGGCGATGTGCCGATGGTCAGCGCCGACACGATGCGCGACATGATCTTCCGGCTGAACAATGGCTCCGATCCGCGGGCCGTCGTGCTCGGCTTCCGGCCCGATGACGCGGGCGCCTATGGCCGGATCATCGCCGACGATCAGGGCGAAATCGAGAAAATGGTCGAGTTTAAGGACGCCAATGATGCGGAGCGCACGGCAAATCTGTGCAACAGCGGCCTGATGGCGGTGCGCTCGACCGACTTGTTCATCCTGCTCGATCAGATCAGCAATGATAATGCGGCGGGTGAATATTATCTGCCGGACATCGTCATGCTGCCGGGTCAGCAAAGCGCCGTGATCGAAGTTGATGATCCCGCCGAGGTCGCCGGGGTGAACAGCCGCGCCGAACTCGCCGCCGTGGAAGGCGAATGGCAGGCCCGCCGGCGCGACAGAGCGATGGCCGATGGGGTCAGCCTGATTGCACCGGAAACGGTGTGGTTCTCGCATGATACGAAGATATCTTCAGATGTTGTGGTAGAGCCAAATGTGATTTTCGGTCCCGGCGTATCTATTGCATCCGGCGCGAAAATATATGGCCATAGCCATATCGAAGGCGCGACCATTGGGCCGAACACCAATGTTGGACCATTTGCCCGGCTGCGCCCCGGTTCGGTAATGGAAGAAGGTTCCAAGGTCGGCAATTTCGTCGAGATGAAGAAAACCACGCTCGGCAAGGGCGCCAAGGCCAATCATCTGACCTATCTTGGTGACGCCGAAGTGGGCGAGGGGGCCAATATCGGTGCGGGTACGATTACCTGCAATTATGACGGCTATTTCAAATATAAAACGGTGATCGGCAAGCGCGCTTTCATTGGTTCAAACAGTGCGCTGGTGGCGCCGGTGACGGTGGGTGACGGCGCGATTGTTGGCGCAGGCGCGACGCTGACCAAGGATGTTGCTGCTGGTGATCTGGCGCTGGTTCGTGCACAGCAGACCGTGAAGGCGGGTTGGGCTGATCGGTTCAACGAGGCCAGTGCCAAAAAGAAATCCAGGGAGAAGAAATCGTGAACCGGACCAAAGTCATAGGATTGGCCTCTGTTATGCCGATCATCTTCAGCATCGCTGCATGCAGCGCTCAGACACCTGTAGACGGGGCAGACGCGCTGGTTGAATCAACCGAGAATGCGGTTGCGGTCGATTCTCCGGCAGCTACGGACGACGCTGGTCAGGATGCTGCCAAAAACACCACGGCAACCGGATGGTGCAGCGCCAGTGAGCCGGTCATATTTTCCTGCCAGCTGAAAAGCCGGAAAACCATATCCGTTTGCGGAAGAGAAGACGGTGCCGGCGCGAAGAGCGCGCAATATCGTTTTGGCATGCTGGGGAAATCGCCCGAACTGGTCTGGCCGGAAGCTGCAGGCAAGGACGCGCTGACCTATGCCAGAGTGCCCTATTCCGGTGGCGGCGAGCAACAGCTCAGCTTCTCGCGCGGTGATGTGACCTATGCCGTCTACAGCCGGATGATCAGAACCAACTTCAAGGCAGATGAGCCGAATTACCCCGAAATGACCGACGGCATAATGGTGCTGAAAGGGAATGAAATGGTCAGCGATCTGGTTTGCGCAGATCCTGATGTTGTCCCGATCGATTATGATCTGGCCGAAGAATATGCCAATCATTCGGATGAAGCCTTTATCATGCCCGGTGAGTAGGGGGTGGTGGAGCTTGTCCTCAGGAAATCGCGCCTTGCAGAGGCGAATAACGACAAGAAATTCGGGTTAGAGTCGGTTTCGAGAAGGATGGTTCACAGCTGTTTTGAATGATTCTTGACATGATATCATGATATGATATCAATATATCATGACCCGTATCCTCGCTGACCTTCCCGAAGACGATGTAAAATGGCTTGACGCGCAGGCGGCGGAGCAGGGCAAGTCGCGGGCGCAATTGCTGCGCGAGGCGGTGAGCGCCTACCGTTCCGAAGCACCGAAAGACTGGCTGGATATTGGTTTCGGCGCGTGGAAGGATCGCACGGATATCGGCGATTCCGTCGAATGGCAGCGGCGCGAGCGGGCCAGCTGGACGCGCCCATGGGACGATGACTATGAAGAGGTGAAGGCTGAATTTCCCGATCTCTTTGATGAAGAGGATGACCGGCAACGGCAAATCTATAGCAATATGCTGGCTGGAAAATATCCCGAGCCGAAGAAGCCTTCAACGCAGTGAGCGGCTTTACCTTCGATTCCAATATCATTATCGATGCATTTGCGGGCTATGAACAGGCGCGCGCGGAAATCAGGCGGGCAACCGAGGGCGGATCACGCCCCTGGGTCAGCCGCATGGTCTGGATTGAAACATTGTCGAAAGGCACCGACGAGCAGCTGCGCAGGGCCTTGATCCTTCTGTCCGGTTTCGGAATCGACGAGATTGACGAAGAAATATCTGAACGCGCTGCCCAGTTGCGCCGCCAGCGACCCCGGCTCAAATCGCCCGATGCCATCATCCTCGCAACCGCTATGACGCGCGGCCGCGTATTGGTAACTCGTAATGTAAAGGATTTTCCGGCCAATATGCCGGGAATCCGCGTACCCTATACACTTTAGAAGAAAGCCCGAAAAGCCATGTGCGGAATTATTGGAATTGTTGGCAAGGAAGCTGTCTCGGATCGTCTCGTCGACGGTTTGAAGCGCATGGAATATCGCGGCTATGACAGCGCCGGTGTCTGCACCGTGCACGACGGCCAGCTGATCCGCCGCCGGGCGGAGGGCAAGCTTGCCAATCTGGTGCAGGTGCTGAAAAGTGATGATGCCGCGGGCAATATCGGGATTGCGCACACCCGCTGGGCGACCCACGGTGCGCCCACCACCAACAATGCCCATCCCCATGCCACCGGCGAAGTGGCGCTGGTGCACAATGGCATTATCGAGAATTTCAAGAGCCTGCGTCAGCAACTGAGCGCGCGCGGTCGCTCGTTCGAGAGTGAGACCGATTCTGAAGTGGTGGCGCATCTGGTCAGCGAACAGGTTGAAGCGGGAAAATCCCCGGAAGAGGCGGTCAAAGCGGTACTGCCTTTATTGCGCGGTGCCTTTGCCCTGGCCATTGCCTTCCGCGCGCAGCCCGACCTGTTGATCGGCGCGCGGCTCGGATCGCCCTTGGTGGTCGGCTATGGCGATGGCGAGATGTATCTCGGTTCCGACGCCCTGGCGCTGGCACCGCTGACCCAGAAAATTGCCTATCTCGAAGAAGGCGACTGGGTGGTCATCACCCGGGATGGCGCGTCCATCTATGACAAGGACAATATTCTGGTAGAGCGCGAAATCACCACATCCGGCGTATCCGCTGCGACTATCGAAAAGGGCAATTATCGCCATTTCATGCAGAAGGAGATTTTCGAGCAGCCGACCGTGGTCGCGCAAACATTGCAAAGCTATATCCGCTCTCTCGAACAGCAAGTGGCGCTGCCGCAAATGGATTTCGATTTGCGCGATATCAAGCGGATCACCATCGTTGCCTGCGGAACCAGCTATTATGCCGGGATGGTTGCCAAATATTGGTTTGAATCCTTTGCCCGGGTGCCGGTCGATTTGGATTTCGCTTCGGAATTTCGCTATCGCGATCCGGTTTACGAACCAGGCGGTCTGGCGTTGTTTATTTCCCAATCCGGCGAAACCGCCGATACGCTGGCGGCGCTGCGCCATTCGAAAGAAAATGGCCAGAAGATCGCGGTGGTCGTCAATGTTCCGACCAGCAGCATGGCGCGTGAGGCGGATCTGTTGCTACCCACCCATGCTGGCCCGGAAATCGGCGTCGCCTCGACCAAGGCATTCTCCTGTCAGCTTGCGGTTCTGGCAGCGCTTGCCGCGCATCTCGCTGTGGTGAAGGGCAAGATGACCCGGGACGAGGAACGCGATGTGGTCAGGCATCTGACCGAAGCTCCGGCGGCGCTGAACGCCGCGCTGGCCCATGATGAGGATATTGCCAATATGGCGCATCTCATCGCGCCTGCGCGGGACGTCCTCTATCTGGGGCGTGGTCCGGAATATCCGCTGGCGCTGGAAGGCGCGCTCAAGCTCAAGGAAATCAGCTATATTCATGCCGAAGGCTATGCCTCGGGCGAGATGAAACATGGCCCGATCGCCCTGATCGACGAAGCCGTGCCGGTGATCGTGCTGGCACCATCCGGTCCGTTGTTCGAAAAAACCGTCTCGAATATGCAGGAAGTCATGGCCCGGGGTGGCAAGGTCGTGCTGATCTCCGACGCCGAAGGTATTGCCGAAGCCGGAACAGGCTGCATGGCCACCATCGAAATGCCGAAAGTTCATCCGCTGATCGCACCGCTGGTCTATGCCGTGCCGGTTCAGTTGCTCGCTTATCATGTCGCAGTGATCAAGGGCACCGATGTTGATCAACCCCGCAATCTCGCGAAATCGGTCACGGTGGAATAATCATGGCCACCAATCCCTCTCTCGTGTCGGTCGAGACCGCCAGCGGCAAGTTCCAGCAGACGGTTCGGGTTGGCAAACATGTCTTTCTTGCTGATGAGCCCGAGTCATTGGGCGGCACAGATAGCGGTCCATCGCCTTATGACCTGCTGCTCGCGGCGCTGGGTAGCTGCACGTCGATGACGATGAAAATGTACGCCGACCGCAAGGGCATTCCGCTGGAGGGCGTGTATATCGTGCTCGAACATAGTCGCGAACATGTCGAAGACTGCCGCAGCTGCAACAATGAGGACAACCGGATCGATGTGATCGATCGTTCCATCACCCTGAAAGGCGACCTGACCAAAGAGCAGCGCCAAAAGCTCCTTGGAATCGCGCAGAAATGCCCGGTCCACCGGACATTGGAAAACAGGATTGACATCCATACCACCGAGGTCCGGGATTGATCCGGCAACCGCAGGCAGAAGCTGCTTGTGACAGCTGAACTTGCCTTAGCTTCCAGTCTCGCGTAGCTTTTTTGGTGCAGCAGGGATTAGCGATTGTCTGACAGAAAAGTAAAAATTTGGCTGAATGCGGGTCTGATCGACGCGGACACAGCGCGGCGCATCCGGGAATATGAAGCCGATCGTTCACGGCCTCTGGGGCTCTGGTCGCTGATTGGACTGGGCGCTCTGGCTATCGGCCTGGGCATAGTCTCCCTGGTTGCAGCCAATTGGGACGACATTCCGGGGATGGTCCGCCTCGCGGTTCACGGCTTGTTGATCGCGGGCATTGCCGCAGCAATTTTTCTCCTCCAGCCACGCAAAGGCTTTCTCGGCCTATATTTGAAGGATGTATTGCTGTTCATCCTGGCGGTTCTTGGCGCGACTTTTTTCGGCCATCTCGGCCAGGTCTATCAAACCAGTTCGCCATTATGGCAGCCGTTGGCGACCTGGCTGTTGCTATTTTCGCCGCTGTTGCTGCTGGCGGGCCGGGGCTGGCTGATTTCCCTGCTCTGGATGGTGGGGCTTCTGGGCACCGCTATCGCGCATTTGAGCTGGTATTCTCAACAGATCAGTGAGCCGCCGTCGATCTACATCGCAGTCATCACCAGCGTGCCAATCCTGGCGCTGCTCGTCGCGATTTTCGTGATGAAAATCAGCTCCCGACAGGATTTCTGGAAGCAAGTTGGCCAATTCTCGCTGGCGTCATTTGTTGCCGGCGTGACGCTCAAACTAATAGCAGATGGCTTGACCGAAGGCGGTTTTTCCGGATCAGAAGATAATATCGCTACGGTCGCTGCCATCCAGTTGGGGCTATGGAGCGCTGCTGCGATATTCATCTATGTCTTCAAGCGCTCCGCCTCCGGCATCAGCATGGCCGTGATTCTGATCGCTGCCGCCATCATAAGTTTCGTCAGCAGCATCACACAATCTGCCGAGCCATTGGTCAACGCGATATTGTTCATGGCATTCTGGGCTGCCATTGGCTGGAGCGCGATATATTCCGGACGGAGAAATCTGTTCCAGGCGGTCGTCGCGATCATGGCGCTGCGCCTGATCGTTTTGAGTTTTGAACTGGCATCAGATCTTTTGAGCAGCGGGCTCGGGCTGATATTCGCGGGTGCGATCACCATTGCCATTGCCGTTATCGCCTATCGCATTTCCAAAGCGCTCGCTCCGAGCAAAGCACCGGCTGCCCAGCAGACCAGTGATGGAGGCGACCAATGAACCGCTATCGTCGCTTCTTCCTGCCGCTGGCGTTGCTGCTGCCGCTGGTCGGGCTTGGCCTGATCTGGTTGCTGGCGGAAAGAGAATCGGATCAGGGGACCGAGTGGGATGTGCCGATTGCCGGCTATGACCCGCGGGATTTGCTGCGCGGACATTATGTGCAGTTTCGCTACGACTGGCCCGCCGTTCAGGAGGATGAGGTTCCGGCATGGTCGGTATCGCAGACAAGTCTGTGCATCATCGGAACTGCGCCAGCTATCGAGAGCGTGGAAGTGCAGGACCTGACTGTACCGGATCCATCATCGGCGTCGGTCTGCGATGCAACGGCAAATGCAAATCCGTGGAGCGAAGAAGGCGATGACGGGCTGATCCGCGACCGGATTTACGTGCCGCAGCAAGCCGCTGGCGATTATGAAACAAAGCTGGCCAATGCAAAATTGCAGGGCATTGTTCGCATCCGCATCAACAACAGTGGTTACATCACGCCGCTATCATTGCGCTTTCAGCCGCGGCCTCGGGAAATGGCCGATCCGGGTGAAGCCGAGTGAAGGCCAGGGTCACCGGCGGTTGCCATTGCGGCGCTGTCCGCTTTGAAGCCTCTGTCGAAAATTCCCCGGAAATGCTCGACTGCAATTGCTCGATCTGCGCGCGGACCGGCTTTCTGCATATGTTCGTCCCGCATCAGGAATTCAGCTTGCTGAAGGGCGCAGATGATCTGACCAGCTACAGATTTGGCAGCGGGCAGGCGGATCATCTGTTTTGCCAATATTGCGGCGTCAAAAGCTTCTATCAGCCAAGGTCCCATCCGGATTGCTGGAGCGTGAATTATCACTGCCTTGATGACGGTCACGGGCTGACCCCGACCATCACAAAATTTGACGGCCAGAACTGGGAAGCCGCGAAAGCCGGATCGGCATAGATCATCGATGCTTGCAAGCTGCCACAAAAACGGCCCGCTGAATTTTTCCAGCGGGCCGTTTCTGCGGGTATTCGATTGATTTCAGTCAGCCAATATCAGGCCAGATCAAAGCGGTCGGCGTTCATGACCTTGGTCCAGGCGGCGACAAAGTCGCTGACGAACTTCCGTTCATGGCCGTTCTCGGCATAGACTTCGGCAATGGCACGCAGCTGCGAATTGGAACCGAAGACAAGATCGGACCGCGTTGCCGTCCACTTTTGCTCGCCGGATTGACGATCGCTGCCGATATATTGTTCGTCATTGCTGGTTTCGACGACGTTCCATACTGTCTTCATGTCGAGCAGATTGACGAAATAATCATTGGTCAGCTGGCCGACCCGGTCGGTCAATATGCCATCCCGAATATTCCCGGCATTGGCACCAAGAACGCGCAGGCCACCGACCAGCACCGTCATCTCCGGCGGGCTGAGTTGCATCAGCGACGCCCGGTCGAGCATCAATTCCTCGGTTGGCACCGAATGTTTTGCCGACAGATAGTTGCGGAAGGCATCGGCCTTGGGCTCGAGCGGATCGAAGCTGTCGGCATCGGTCATTTCGTCGGTGGCATCGCCGCGACCGCCAGTGAATGGAACGACGATATCGATGCCGGCATCTTTCGCTGCCTTCTCGACCGCAGCCGTGCCGCCAAGCACGATCATGTCGGCCATCGAGATCGGGCTGTCGCCCTTGATCTCTTCCAGCTTCGTCAGGACTTTCGCCAGTTCTGCCGGATCATTGACCGCCCAGTCTTTCTGCGGGGCAAGCCGGACACGCGCGCCATTGGCGCCGCCCCGGTGATCCGAATGGCGATGGGTCGAGGCCGAGGCCCAGGCTGCTTTCACCAGTTCGGAAACGCTGAGTCCGCTGCCGAGTATTGCCTGCTTCATGTCGGCAATCTCGCTGTCGCTCGGCACATGACCGGCGGGAACCGGATCCTGCCAGATCAGGTCTTCTGCCGGCACTTCCGAACCGAGATAGCGGACCTTCGGCCCCATGTCGCGATGGGTCAGCTTGAACCAGGCGCGGGCAAAGGCATCGGCAAAGGCGTCGGGATTGTCGCGAAAATGTTCCGATATCTTGCGATAGGCAGGATCGACCTTCATCGCCATGTCGGCGGTGGTCATCATCGTTGGAACTTTTTTCGATGGATCGTCCGCCGCAGGGGCCATATCATCCGGTTTCTGGCCGATCGGCTGCCATTGCTGTGCACCAGCCGGGCTGTGCACCAGCTCATATTCATAATCGAGCAGCATGTGGAAATAGTTCATCGTCCACTGGATCGGGGTCGGGGTCCACGCGCCTTCGAGGCCCGAGGTGATAGCATGTCCACCGACACCGCTCTCATATTTGCTGTTCCAGCCAAAGCCTTGCGCTGCAATATCTTCGCCTTCTGGTTCAGGGCCGAGCAGAGCGGCATCGCCGGCGCCGTGGCATTTGCCGAACGTATGGCCGCCAGCGGTAAGCGCGACGGTTTCCTCGTCATTCATCGCCATACGATCGAAGGTTTCGCGAATGTCACGCGCCGAAAGCGCCGGATCGGGATTGCCGCCCGGGCCTTCCGGATTGACGTAGATCAGGCCCATCTGGATCGCTGCCAGCGGATTTTCCAGCGTCTTGTCCTCGGCGATCCGGGTCTCGGCTCCGGTATTGACCCATTTATCCTCGCTGCCCCAATAGATGTCGCGCTGCGGTTCATAGCTGTCATTGCGACCGCCGCCGAAACCGAATGTCGGGCCACCCATCGATTCAATGGCGACATTGCCGGTGAGGATCATCAGGTCGGCCCAGCTGATCTTTTCGCCATATTTCTGCTTGATCGGCCAGAGCAGCCGGCGCGCCTTGTCGAGATTGGCATTGTCCGGCCAGCTGTTGAGCGGGGCGAAACGCTGCTGCCCTTCGCCGGCACCACCGCGGCCGTCAGCGGTGCGATAGGTGCCCGCCGCGTGCCAGGCCATGCGGATGAAGAATGGGCCGTAGTGGCCATAATCGGCGGGCCACCAGGGCTGACTGTCGGTCATCAATGCCGTCAGGTCTTTCTTCAGCGCTGTGTAATCAAGCGACTTGAAAGCTTCGGCATAGTCGAAATCAGGGCCCATCGGATCGGGGGAAATGCCGTTCTGGGTCAATATGTCGAGTTGCAGCTGGTTCGGCCACCAGTCGCGGTTCTGCCTGCCGAGCAGGGCGCGGACGCCGCCGTCAAAACCCAATGGGCAACCTTCGGGGGAATCGGTTGTTTTCATATCCATGTGAACATCTCCTGTGTTGGTGCCGCGTCTCTGTCGCTGGTCACCCATCGCATTACTTACTATAGGCCGATCGGCGCGCTAAACGAATTATCCCTGTCTGTGTGATCAGAACAGTCAATCAGGCCGATCGTTCGCGGCATGACGGATGCTGCACTCTACCACGATTGACCACCTTCATGAAGCGGCATATAAGAGCCGCCTGTTTCGAGAGGCGGCCAGTCGGGTCGCCTTTTCTATTTTGTTTGCGTCCCGTTGTTGGAAGGAAAATAAGATGACGATTACCCCGCTCATGCCCGTATATCCTCGGTGTGGTTTTCGTCCTGTCCGAGGCGAGGGCGCCTGGCTGATTTCCGAAGACGGATCGCGGGCGCTGGATTTCGCCAGCGGCATTGCGGTCAATCTGCTCGGCCACGGCCATCCGCATCTGACCAAGGCGATCCAGGATCAGGCAGCGACGCTGATGCATGTCTCGAATCTCTATGGCAGCCCGCAAGGCGAGAAATTCGCACAACGTCTGGTCGACACGACCTTTGCCGACACTGTGTTCTTCACCAATAGCGGTGCCGAAGCCGTCGAGTGCGCGATCAAGGCGGCTCGTGCCTATCATCAATCGGCAGGCAGCGACCGGTTCGAGATTATCACATTCAAAAACGCCTTTCATGGCCGGACGATGGCAACCATCTCGGCTTCCAATCAGGAAAAAATGCATCACGGCTTTTCGCCGTTGCTTGGCGGATTCAAATATGTCGATTTTGATGATCTCGCAGGGGCTGCTGCCGCCATCACCGACAAAACCGCTGCGTTTCTGGTCGAACCGATTCAGGGTGAAGGCGGCGTCCGTCCCGCCTCGGACGAGTTCATGAAGGGCTTGCGCGATCTGGCCGACAAACATGGCATCTTGCTGGTGCTTGACGAGGTGCAATGCGGCGTCGCGCGCACCGGCGCACTTTATGCCCATGAACTATATGGCGTCACCCCAGACATTGTTGCGACCGCCAAGGGTATCGGCGGCGGCTTCCCCTTGGGTGCCTGTCTGGCGACCGAAGACGCGGCGCGCGGCATGGTGGTTGGAACCCATGGTTCCACCTATGGTGGCAATCCGCTGGCGATGGCCGCTGGCAATGCGGTCTGGGACGTGGTTGCCAATGATGAATTTCTGGAAAATGTCCGGTCGACCGGCGACAAGCTGCGCGCGGCGATCGAACAGTTTATCGGCAATTATCCTGACCTGTTCATTGGCGTGCGCGGCAAGGGCATGATGCTCGGCATCATGATGAAACAGGAAACACGATCCTTTGTCGCTCATCTCCGCGACAATCACGGTCTGCTGACGGTGGCTGCCGGGGACAATACGTTCCGAGTGTTGCCGCCTCTGAATATTGATGACAGCCACATTGCGACGTTTATCGAGAAACTGTCCGCTGGTGCGGCTGATTATGTGGCTCCAGCAGCATGAGCCGGCATTTCCTCAATCTCGCCGATGCCGGCGGCGATGCGGTTGCCGCCATGATATCCGATGCGATTGATCGCAAGGCGGCGCGCGCAGGCTGGCTCAAGGGCAAGCCGGATGCGGACAAGCCTCTGGCCAATCATGCGCTGGCGATGATCTTTGAAAAGAGCAGCACCCGGACCCGGGTGTCGTTCGATATCGCCATCCGTCAGCTTGGCGGTACCAGTATCGTCATGGACAGCGGCTCGATGCAGCTCGGGCGCGGGGAAAGCGTGGCGGATACCGCCAAGGTCCTCTCCCGCATGTGCGACGCGATCATGATCCGGACCGACGATCATGCGAAAATCGAGGATATGGCAGCAAATGCCAGCGTGCCGGTGATCAACGGCCTCACCGACTTGTCGCATCCCTGCCAGATCATTGCCGATCTGCTGACTTTGGTCGAACATGGCAAAGCCTTGCCGGGTCTCGAAATTGCCTGGCTGGGCGATGGCAATAATGTCCTCAACAGCTTTGTCGAAGCCGCCGGCCTGATGAAGTTCAATGTCCGGATCGGTTGCCCGCAAGGCTATGATTCCGACCCGGAGTTCATAAAACAAGCCCGGGCCGCCGGTGCCAATATCTCGATCCACCGCGACGAGAATGAAGCGGTGGCTGGCGCGGATGTCGTTGTCACCGATACCTGGGTGTCGATGGGTCAGGAACATGCGGACGACAAGCTCGCCGCGATGATGCCCTATCAGGTCAATGACGTGATGATGGAGCAGGCCAAGCCGGATGCGCTGTTCCTGCACTGTCTGCCCGCGCATCGGGGCGAGGAAGTCATGCCATCGGTCATCGATGGTCCGCAGTCAGTGGTCTGGGACGAAGCGGAAAACCGGATTCATGCGCAAAAATCGGTGCTTCGCTGGTGTTTTGGTCAGATCTGATGGTGGATATGGCACTGACCGACAACATATTATCCTTTGCGATCCCGGCGAAAAATTGCCGGGGGCGAGTGGTCCGGCTTGGCCCTGTGCTTGACGATATTCTGGCGGCCCATGACTATCCGCCGATGATCCGGGACATATTGGCGGAAGCTGTCTGCCTGACCGCCATGCTGGGCGCTTTGCTCAAGGATGAGGGGTCGCAACTGACATTGCAGGCGCAAACCGAAGCCGGCGTGATCAGCCTGCTCGCCTGTGACTATAAGGACGGCGCTCTGCGCGGTTATGTTGAATTCGATCGCGACCGGCTCGCCGCTCAACCGGTCGAACCCAGCCTGATGGCGCTGTTTGGCAAAGGCTATCTTGCGATTACCTTTGATCTGCCAGAGCCCCGTGGCCGCAATCAGGGCATCGTGCCGCTGGAAGGAGCCAGTCTCGCGGAAGCGGTACAGAATTATTTCTTCCAGTCAGAGCAGATTCCAACGCTGATCCGGGTTGCCGTCGACGAGACCGCCGGGCGGATATCCGCTGGCGGGCTTTTGGTGCAGCATCTTCCCGAAGGGGAAGAAGGCCGCGAACGGCTGCATGTGCAACTGGACCACCCGGAATGGGAACATGTCGAGATCATGGGCGGCAGTGTTCGCGCAGCAGAACTGACCGATATCACGCTGCCGCTGGAGGATATCTTGTGGCGCCTTTTCAGCGAGAGCGACGAAGTGAGGCTTTTGAGCGGTAAACCGTGCGTTAAGGGATGCCGCTGTAATGAAGATCATATCCGGGACGTGATCGCGCGTTTCCCGAAAGAAGATAAGGAAGATATGGTCGACGAATCAGGAAATATTGCAATTGATTGCGCATTTTGCAGCAAGACATTCATGATTACGCGCGCCAGCCTGAACAACTGAGGGCCGCAGCGGATATGGCAATCAGCAAGGATTGTCGAAAACCTCCTATGATTTGCCGCAATTATAGACGAAATAGGCCACAATTCGCATTTATGACAATATTTGCAAGAGATTGACGACGCAAACAACAGAACGGAGAATATCAATGAAAGGCTTGAAACTGATCAAATTCATCAGCGCAACAGCCGCCGTCCTGTCCGGATTTGCGATTGCTGCCCCGGCACAGACACCTGGTTTTGCCTTGCTCGACGGGCTCACGCAGGGGGAGTGGACATTGAAAGAACGGGGTTCTCGCGAACCCGGCCAAAAAATCTGCCTGGGAAATCCCGAATTGCTGCTGCAAATCCAGCATGGCAACGCAAATTGTACCCGCTACGTTATAGAAAATGACCCGAAGAAGCTTCGCGTCAGCTATAAATGCGGAAGTGCCGGCCAGGGCGTTACCGAAATCAAAAAGGAATCCAGCGGTCTGGTGCAGATATTCTCTCAGGGTATCCGCAATAATGCGCCATTTTCCTTCACTGTCGAAGGCCGCCGCACCGGCAGTTGCTAGGCACGATACACGCGCAAAACTTGCACCGCGCGGGTAAGGTCATTAGCGGGACCCATCATGACTTCCGAATCAAAAACAGCGATCATATTATTGTCCGGTGGACTGGACTCGATGGTGTCTGCAGCGCTCGCTGCAGAGCAGGGCTATCGGCTGATTGCGCTGACCATTGACTATAATCAGCGGCACAAGATCGAACTGCAATCGGCGCAGAAAATTGCCGCCAAGCTCGGCGTGGTCGAACATATCACCTTGCCGCTCGATCTCAGCCGCTTTGGCGGATCGGCGCTGACCGCTGATATTGATGTGCCAAAGACCGGGGTTACCGATGATATTCCGGTGACCTATGTGCCCGCCCGCAACCTGATTTTCCTGTCGCTGACTCTCGGACTGGCTGAGGCCAGGGAGGCACGGGATATATTCATCGGTGTGAACGCGCTGGATTATTCCGGCTATCCGGACTGCCGCCCCGAATTTATCGAGGGGTTCGAGCGACTGGCCGATCTGGCCACCAGGGCCGGAGATCAGGGTAGCGGCTTTCACATCCGGACACCGCTTCAATATATGACCAAGGCAGACATAGCCAAGGAAGCAATCCGGCTTGGCCTCGACCCTGCCTGGAGCTGGTCCTGCTATGACCCGACCGCCGATAATCTGCCTTGTGGGCTGTGCGACAGCTGCCGCCTGCGGCAAAAGGGGTTCGAAGAAGCCGGTATAATCGACCCGACGCGATACGCGGCCCCATGAGCTATGCGGTCAAAGAAATATTCCTGACCCTGCAGGGCGAAGGCGTGCATGCCGGGCGCCGGGCGGTGTTTGTCCGCTTCGCCGGTTGCAATCTCTGGTCCGGGCTGGAACGGGATCGCGCCACCGCGATCTGCCAGTTTTGCGACACGGATTTTGTCGGGCTGGACGGAGAGGGGGGCGGGCGTTTCAAGACGGCCAGCGATCTCGCCACGGCTGCGGCCGAGACATGGGGTGACGAGCGCGAATCCCGCTTCGTGGTTCTGACTGGCGGCGAACCGATGCTGCAGGTCGACGAGGCTCTGATCGACGCGCTGCACGCCGAGGGCTTTTTCATCGCCATAGAATCGAACGGCACGCTTGCGGTTCCGCGCACGATTGACTGGATCTGCATCAGCCCGAAGGCGCAAAGCGAGACGGTCCAGCGCTCGGGTGATGAGCTGAAACTGGTCTGGCCGCAGGACGGCAGCGACTGGCAGGAAATGCAGGGCTGGAGCTTCGCCAATCTGTTGCTGCAACCCAAGGACGCGATTGCAGACCCGGCCGCCAGTCAGGCCCATCTTGAACAGGCGATCGCCTTTGTCCAGGCCCATCCAAAATGGCGCCTGTCATTACAGAATCACAAGATTCTCGGCCTGGCCTGATATTTTATTCTGACGGCTTTTCCGAAGAATCAGTTTTCTCCCCGGACGCCGCCTCTGTTTTCTTGTCCGCCGTATCGTCCGTTTCAGCGCCGGTAGCGTCGACTTCCTTGATCGTATCGACATCGACCATGTCGTCGCTGATCGTGCCATCAATGACATCAACATCGTCCATCCGGGTTTCGGTAACGTCACCGGCATCCGGCGCGTCGTTGCCGGAACAGGCAGTAATCGTCAGGGCTACCGCTGCGGCAGCGGCAATTTTCGTCAGTTTGATCATGATCTTGTCCTCTCATCTTCGATGGGTAACTTGGGTTTCATAGCCTGTAATCAGTCGTGATCAATCGCCTTCAGGAAACCGCCAACCGTTTTTTGCAACGCTTCGTCAAACTCCTGAAGCTCTATCGCGATACCCAGTTGGGCCAGGCTGGTCACGGGATATTCGCTGATCCCGCAGGGGATGATCCCGCTGAAATGGCCGAGATCGGGATCAACATTGACCGAGAAGCCGTGCATCGTCACCCATTTGCGAATGCGGATCCCGATTGCGCCAATCTTGGCTTCCTGCCCGTCCGGGGTATCGCACCAGATGCCGACGCGGCCTTCCACCGCCCGCGCTGCGACGCCAAATTCGGCCAGCGCCGCAATCACCCAGTACTCCAGCGCATGGACAAAAGCGCGCACATCCGCGTTGCGTTTCTTCAGGTCGAGAATGATATAGCCAACCCGCTGGCCCGGGCCATGATAGGTATGCCGGCCACCACGGCCCGTATCGTAGACAGGGAAGGCCTGGCTGAGCAGCTCCGCCGGATCGGAGCTGGTTCCGGCGGTATAGAGCGGCGGATGCTCGAGCAGCCAGATCAGCTCGTTCGCGTCCCCCGCGTGAACCGCGGCGTTGCGCTGCTCCATTTCCGCGAGCGCTTCCGGATAATCGACCTTTTCGGACGAAATGCGCCATTCAATGTCATTGGGACCGTTCATAGAAATTTCGTGCACTTTTGCTGGCCGGGTGGCAAGGGCGGGCTATCGAGAAATGGATCCGGGAACGAAAACATGAAGCTCAACTATATGCAATGCTGGAATGGCGCGATGGCCCTGCTCGGCGCGCATAAAGAGGCAATGATTGCCATTGCAGGCGTTTTCCTCTTTCTGCCGACCTTGTTGTTCGCGCAATATGTCGCTCAACCCGTTTTCACCGGCGATGAAGACATGAATGCGCTTGTTGCCATTTATTCGGCCTATTTCAATGATAATGCCATTCCGATCATGGCCTCCAATCTGATCATCAGCTTTGGCGGTCTTGCGATTTATCTTTCCCTTGCCCCGTCGCGCAACAATACCGTCGCCGAAGACCTGGTCGCCGCGCTGAAACTGTTCGTGATCTATCTGATCGCCAATCTGCTGACCGCTTTGGTGACTCTGCCGGGGTTCATCCTGTTCATCATTCCCGGCCTGTATCTGACCGCTCGACTGATATTGGTACCGGCGTTGATCGCCGACCGGGGCGAGCGCAATCCGATGGAATTGCTCAAGCAAAGCTGGTCGTTGACGAAGAATAATGGTTTCTCCATCCTGTTGTTCGCGCTGATCATTGTGGTGGTCGGCACGATTGCCATTGGTGCCATGGAAGCGGTCACCGGCGTCATTGCCGGTCTGGCTACCGGCGGCACCGGCTGGCCATTTGTCGAAAATCTTGTGGCTTCGCTGACCGGGACGCTTTTCCAGCTCGTGCTCAGCGTCGTGATCATGTCCATCTATATCGAGCTGACCGGCAAGAAAGCCGACGTAGGCGAAGTCTTCAACTGAATATAGGCACATGCGGCGCGGCTGACTGGGGCAAATGGCCGGTCAGGCGCGGATCCTTCATCATGCCTGTTTCCTGCTTGAAAATGCGGAAGCCGCAGCGCTGGTAAAAGGGCAGGGCGCGCGGCGAATCCTGTGTGCAGGTATGCAGCCAGACGCGTCTGATCCCGTCTCGCCACGCCTGTTTCAGCGCCTGTTCCATCATCCAGCGGCCCTGGCCCCTGCCATTCTGCTCGGGAACCAGTCCGAAAAAGGCAATTTCGCACTGGCCGGATTGCCGGAAATCCAGTTCGATAAAACCGACCGGCATTGCGCCATCGCGGACGATCGAAATTTCAACCGCCGGATCATCAATTATCGCTTTCAGTTCTGCCTGATCCATCAATAGCCGCGAAATCCACAGCCATGGTTCGCCGACCCTCCGGAACAGCGCGCGATAGTCCTCAGTAGCCGGATTGGGCCAGCTTTCCAGAACAAGGCTGGAATTGGTCTCTGGCAAAGCCGGTTTTTCCAGCATCTCCAGATGAGTCACGATCGTCGCGACATGACCCCTGGGAACATCCTGAAGCTGCTCCGTCACATCATTCGGGTCCATTCGACTTCAGGTCCATTTGGCTTCGGGCGGCAGACTCATCAAGATCGCGTCGACATTGCCGCCGGTCTTGAGACCGAAGGTCGTGCCCCGGTCATAGACCAGATTAAACTCTGCATAGCGACCGCGCCATTCCAGCTGCTGCTGTTTTTCTTCCGCGGTCCATTCCATTGCCATCCGTTTGCGCACCAGTTTCGGAAATATGTCGAGAAAAGCCCGGCCGACATCCTGGGTGAAGGCAAAATGGCGATCAAAGTCCAATTCCTTGTTCAGTTCGATATGGTCATAGAATATGCCGCCGACGCCGCGGTGCACCTTGCGGTGGGGAATGTAGAAATAGTCATCCGCCCATTTCTTGAACCGGGGATAATATTCCGGGTTGTGCGGCGCGCAGGCCGAGCGGAATCGGGCATGAAACTCTTCGGTATCTTCGTCATAGACGATCGCCGGGTTAAGATCGGCACCACCGCCAAACCAGCGTTTGGTCGTGCACAGGAATCGCGTATTCATGTGCACGGCGGGCACATGCGGATTCGCCATATGCGCGACCAGACTGATGCCGGTGGCAAAAAAGCGCGGATCATCCTCTGCGCCGTTGATCTGGGCTTGGAATTCTTCGCTGAAAGAGCCGTCAACAGTGGAAATATTCACGCCGACTTTTTCAAAAATCTTGCCTTTCATCAGCCCCTGGATGCCGCCGCCGCCAGGGCTGCCGTCCGGATTCTCGCGATCCCAGGGCAGATAATCAAAGGTCGCGTCGCTATCCGCTTCCGATTCAATTTTCTCAAATTCCGCACATATCTGGTCACGCAATTCCTTGAACCAGGTCTGGGCCGTGCGCTGCTGGTCATCTAATATTGTCGTCATTCCGGAAATTGTCCTGTTTGTCTGAGTGCTTCCCCCAAGGCCATGCCAGCCGAAACTGCCAGATTCAAGCTACGCATGCCAGGTTTCATCGGGATGGTGATTCTACCATCGCATTGCTCCTGTACAGTCAGGGGAACTCCTGATCCTTCCGATCCGAACAGAAGAATATCATTTTTGCGATATGCGAATCCATGATGCGGTGCATCCGCCTTGCTGGAAAGCAGGATAATCCTGGCGTCAAGGGAATCAACGGTCGCACGGAACGTATCCCAGTCGGCATGCCGGGTATAGCGAACATGCTCGAAATAATCCATTCCGGCCCGTTTCAGACTGCGATCACTGAACGGAAATCCACAAGGTTCTATGATATCAACCGGCACGTCCAGACATGCACAAGTCCTTAAAATCGTTCCTAAATTTCCCGCAATCTCGGGTTGATACAATGCTATCCTCATGGGCCGCTCACCATGACCGACAAGTGAATGTTTGGTCAATCGAAAATTCCCTGTTGGCAAACCCTATCCTTCACGGCTATCAGGCGCGCAAATCACTGCCTGTTCAAATCGCTGTTAAGCAGCATCGAACATTCGGGCAGCGGGGGTCATAACTAATTCATAGGGCTTGTTTGCATGGCAACGGTTGAAACAGCTGAAACGGCAGTCGCAGAAGAAGGCGGCGTTCGCCGCCGGGACTTTATCAATATCGCAGCAGTGAGTTTCGCTGGTGCCGGGGCGGTTGCTACCGTTTTCCCGTTGGTCAATCAGATGAATCCGAGCGCGGACGTTCTCGCTCTCGCATCGGTTGAAGTTGATGTGTCCGCCATCGAACGCGGACAGGCGATAAAGCTGTTGTGGCGCAAGCAACCTGTGTTTGTCCGTAATTTGACGGACACCGAAATCACGGAAGCCAATGCGGTGGATATTTCATCGCTGCGCGATCCGCAGACTCTGCAGGAACGCACCAAGGTCGGCAAGGAAAACTGGCTGATCACTCTGGGTGTTTGCACCCATTTGGGTTGTGTTCCACTGGGTGCGGCCGAGGGCGAGAACAAGGGCGAGTTTGGCGGCTATTTTTGCCCCTGCCATGGTTCGAGCTACGATACGGCAGCCCGCATCCGCAAAGGTCCGGCGCCCAGAAATCTGGATGTGCCAGAATATGAATTCCAATCAGACACCGTCGTGAAAATCGGCTAAAGGACAGAGAAAAATGAGCTTTCCTTGGGCAAAACAATATACACCATCAACCGAATTCGGTCAGTGGATGGACGAAAAACTTCCCGTTCCGCGGCTGATCTACAATAGTCTGGGCGCTGGCTATCCAACCCCGCGCAACCTGAACTATATGTGGAACTTCGGTTCTCTGGCCGGAATATTTCTGGTCGTTCAGATCGTCACCGGTATCATATTGGCCATGCATTATGCGGCCAATGCAAATATTGCGTTTGATTCGGTCGAACATATCATGCGCGACGTGAACAGTGGCTGGATGATCCGCTATGCCCATGCCAATGGCGCCAGCTTCTTCTTCATTGCCATCTATCTCCATATCGGACGCGGTCTTTTCTACGGCTCTTACAAAGCGCCGCGCGAGATCATTTGGATCCTCGGCGTGTTCATCTTCCTGGCGATGATGGCCACCGCCTTCATGGGCTACTCGCTGGTCTGGGGTCAGATGAGCTTCTGGGGTGCCAAGGTGATTACCGGCCTGTTCGAGGCGATCCCGCTGGTCGGCAAGCCGATTCAGGAACTGTTGCTCGGTGGTTTTGCGCCGGATAACGCAGCCCTGAACCGTTTCTTCTCGCTTCACTATCTGCTGCCATTCGTCATCGCCGGCGTGATTATCATGCACATCTGGGCGCTGCACATTCCGGGTTCCAACAATCCGACTGGCGTCGATGTGAAGGGGCCACAGGATACGGTTCCGTTTCACCCTTATTATACAGCCAAGGACGGCTGGACGCTCGGCGTGGCGCTGATCTTCTTCACGATATTGGTGTTCTTCCTGCCCAATGCTCTGGGACATGCAGACAACTATATCCCGGCGAACCCGCTCTCCACGCCGGCTCATATCGTTCCCGAATGGTATTTCTGGCCCTGGTATGCGATTCTGCGCGCCTTCACCGTCGACTTCCTGTTCATTCCGGCGAAGTTGCTTGGTGTGCTGGCGATGTTCTCTGCAATCCTGGTCTGGTTCTTCCTGCCCTGGCTGGACAGATCACCGGTTCGTTCCGGAATGTTCCGGCCCAAGTTCAAGATCTTCTTCGGCATTCTTGTGGTTGATATCTTGGTGCTCGGATATTGTGGCGGCGCACCGGCAGCGGAACCTTTCGTGATGATCAGCCAGATCGCCAGCGCCTATTATTTTGCACATTTTCTCATCATATTGCCGCTGTTGTCTCGGTTGGAAAAGCCTGAGCCCTTGCCGAACAGTATTACGGAATCGGTAACCGGCAAGCCACTCACAACCGCCAGCTAAGAAACAGGGACCTGTCGCAATGGTAAGAATTATCGGAATCTTGATTGGCCTGTTCTTTTCGGGCTGGCTGTTGATCTCATCTGGCATGGGCGCAATTGAATATTTTTCAAATCCGCCTGCTGAAACAGCGGAGCATGAGTTCCACAGAGAGGCGAAAGAAATATCCTTCGCTTCAGACGGCCCGCTCGGCAAATTTGATCGCCAGCAACTGCAGCGCGGTTTCCAGGTTTACAAGGAAGTGTGCTCGGCTTGCCACTCTCTCCGTCTGGTTGCCTTCCGCAATCTGGAAGAAATCGGCTATAATGAAGACGAAGTGAAGGCGATTGCTGCCAACTGGTCGATCGGCGTTCCTGACGCGGATCCGAATACCGGGGAAATGACCACGCGCCCTGGTTTGCCAGCGGACAAACTCCCTCTGCCATTCGCCAATGATATCGCTGCGCGCGCTGCCAACAATAACGCGATCCCGCCTGATCTGTCGTTGATGACCAAGGCACGTGAAGGCGGCGCACCTTATGTCTACTCCCTGCTGACCGGCTACATCGATCCACCGGCCAATCTGCCGGAAGCCAACCAACCGGGACCGGGACTGCATTATAATCCCTATTTTGCGAACCTGAACCTGGCGATGGCACCACCGTTGGCGGTTGAAGACCAGGTCAGCTATTCCGATGGCACCAAGGCCAGCATTGATCAGATGGCAGCCGATGTTTCCGCTTTCCTGATCTGGACCGCCGAACCCAAGCTGGAAGAGCGTCATCAAGCTGGCTGGGCGGTTCTCGCCTTCCTGCTGATCGCGACCATCCTCGCCTATCTGTCCTACCGGACGATCTGGGCGGACGTGAAGGCCGAGAAAAAGAAGAAAGTTTCCGACGCTTAGCATCGGTTGCCGATAAAAATTTAGAGAAGCCCGCTTCATGCGGGCTTTTTTATGCCCCGACTGGGCCTAGCGCGCCAAAACCGAGTCTATGGCTTGCTTCCATCCCGCCAGACGCAGACGTCTGGTTTCAGGATCGATATCCGGTTGATGGACATCCAGTCCCGATATCATCACCGAGGCTGCCTCGAGCGATGGATAGATGCCGCATCCGACCGCCGCGAGCATGGCTGCGCCGAGCGCTGTGGTTTCGAAAAACTCCGGCCGCTCGACCGTGATATCCAATATGTCGGCCAAATCCTGGACCATCCAGTCATTGACCACCATTCCGCCATCAATCCGCAGACGGTGCCAGTCGACACCATCGGCGGAAAAGGCAGTTTTCAGATCCTGGCATTGATAGGCCGTCGATTCCAGCGCAGCGCGGGCGATATGCGCCTTTTTCGAAGCAAAGCTTAGGCCGGAGATGGTCGCTGTCGCATCGGCGCGCCAATGGGGTGCACCAAGGCCAGACAGGGCAGGGACCAGATAGACGCCGCCATTATCTGCGACCGAGCGCGCCAGTTCCTCGCTCTCTCCCGCAAATTTCAGCAAGCCGATATCGTCGCGCAACCATTGAATCAGACTTCCGGCGACGAAAATGGCCCCTTCAAGGGCGTAGATGCGTTGGCCCTGATATTGATAGAGAATCGTCGATAGCAGGCGGTTGTCCGACTGCGGCGGCGTGTCTCCGCTATTGGTCAGAACGAAGGCGCCGGTCCCGAAGGTAGCCTTTGTCTGGCCCACCGCCAGGCATCCCTGGCCGATGGTCGCCGCTTGTTGATCGCCAGCGGAACCGGCAATGGCGATGCTGCTCCCGAACAAGTCCGCGGCAGTGGTGCCAAGTTCGCCGGCGCAGTCGACAATCTGCGGCAGTGCCTGTTTCGGAATATCGAACAGCGACAGCAGTTCGTCATCCCAGTCATTGCCATCAAGCGCCAACAGCATCGTTCTGCTGGCATTGCTGGCGTCGGTGACATGCTGGCCGCCGGTCAGCCGGTAGATCAGATAGGATTCGATCGTTCCAAAGGCCAGATTATCTCCCGCAGCGCGCACCTCTGGCCAGTTTTCAAGCATCCAGCCGATTTTGCTGCCGGAGAAATAGGGGTCGAGCAGCAGGCCGGTTTTCGCCTGGACCATCGGCTCGAGACTCTCGGCTTTCATCCGGTCGCATGTTTTTGCGGTCCGGCGATCCTGCCAGACAATCGCCTTGCAAAGCGGCTCGCCGGTGCGCTTGTCCCAGGCGACCACCGTTTCGCGTTGATTGGCAATGCCAATGGCGGCAATCTTGTCGGCGCCGCCGACTTGCTCGATCATTTTCTGACAGCAGCGCAGCGTCTTGTCCCATATTTCGACAGCATCATGCTCGACGAGGCCGGGCGCTGGATAATATTGCAGCAATTCTTCCTGCTGCGAGCCTTGCAATTTACCGTCGACGCCAAACAGCATCGCCCGCGTCGACGTCGTTCCTTCATCGATGACCAATATATGCTGTGCCGACATCATCCGCTCCTTTTTCTACATTCCACGCTATAAGCTGGCATCCAAAAGGCAAGCAAAAGCCAAGCCATAGCCGGATATATTGCATTGCAGCATTGCGCGAATCGCCGGTTACTTTATGACGGCTGCGATGTATGATCTGGCCATTATTGGCGGCGGCATAAATGGCGTCGGAATTGCGCGCGATGCAGCGGGCAGGGGATTGAAGGTCCTGCTGGTCGAACGCGACGATCTGGCATCGCATACCTCGTCGGCCAGCACCAAATTGGTCCATGGCGGCCTGCGCTATCTTGAACATTATGAATTCAACCTCGTGCGCAAGGCGTTGAAAGAACGGGAAGTCCTGCTGCGCGCGGCCCCGCATATCATCTGGCCGATGCGCTTTGTTCTGCCGGTAGACGAAGGCATGCGTCCGGCCTGGCTGCTGCGTCTCGGCCTGTTCCTCTATGATCATCTTGGCGGCCGCGATATATTGCCAGCCACCAAGAGCCTGAATTTGCGGAAGGACCGTCGCGACGACCCGCTGCAAAAGCGGCTGAAAAAGGGATTCGCCTATTCCGATTGCTGGGTCGAGGATGCCCGGCTCGTATCGCTGACCGCCCGTGATGCCGCAGATCGGGGTGCCGACATCCGGACCCGTGCAGAATGCGTGGGACTGCAGCGCGATGCGGATCACTGGGATCTGCAAATCAAGCAGAATGGTGAGACAATAACCGAACAGGCAAAGATATTGGTGAACGCCGCCGGCCCCTGGGTTGATCCGGTCACGGCCTTATATGACCGCAGCAACCATGCGGCGAAACTGCGTCTGGTCAAGGGCAGTCATATCGTCGTGAAGCGCAAATATCGGGGTGAGCACAGCTATATCTTTCAGAACAAGGATGGCCGGATCATCTTTGCCATTCCCTATGAAGGCGAATACACGCTGATCGGAACCACCGACGAACCCTGGAGCTATGCCGAAGGCGACGCCAAGATCAGCGATGGCGAAATTGCCTATCTGTGCGACGCGGCCAGCGAATATTTCGAGATACCGGTGACCCCGGATGACATAGAATGGACCTATTCCGGCGTGCGGCCGCTGTTCGACGATCACAGTCGCAGCGCCGCCACGGTCACCCGCGACTTTGTCTTCGACTATGACAATGAAAATGGCGCGCCGGTGCTGTCGATCTTTGGCGGCAAGATTACCACCTATCGGGTGCTGGCCCTGCAGGCGATCCGGACGCTGTCGGAAGCGCTGGATGTTGACGGCGACGACTGGACCAAGGAGGCGCATCTCCCCGGGGGTGATTTTGCGCCGGATGGTTTTGATGTTCTGGTCGATCAATATGCCGAACAGTGGAATTTTCTCGACCGGTCCATCCTGCACCGACTGGTGCGGGCCTATGGCACCGATGTCGCAATCCTGCTCAAGGACATCCAGAATATTGCCGATATGGGCCAGCCATTCGGCGCTGGCCTCTATGAGATAGAGATCCGCTGGCTGATTGATCGTGAATTTGCCTGCACCGCCGAGGATGTCCTCTGGCGGCGCTCGAAACTGGGATTGCATATGAGCGACACGGAGCAACAGGTTGTGGCCCTATGGTTTGCTCAACAAGACCAAAGGACAAAGGCAAATCTCGACCTTTCCTGATTGACGCACCACAAAAGCAGTGGCAATAGCGGCCCATCCGGTCGATCTGGAAATGCGGGTGTAGCTCAATGGTAGAGCAGAAGCCTTCCAAGCTTACGACGAGGGTTCGATTCCCTTCACCCGCTCCACCGTCAACATTGGTGGTCGTGCTTCGGCACCAGCTGCAAGAGCAGCGATCGCGTTCAACCTTCCTTCGACCTGAATGATGAACAAGCTTTTCACGGCTTCGCTCGCTTCCTGCCACGCATATATGGCTGCCAGAGATGGAGAAATGGCATCAAATGCAGCCTGGGCCGAAGGTGATCTTGTTGATGAACTGGAAGTTTTTTCAACCCGGCCCAACGGCGCTAGCGCCCGCAACTCCGCGGAAAGGAGCCAGATATTTTCAAACAATCATGCCTGGCCGTAAATGTAATTTCCTTTCTTGCGCTTTCTGCGTGTAGGACCATGCTTGGTGCGGGTGAAAATATTCCATCTGCAGGTGATGCCGTCAGCGACGGCTGACCAATAATCCGGAGCCTGAAGTCTGGCCTCAAGTCGACAAAAAGCATAAAAAGGGCGGGCGGATGAGCATGGCAGGTTTAATAAGTGTGCTGCTACTGGCCAGCGCACCGGCATATTCTGACGGCATTCCACCGTCGGAGATCGCTTCGTCGAACGACGCTTTAGCGGCACCGATGTTGAGCGATCAAGCGGTACCGGATCGCCCGGTTTCGATCGTAAATACAGAAATTCTGGTGATAGTGCCGGCGCCTGACGCAGCCGTTGCATTGGTTCTGCTGCCAGCAACCCCCATTGAAGCAACGCCCCTCGCAGCAACATCTCATTTGGCACCGGATGAGATGACTACGCCCGTGCAACAGGTGGAGCCGATGCAACCGGCAGCGGCGGCAAGCCCAGAGGCTGGCGTGATCGTTGTGACCGGGCAAATCCGCACGCCCGGCGATCCATTGCAGAATATCAACGTCGAATCTTACGCCATCGCCCAAGCCATTGATGCAGCCGTGGTTGCGCCAACCGCGGATGCTTATGAAAAAGCAGTTCCGGAACCGATCCGCAATGGCCTGCGGAATTTCGCAAACAACCTCCATGAACCCGCAGTCTTCGTGAATTTCCTGCTGCAGCTCAAGCCCGGCAAGGCCGCAGAAACCGCAGGTCGTTTCATAATAAACTCGACCATCGGCGTGGTCGGACTTTTTGATATTGCCCGACGGAAACCGATCAACTTGCCGCAGCGTAAAAATGGCTTTGCCGATACCTTGGGATGCTATGGTGTCAAACCGGGGGCATTTCTCTTTCTGCCGATCGTCGGCGCAACGAGCGTTCGCGACTTGATCGGCGGTGGATTGGACGGCTTTTTGCTGCCGCATTTTGCTGGGAAACCATTCAACCAGCTTGCTTTCACCGTTCCAACTGGCGTTGCTCGCGAACTGGACAAACGGGTGGAATTTGACGAGGATTTGGAAAAGGTCCAGAATTCAGACGACCCCTATGTCGCGGCGCGCGAATATTATTTGCAAAAGCGCCAGGCTCAAATCGATGGCCTGTGCGGCAAGAAGGATATGGATGCTGACGACCAGGAATAGAGTCGCTCGATCGTAGTTTTACTGAAATTTCACCGGTCCCACTGTCCGCTTTCAGGATAAACCGGCTTACAAACTATCGCCCGCAAGTGCCGCAAATCTGGCAATGGACTCGAACATCAAGATCGAGCCGGGCAGCTACTCAAAATGCTACTTGCGGCCAATGGTGATGATCATAAACAAGCGGATATCCCTCATCTTTTGGCAGGAGTTCGGCCATCACTATCCAGAACCGCAGAGTCTTCATAAAGCAACGTCCTGACGGCATGCCAACCATCAATGACTTCGGTGTTGAGGATGTCAATATCGACGCCATCCCCGCCGATCATATTGTGGCGAAAGTGGATACGCTGTCGATGGACGCCTGGATCCGGACGACATTGAACGATGAAGGGATGCATGAGGCTGGCGAGATTGGCACCACCATTCGAGCGCTAGGTGTCGGTCAGATTGTCGAGAGCAACAGCGACAATCTGGCGGTCGGTGACTGGGTCTATGGGCTTATGTCGGCGCAAACTTTTGCGCTTTTGCCCGACAGTGCCGTGACCAGGATTGTTCCGGAAGAAGGTATCGCACCAAGCGCGTTTGCCGGACCTCTGGGCATCACCACAGGCTTGACCGCATGGGTTGGACTGGTCGCCGTCGGTGAAGTGCAAGAGAATGACGTCGTGGTTGTGTCAGGCGCTGCAGGCGCCGTCGGATCGATTGTCGTCCAGCTGGCAAAAATGCGGGGCGCGAGGGTTATCGGCATCGCCGGCGGGCCGGCCAAATGCCAATATCTCACTGATGAGCTCGGCGCCGATTTTGCGATTGATTACAAGAATAGTGATGTTGGCGAGCAACTGAAACAGGCGGCTCCCGATGGTGTAAACGTCTTTTTTGACAATGTTGGCGGCGAAATTCTCGATCATGTGCTCGACAATCTGGCAGCTGCGGAAGCGCGTGTGGTGATTTGTGGTGCGATTTCGCAATATCAAAATCTGGCGGATGTGCGTGGACCCAAATTATATCTACGGCTCGCCGAACGAAACGCGATGATGAAGGGTTTTGTGGTCAGCCATCATGCCGCAAAATATCCCGAAGCGATGAGAGAAATTTCCGATTTGATGCGATCCGGTGACCTTGTTCTGCCCGAACATGTGGTCGAAGGAATAGATAATTTTCCCGAGGCCCTGTTCATGCTATTCAACGGAAAGCATCTGGGGAATTTGGTCGTCCGGCCATGAAGTGATTCTGCTGTTGGACGAAAGTGCTGAGCCCCCCAGGTGACCAAGAACCGCGTCCGCTAATGGGAAATCATGTGCAAACCAAACTTCCTCCTTCCGCTCGCCTGCTCGGATTGGCCGGACTATTGCCGCAAATCCTGTGCCTGGTCGCCGTGTTTGACGAAAACACCCGTTACATCGCGCTGAGCGCAGCATTTCTATATGCGGCTCTGATCTTCAGCTTTCTC
Organism: Parasphingorhabdus sp.; assembly: GCF_036964675.1. GTDB lineage: Bacteria > Pseudomonadota > Alphaproteobacteria > Sphingomonadales > Sphingomonadaceae > Parasphingorhabdus. The sequence continues at coordinate 3,265 of NZ_JBALTF010000011.1, read as the reverse complement.
GGTGGCTTCTGGTGGGGCCTGGCGGTTGCCAGTCCGGGAGCGCCGCGATGGGTGTATAGCGTCGCTGTCCTGCCCAGTCTGCTGGCGCTGGTCAGCGGCATCCCCTGGATGATCGGCTCAACCTGGCCTGGCCCGTCGCTGGCGTTGCTTGGCATTGCCCTGATCGCAGCCCTGTGGGTGGATGTCAGGCTGAACCGCCTGAATATAATGCCGGACTGGATGCTCCGCCTGCGGATAATATTATCTGCCGGTCTGGGCGTAACCACACTCGCCCTGGCAGCGCTTTAGGCAAGGATTATCCTGGCCAGCGCCGTCCCGGATAGCCAGGCACATTCGACTCTCGGACCGATCAACCAGTCTCCGCAAACGCCCATTTTCAAATCCTCGTTATAGAGCGCGTTTTGATCTGCTTTGCCCGATCGGGCGTAGCGCCACCGGTGCGCGGATGCGACCAGTGGATCGGGCAGCGCAACACCCAAAATATCCGCCAAACGAGCGGACAATATCGAGATAACCTGGTCCTGACTGTCTTCCAGATGTTCCAGAGACCAGTCCGGGGAGGCTTGAATGACCCAGCTGTCCGGTCCTGTCCGACCGGGTTTGTCGGAATTGCGCGCAGCCCAGCCAATGACGGGATCGTCTCTAACGGCTATTTTGTCCGTCTGCAGCGATTCGGCAAAGGCCAGCATCAATGTCCAGCAGGGGGCAGAAACCGTGTGCGCTGCGACCGCCAGAAAATCCTTGTCCCACGATGCCAATAAATCAGCGGCCTGTTCGGCGGGAATGGCAAGAATGACGTTATCAAACAAGGTCTCGATGATCTGGCCGTCGCTTTGCAATTGCCAGCCATCATCATTTTTCACCAAGCCATCTATGCGCAGCGACCATGTGACATCATGCCGGGCGGCGAGCGCCTTGATCGGCGCGTTCATCGCCGGCACGCCAACCCATGCGTCCGGACCAGCGCCGGGCCAGCGGGCCGCTATGCCGTTATCCTGCCATTGGTTGACCACTGTTTGAAAGGCTTGATCGCGGGCGGTAAAATATTGCGCCCCATGGTCAAAGCTGACCTGGCCAACGACCGTGTCCAGCCGCCGCGTCGACATTCGCCCTCCCGGCCCGCGGGCCTTGTCAAACAGGCTGACCCGATGGCCGGCGGCAACCAATTGGTCCGCACAGGCGAGGCCGGACAGGCCTGAACCAACAATAGCAATTTTCATAACATAGGTCTTTCAGCCGTATGGCCTTGCGCGGAATAAGGTCACAGGGAGGACCAGGAAAATTCGGTCCGCCGAGCGTTTGGAGGCTGGGCTTTCACCAAGATGATTGCAGTTCGCAATATGTCCCAATGGGCGAGAAGAACAATATGAACAAGATTACAGTCCGCTATGCTGGCAGGCGGTTACCGACATGATGCCGCAACCAGATCCGATCGAACCCGGACAAGAGAGCGTCTGGCACTATCCCCGTCCGGCGGTTGCCGAGCCTTGCCCGGCCCGGATCATGATCGAACATCGCGGACAGATTGTCGCCAATACCCGCAACAGTGTGCGCACGCTCGAGACCAGCCATCCGCCCAGCTATTATATTCCGGTATCGGATATTACGCCCGGACTGCTGCGCCGGGCGGAGGGCAGTTCCTTTTGCGAGTGGAAAGGCGCGGCAGTCTATTGGGATGTGGTCATCGGCGACAGCATATTGCCGCGCATTGGCTGGAGCTATCCAAGCCCCAGCGCAGACTTTCTGATCTTGCAAGATCATGTCGCTTTTTATGCCGGACCGTTTGACCGGTGCAGTGTCAACGGTGAAACCGCGATCCCGCAGCCCGGTGATTTTTACGGTGGCTGGATAACCAGCAATCTCGCTGGCCCGTTCAAAGGCGTGCCGGGAAGCCGGGGATGGTAAGATAGTGACTGACAATAGCAGCGATCACAAGAACCGAGCCGTCCCGCACAGCCGATTTTCCCGCCTGAGCCATTTTGGCCGGTTGGCCGGTGGGGTGGCGGGCGGCATGATTGCCGAAGGTGCGCGGCGACTGGCTGATGGCGAACGCCCGGCGATGCGCGACATGATGCTCACGCCAGGCAATATGGCCAGGGTCGCTGACCGGCTGTCGCATTTGCGCGGGGCGGCGATGAAGCTCGGACAAATGATCTCGCTGGATGCGGGAGATATGCTTCCGCCAGAATTGACCGAGATCATGGCGCGGCTGCGCGACAATGCCCACCGGATGCCGCCCCAGCAATTGCAGCGCGTATTGCAGGAGCAATGGGGACGGGATTGGCGCAAGCGATTTGCGCATTTTGGAGCCACGCCAATTGCGGCAGCATCCATTGGTCAGGTCCACAGGGCAAAGACACCCGACGGTCGCGACCTGGCGATAAAGGTTCAATATCCCGGCGTAAGAGCAAGCATCGATGCGGATGTAGACAATGTCGCGACCTTGTTGCGGCTTTCAAATCTGTTGCCGGGTGAATTGGACATTGCGCCGCTGTTGGCCGAGGCCAAGAAGCAGCTCCATCAGGAAGCTGATTATGTCCGGGAAGGTCGTTATTTGAGCAAGTTCGGCGCGCTGCTTGCGGAAGCGCCCGATTATGTCATTCCGCTTCTCGATGATGAATTTACCACCGATCAGGTGCTGGCGATGAGCTTTGTCGAGGGCAAGGCGATCGAGACTCTGGTGGATGCGCCGCAGGAAATCCGGGACGCAGCCATGCGCTTGCTGTTCAAGCTGGTGATGCGGGAAATATTTGAATTCGGGATCATTCAGTCGGATCCCAATTTCGCCAATTATCGCTATCAACCGGAAACAGGAAAGCTTGTGCTGCTCGACTTTGGCGCGACCAGGCGGATTGATGCCAAATTGGCTGATGGTTACCGGACGCTGATCATCGCGGCCCTCAATGGTGATCGCGACGGGGTGCGAGAGGCAGCGCAGGCAACCGGCTTTGTCGGCGCGGCAGCAATCACCAGACATCGCGACCGGATCGACAGGATGATTGATGTCGTTGTCGGCGAACTCAATCGCCCCGGCAGGTTCGATTTTGGCGATCGTGGTTTCGTCGGCACATTGCGCGATCAGACCATGGATGTGGCGGCAGACAAGGCGGCGTGGCATATCCCGCCGACCGATTTGCTGTTCGTGCAGCGCAAAATCAGCGGCATGGCGCTGCTCGCGGCGCGGCTGAAAGTCAGGATCGATATCCGGGCCCTGGTTGCCGAACATTTTGCCATCGATGCCGGCGGCGAGGCGGATGACTAGCCC
>NZ_JBALTF010000010.1:43001-47670 GCF_036964675.1 Parasphingorhabdus sp. | reverse complement strand
GTACCTCCCACGGGAAGCGATCGGCATATTTGCGGGCGATCATCCGTTCCTGTTTGCGCAGTTCCGCTTCCGTCATGGCCTGGCCCATATCCAGCTGCCCCGGAAAAACGCCAATAGGCCCCAGGTGCCGCCGACGATCAGTCCCAAAGTCAGGGTCGACAGACCGAGCGGTTGTTGCCAGCCCAATCTATCCATAATTTGTGCAAAAAGTGGCCCAAAGAACAGAAATCCGAACAATATCGGCATAAAATGCAGCGTTTTTCTGACGAAAAATTCAACTATTGGCACGCGGTTTGGCTCCGATTATTGAGCGACCATCTATTTGTGGCTAAGATTGTGGTGACTTGTCAAATGCAATCATAGCAATTCAATGAACCGAGCGGCTTCATCGGCAGCGCGGTTGGCGGCCCGTTCGAGATTGGCGTGAAAGTCTCCCGAGCTGTCGCTGTTGGCGCCATCGGTCACCGCCTTGATCCCGGCCCAGGGGATGTCGAGCAGCGCCGCAATCTGCGCCACCGCTGCGGTCTCCATGTCGACCAGGTCGGCTTTGAGTGTGTCGCGCAAATAGCCCGAGCGGTCGGGGCATTTTACAAAACAGTCAGCGGTCGCGATCCGCGCCTCGGGCAGGGCGAGAGCTTCGGGCATCGGATGGGATGTGAAGGGTTTCCAGTCCGACGGGCCAATCGGCCAGGCGCCGGCGTTATAATGGGTGAAGCCATCATGCTCACCGAACTTCTCCAGCGTGCCATAGTCGGCTTGCAGGGATTCGCTGAGGTAGAAACAGTCACCTTGGCTGCTGCTGACATGGCCGGCGGTGCCGATCACCAGAAACAGGTCCGGGCGGAAATGGCTGTGCATATAGAGGGCGGCGGCTCCGGCGTGGACCTTGCCAATGCCTGAGCAAAGGACCGAGACCTGCTTTCCCGCATGTTCGAGCTGGCGTATTTCGCCGAGCGGGCTGGCGACGCGCTTTACCGGATGATCGCGCCGGAAGGCATCGGCCTCGTCCTGCACGCCGGTGATGATCGCAATATGGTCAATCACCGGCAAAGGCCATCAGGGCGGTCGCCTCAACACCGGCGGCGGCCAGCTTCTGCGCGCCACCCAGATCGGGCAGGTCGACGATGAACAGCGCCCGGTCCACGACCGCGCCCTGTCCGCGCAGCAGCTGGACTGCCGCCATCGCGGTACCGCCGGTGGCGATCAGATCATCGACCAGCAAAACCCGCTGCCCCGGCCGGATCGCATCGACATGCATCTCGATCCGGTCGGTGCCATATTCCAGCGCATAGTCTATGTAGACCGACTTTCCGGGCAATTTTCCCGGCTTGCGCAGCATCACCTTGCCCTTTTCCAGAGCATAGGACATCGCCGCCGAAACGATGAAGCCGCGCGCCTCGATGCCGGCGATCAGGTCGAAGCTGTCCGGATCAATCAGCGCAATCATCCGGTCGATGGTGCGGCGAAAGGCCGGTCCGTCGAGCAGCAGGGTCGATACATCGCGAAACTGGATACCCGGCTTGGGATAGTCCGGGATCGTGCGCACCAAAGCCCTCAGATCGTCATTGTTTGCCATTTTCTTAACCCCTGCCATAATGAACATTTGTGTAAGCAGCGGCTTGCCTTTCCGCAACCATCGGATAATCTGCAACCAAGGAGAGAAACGCAATGACCAATTTTGATGTTCAGGAAAAACGGGCGATCACTCCCTTTGATGTGAGTGACGGTGCGCTCTATTCCGAAAATCGCTGGCAGGAACCTTTCGCCCAGCTGCGCCGCGAAATGCCGGTCAGCTATCTCGCTGATAGTCCTTATGGACCCTATTGGTCCGTGGTTACCCATGATCTGGTGCAGAAAGTCGAGCTTGACCCAGAGACTTATTCTTCCTCCTATGAGGTTGGCGGCATCACCATCACCGACGGCAGTGGAGAATATGAATTTCCCAATTTCATCGCTATGGATGCCCCGATTCATACGGCGCAGCGCAAGGTGGTACAGCCATCCTTCAACCCGAGCCAGATGCTCGCTCGAGAACCCGAAATAAGAGCGCGCACCAAGGAGCTGTTCGATGCTCTTCCTGTTGGTGAGACGTTTGACTGGGTAGAGGAAGTCTCGGTGAAGCTGACCATCGGCATGCTCTGTGTGCTGTTCGATTTCCCATGGGAGCAGTGGCGCGACATGAAGCGCTGGTCGGATACCGCCAGCGAAGTTTCGCCTGACCAGAGCGAGGAGCGGATGCAAAATTTCTTCGCCGAAATGCACCAGATGCTGGGCAAATTCGACGAGCTGTTTGAAAAGGAACGCAAACAACCGCCCAATGACAAGATTCTCAACCGCATCATCCACAGCGAGGCGATGGGCAATATGCCCGAGCTGGAGCGGCTGGCCAATATCGCGCTGCTGATCGTGGGGGGCAATGATACAACCCGCAACAGCATGAGTGGCTTTGTCCGGGCCTGCAACATGTTCCCCGATCAGTTTGAACTGCTGCGCAACGATCCTTCGCTGGTAGCCAACGCCGCGCAGGAAATCATCCGCTGGCAATCACCCGTCACCCACATGCGGCGGACCACCACCCGCGAGACCGAACTGGGTGGCCAGATCATTCCGGCGGGCGAGAAAATCATCCTCTGGTATATCTCGGCCAATCGCGACGAGAAGCTGTTTCCCAATCCGGATGTTGTGGATTTTCAGAGAGACAATGCCCGCCGCCATATCGCCTTTGGTCACGGCGTCCATCGCTGCGTTGGTGCGCGGCTGGCGGAAATGCAGCTGGCGGCGCTGTTCGAAGAAATTCTCGGCCGCGATATCCGGGTCGAGCAGGACGGTCCGCTCACCTATTCCGGCAGTTGTTTCCTGCACGAGATTGACCACATGCCGGTGCGGATGGTGCCGATCGGCTGAATTAACTTGAGCCATCAACATGCCCCAGAAAAAGACTTCCCGTTCATCGGGCTTACGCCCGGCCTGAAACGCTTGTAATTCGTCCTGATGGTCCGTTTTTCTGCACGATATTTGACTGTTTTTCTGGGGTTGGCCCTGGCTCCACCTGCCCATGCCGATGAAATTTATGGCGGGTTCGCGGCGCATCAGGTGGTGACCATCATTGCCGTCGATTCCGATGCCGACAGCGTCGATCTGCAGGCCGGCTACCGCGGCGACCGGATCGAGGCGCTGTCTGCCATCGGCAAACCGTCACCCTATCTGCTGGCTTCGGTCAATCTTTCCGGCGACACCAGTTTTGTCGCGGCCGGTTTGAGCTGGAAGTTCGGGGACAAGATATATGTGCGGCCCGGGATCGGGATTGCGATTCACGATGGTCCCCGACTGGAATTCGCGCCCGACGGCTCGCAACGGCAATTGGGATCGCGGGTGCTGTTTGAACCGGAATTGTCGGTCGGTGTGCGATTGTCGGAGAAAGTCGATCTGGAAGCGACCTGGGTGCATCTGAGCCATGCCGGTATTTTCAACCGGGCCCAGAACCCCGGACTCGACATCATCGGTGTCCGGCTGGTGTTCGAACTGCCATAGATACAGGCTTGAACAGGGGCATAAAAAAGGGGCGGCTTCCGAACCGGAAACCACCCCTGATTTTTCAATAAACCGTCAGGCTTATTTGAGTTCGACGGTACCGCCGGCAGCTTCGATCTTCGCTTTGATGTCTTCTGCTTCGGCTTTGTTAACGCCTTCTTTGATCGCCTTAGGCGCGCCTTCGACGAGTGCTTTCGCATCGGTCAGGCCAAGCTGGGTGATCGCACGGACTTCCTTGATCACCTGGATTTTCTTGCCGCCGTCGCCGGTCAGGATTACGTCAAATTCGGTCTGCTCTTCAGCAGCTTCGCCAGCGGCAGCCGCTGGACCAGCAACTGCAACAGCAGCGGCAGCAGAAACGCCCCACTCTTCTTCCAGTGCCTTGGACAGTTCAGCCGCTTCCATGACGGTGAGTTTCGAAAGTTCTTCAACCAATTTTGCAATGTCAGCCATGTTAAATATGCTCCGTTTTTTTTCTAATCATTTCGAGATCGTCATGCTGAACTTGATTCAGCATCCAGAGCGGCAAACACAGACATTGTGCTTTTAGGCTCTGGACCCCGGATCAAGTCCGGGGTGACGAAGGGTTCAACTATTCACCCGTAGCAGCATAAGCGCTGAGTACGCGTGCAACACTGGTTGCCGGCTCGACAAGAACCCGTGCGATTTTCGTTTGTGGTGCGACAAGCAATCCCACAATCGTTCCACGCAGTTGGTCAAGCGAAGGCATGGCAGCCAGGGTCTTGATACCTGCTTCGTCAAGAAGGGTGTCGCCCATTGCGCCGCCAACGATTTCCAAACGATCGTTGGTTTTTGCAAATTCCACTGCGATTTTTGCAGCGGCCACCGGATCATCCGATGTGGCAAGCGCGACCGGACCCGTCAGCATTTCTGCTAGCGGAGCATAGTCGGTTCCTTCGAGAGCCAGCTTGGCAAGGCGGTTTTTAGAGACTTTGAAGCTTGCGCCTTCGTCCCGCATTTTCGTCCGCAGCTCGGTCGATTGAGCCACAGTCAAACCCAGGTTGCGTGTCACCACGACCACCCCGGCCTGCTTGAAAAGTGCGTTCAGAGCGACAACCGCTTCGGTCTTTTGACCACGATCCATATTTTGCTCCTTCACGTGGACTGCGTTTTGACG
>NZ_JBALTF010000010.1:5017-42904 GCF_036964675.1 Parasphingorhabdus sp. | reverse complement strand
GCATATAATCCGAAGGGGGGTTTTGGCCGCTCTGCCGCGTTGGAAAACGCTTGCTGCGTGCCCGTGTGTCTCCACACGAAAAAACTGATCCCCGTCTAGGCTGGAAATTAAGAGGGTCAAATTACCCTCACCCGCTGTCTCGGACGGAAATTGTGATTCTTTTAAGGGAAGCACAATTTGTAGGGGAGCCATTAACGGGTGGGGCGGGGATGTCAAGAGTGGGTGGGTTTTGAATTCGACTGCGGGCACAATAGGAGACGTTTGGATTATAATGGCTGTCGGTCAGCTGACGCACTGATTGCCGTCGTTGGTTAGATTGTTTATTGTGGGGCTAATCGGCGGATTTTTTGGAAATCAAACCTATGAGCAAGAAGACTGGCATGTACCTCCTAGCGACGGGAATTTCCTCCGGGTTAATGTCGCTCCACACTCTGAAGGTCGTCGATTTTGGCAGTTTTGCAAAGGGGTTTGCCTTGCTGGTTCTCGTCTTCGCTATATTAGCATTGTTCTCTAGCGCTCAGGACCGAAAGGCGAAGAAAGGCTAATCGGTCACCAAATAGACGCTCACGGTTTAAATGTGCGCTAGCAGCCGTTTCCTGAAACAGGTTCGGCATTGATTCTACTGTGGGATCCACCAGCGTTATTTCTGAATACTGATATTCTCACGCAGATAGCGGCATGGCTTTCCAATAAACCTTCTCCCTCACGGGAGAAGGTTTATTGATCCCGCTGCAGCACCCCCGCTTCAATTTCGTAATAATCGCCCTTGTCGGCGACGAAGATATGGCTCCAGATTTTCGTCTCCGTCGGCTGGTCGAAACAGCCCATGGCGATGGCGATCTTGTCGTGGTGGATAGGGTCCCAGAACAGGAAGGCGCCGCAGGTGTCGCAGAAGCCGCGGCGGACTTTTTCCGAGGATTGGTACCAGCGGATATGGTCTTCGCCGTTGATGGTGACGGCGCTGGTCGGGACGTCGATCGAGGCCCAGTAATGGCCGGATTGCTTGCGGCACTGGCTGCAGTGGCAGGCGTCGGCTTCGGGCAGGTCGCCGGCGACTTCAATTTTTATGGCGCCGCAGAGGCAGGAGCCCTTGTGGATGCTGTCGGTCATATCAGCCCCCCGTGCTTTTGGTCTTGATGTTGAGCTGGCCGGCTAGCCCGGCCTTGCGGTGGACGGCAATCGCCTGATATTCCGGCGACATCACCATGTTCTTCATCGCCTCCAGCGAGGGATATTCGACCAGTGCGACCATGTCCCACAGCTCCTCGACCTCGCCCAGCATCAGCCCGGTGACCAGGCCTGAAGAGATGCTGCGCGCACCGACATCGGCGATGCATTTCTGCACTGCCGCGCCATAGCGCATATAGGCCTCGCGGCCGGACAGATTGGCGTCGGAGCCATCGGCATAGTCCGCCTTGTCCTTGAACTTGAGCAGATTGACCATGATGAACGGGCCATCCTCCGGCGCGCCGAAAAAGGCCGTCATCTGTTGCGGTGAGGGATCGACTTTATTGGTGACTATCACGGGCACTCTCCTGCTGTGGTCAGGCGAGTCTCATAATCGAAAAAGCGGCAGGATTGCACGTTTGAAATGCACGCGGGAGATTCAGGCGCGTGTTACGGTCACCCGCTGCTCGACCATATTCATGCTGCCGAAGGCGGTAAGAAAGGAGACATCGGTGGCGTCGCGGCCGATGCCGATCACCGCCATATCCGCTGGCTCTGCCATGCCGGTGGGGTCGATCAGATGCCAGCGGCCATCGAGGAAAACCTCGGGCACGGCGTGAAAATCCTGCGGCTCGACGTCGGGCGCATAGGTGCTGGCAAAGCGGGCCGGGATATTGGCGGCGCGGGCCATGCTGATCATTATATGGGCATAGTCGCGGCACACGCCCTTGCGTGCGGCAAAGCTTTGCTCGGCGTTTGTATGGACATTGTCGCTATCCGATCCATAGGTCATGACCCGTTCGATATAGTCGGCCATGGCTGCCACCAGCGGGCCGCCGCGCAAGCCGGAAAATTCGCTGGTGACCACTTGGTCAAAAGCATTGACCGAGCAATAGAGCGAGTTGAACAGATAGGGCACGGCATGGCCGGGCAGGTCGCTGAGGGCGGTTCCGGGCAGAGCGGCAAAATCCGGATTGGCGCGATCAATCGCAACCCGCGCGGCATAAGAGATGGTGAGCTGCTCCTGCTGCGTGGTCCACAGCCTTGTGCCGATGCCATCGTGGGCCGCGACGATGGTTTTGTCGTCAGCGGTGCCGATGCTGATGTCGGAATGTTCCAATATCTGGTCGGTCGTCGCCGCGGCTTCTACCTGGACCAATATGGTGCAGGGCGCGGGGAGGCGGTAGGATAGTTCTGCGCTGATCTGCAATAGGGTCATCGCGGGTCCTTAGAAAAATGGCGCATGAAAAAAGGCCGGGATTGCGCCCGGCCTTTTTCTAGCAGCTTATTGTGTCATCCCCTGCTGTTGCCGGGGCGACGGGCGACGAATCAGGCGCCTTCAATCTCGCTGAGATCAACCTTGAGGCCGGGCCCCATGGTCGTGCTCAGACCGATTTTGCGGACATATTTGCCCTTGGCACCGGATGGCTTCGCCTTGATCACCGTGCTGACCAGCGCATCGAAATTCTTGCGCAGATCGGCTTCGGAGAAGCTGGTCTTGCCGATACCATTGTGGATGATACCCGCTTTTTCGACGCGATATTCGATCTGGCCGCCCTTGGCGTCCTTGACCGCTTGCGCGACATTGGGAGTAACCGTGCCGAGCTTCGGGTTGGGCATCAGGCCTTTGGGACCGAGAACCTTACCGAGACGGCCGACGAGGCCCATCATGTCAGGAGTAGCGATGATGCGATCATAGTTGAGGTCGCCGCCTTGCATGGCTTCCATCAAATCTTCAGCGCCCACCGTATCAGCGCCGGCAGCCTTTGCTTCGTCTGCTTTCGCATCCTTGGCAAATACCGCAACCCGGGCCGTTTTACCGGTTCCGGATGGCAGCGAAACCACGCCGCGGACCATCTGGTCAGCATGGCGGGGGTCGACACCAAGATTGATCACGACATCAAGTGTCTCGTCAAACTTCGAGGTAGAAGCGAGGCCTTTCAGCGTCTTGATGGCTTCATCGATGGTGTACAGTTTTTCGCGGTCAACTTTTGTATTGATCGCCTGCATTTTTTTGGAGAGTTTCGCCATATTCTTATCCCTCCACCACTTCTACGCCCATCGAGCGTGCGGTGCCTGAAATGATTTTCATAGCCTGCTCAATGCTGTTGGCATTGAGGTCGGGCATTTTCGTTTCGGCAATTTCCTTGATCTGCGAAGCCTTGATCGTTCCGCCGGCCACTTTGCCAGGTTCGCTAGAACCCTTTTTCAGCTTGGCAGTCTTCTTGATCAGATAGCTGGCTGGCGGGGTCTTGGTGACAAAGGTAAAGCTGCGATCGCCATAGACCGTAATCTTGGTCGGGATCGGTGTGCCTTTTTCAAGCTTGTCTGTCGCCGCGTTAAACGCCTTGCAGAATTCCATGATATTGACGCCGCGCTGACCCAATGCTGGGCCGATCGGCGGGGATGGATTTGCAATACCGGCAGGTACTTGCAAATTGATATAGCCATCAATTTTCTTAGCCATTTTGGCTGTCCTTTCATTCTTTTGGGCTTGGCGAAATTGCCGCACCCGCAAATTAAGTGGTCAAACGGAGAGCGAACCCTCCTCCCACACTGGTTATTCGAAACCGAAGTTTCAAATCTCTGTTTCGTCACTCCAGCTTGCGCCGGGATGACGGGTTAACTGATCAGGTCGACTTCGCCAAAGTCCAGTTCGACCGGGGTTGCGCGGCCAAAGATCGATACGGAAACCTTGACCTTGTTCTTGTCGAAATCGAGTTCTTCGACGATTCCGTTGAAGCTGTTGAACGGTCCGCTCTTGACCTTGACCTCGTCGCCAATTTCGTAGCTGACCGTGATCCGTTCTTTCGGAGCGTTGGCCGCTTCTTCCTTGGTGTTGAGGATGCGGGCGGCTTCGCTTTCGCTGATCGCCTGCGGCTTGCCGCTGCTACCGAGGAAGCCGGTTACCTTGGGCTGGTTCTTGACGAGGTGATAGACATCATCGGTCATTTCGAGCTTGGCCAGAACATAGCCGGGGAAAAATTTCCGCTCCGACTGGATTTTCTTGCCGCGCTTGACTTCGGTAATCGTCTCGGTCGGGACTTCGATATCCTCGACCAGTTCGGTCAGGCCGAGCCGCTTGGCGTCGGCCTCAATGGCTTCCTTGACCTTGTGCTCAAAGCCCGAATAAGCGTGAATGATGTACCAGCGTGCCATGCGAATAACCTAAAAAATTTATATGGGGCGTTTATGCAAGGCTCAGGAGCCAGGCTACAATCCCGTTAAAAACCGAATCAACGCCAAGAAAAAACAGGCCCAATATTGTGGTCATGATCAGCACGAGGATCGCCGTGCGGACGGTCTCGGGCCAAGTGGGCCAGACGACCTTGTTGGTCTCAGCCTTGACCTGATTCATGAATTCGCCTGGATTGACTTTCGCCATGCTTGATTCCCTAAACTTTCTCGCCGGTTTCCACATAAACTCCGGGTGTCAGTCATTTGACCGTCTTCAGATATATGCATGGTTTCGGAAAGAACCAGCCCTTTAGACGCGGATTCCCGGATTCGCAAGAAAAAGAACGGAAATTTACGGGACTCGTGCCGCTTCGACCAGAGACCCTATCCAGGGGAGATGCTCGCGGCCAACGAACAGCTGGTCGGCAATGACATAGGTTGGCGATTCGAAAATTCCGGTTTCTTCGGCTTTTGCGCGAATCGAGACTAGTCGCGCGCGGGCCGATGGCAGATCGGGAAGAGCCATGTTCAGCGAGGATAACAGGGCGGCTACCACCATTTCATCATCCAGGTCCGCCTGCTCGACCCAGTAAGCTGAAAAAGCGGCGCGGATGAACGGGATCGGATCGCCGTCAATGCTGGCCATGGCCGCCAGCGCCGTTTCGCTGCCAGCCGGTATTTCTGAAAAATGCATCTCCCGTCCCTGAACCGCAGCATAATGCAAATGGGTTTCGCGCTGAGCAAGGGCGCGGACGCGGCGATGACGCTCGCCAACCGTCTCGTCCGCTTGTTCTTCAGGCACGGAAAACGGCCGGACCGAGAAGGGAAGCCAGTCGATATGGACGCCGGTTTCGCGCGCCAGAGCCAATGTCGGTTCGAGCGCCAGACAGGATGCGGGTGACTTGAAATCGATGAAGACGGTCAGCATAATACGGGCTCCATGTCATCGATCTCATAGGCGATATCGGGCGCCGGGCCTTTTCGTCCCTGCAAGTGCCAGCGGACAAAGGGAAGATGCTCGCGGCCAAACAGGATGGTGTCGTCAAAGACATAGGTCGGGACACCATAAATGCCGCTCGGGTGGAGCTGCGCCTGCAGGGCGTCATGCTGGTCGCGACCCTCGCCTTGCTGAAAGGCAGCAAAGCCGTTCGAATCGATGCCAGCCTGCTCCAGACAGGCGGCGACAACGGCGACATTTTCGATATCCAGCTCGCGCCGCCAGAACGGCGGATAGACCGCGTCGAAATAGGCGCCGAGCCGGTCACGGTCGGTCTGCATGGCCCATGAAATTCCGATATTGGCGATCGACGAGTCCCAGATTTTTTCGGTACCCTTGAGCATCAGGCCCTGACGCTCGACATAGCGGCGCGCATCGCGATAGGCATATTTCACCCGATCCCACTGGCTGGCACTGCGGGTGCTTTCGACCAGCTTGCCCTTGCTCTTGCGCGCCGATCCCAGATAGCTGGGGATATCGAGGGTTAGTGGCCGCCAGTCAAAGCGCATATCCAGCGATTGTTCCAGCGCCAGCGTCTGCCGGATCGCGGCAAAGGCATAAGGGCTTTTGATGTCGACATAGACAATCAGCGGGGCTTCGCTCTCCAAGGCTTGCATCGGTCATCTCCCTGGATAACAGCTTAATATTGTTGCAATTTCCGGCCCGGGTGCATGCCATCGACATAGCCCATGAAAGGCTCGTGAATGGAATAGCCGAGCAATTCCTGCACGCGCTTTGGCAAAGCGGCTGCTTTTTCAGCAGGCACGGCGAGCAACATGGTCTCCAATGGCCGCATCCAGCCCGGGCAATATTGCGGTGTTACGATCATTCGCGATTGGTCCGACCGGTTTGCGCCGCCGCGATGCCATAAATTACCCTTGGTAATCATCAGGGACCCGGCTGGCATGACCGCCTTTATGGCGTCGCTATGCGCGCCCGGATCAACGCTCTGATCGCTGCTGCCTTTGGTGATGAAATCGGACAGGCTGTTGGCACCGTTGAGTTCGACCTTGCCCCATTTGTGGCTGCCGGGAATCAGTTCGGTTGCACCATTATCTTCGGTCATCGGATCAATCGTCCAGAAGGTGCTGACGCCCAGCGCCTTGCGCGGAAGCGGCTGACGGCAATGCTCATCGTCCATATGCCAGGGCTGAACGGTTTCGCCCGGGTGCAAGTTGATCGCAAGACAGGCTGACAACAGACAGGATTTGCCCAGTTCCTTCTCTGCAAAAGCCAGTTGCAAAGGATGGGTGACCAGATCCGAAAAAACCGGGTCTTTGCCCAGCATTGCGTAGATGCGATTGGACTGGACGCCTTCAAATACATTGCGTCCGCGAATATCGGCCTGGATAAAAGGGTGAAGCGCGGCCCGTTGCTGTTCGACCTCTTCCCGGGACATGATTCCGGGGAAAATCACATAGCCGTCGGTCTCATATTTTTCCCAGCATTGCGCGAAACTTCTGCCGCCCAAATAGGGCTCCAATCCGGCCTCGTCAGCCGGTGCTATTTTTTGCTCGATCATTGAGTAATCATGGCAGAAAACTGTGGTTCAGGCAATTGACAGCAGCGACGCTAGGGCATCCGATTATTAGTGCCGTTCGATCAAGTCCCATTTATTGCCAAAGGGATCACGAAAGACTGCCACCTTGCCATAGCTTTCGACTCGGGGCTCTTCAATAATGTCAACGCCGGCCCGCTCCATGAGGGCGATATCCTCGTCAAAATCATAGGTTTCGAGAAACAGGAACACCCGGCCACCGGCTTGTTCGCCAATGATCTCTTCCTGCGCTTCGTTCTCCGCCTTCGCCAGCAGCAGGCGGGTTTCGGTGCTGCCCGGCGGCGCCACCAGCACCCAGCGCTTGTCTTCCGACAGATATGTATCTTCGATCAGCTCAAAGCCCATCAGGCCGACATAAAATTCGATCCCCTGATCATAGTCAGGAACGATCAGGCTGATGGCGGAGATAAACTGGGGCATGAAAATTTCGGTGCTACAAAGGAAAAATGGCAGGAGTGCACGGACTCGAACCGTGGGCCCTCGGTTTTGGAGACCGATGCTCTACCAACTGAGCTACACTCCTGCACTGGCCGTTTCGCCCTCGCGGAACAACCAATTCGCGGGCATTAGCGCCCTGCGATCCATTCGGCAAGCGTGATTGTTTCCGGGTCAGCCAAATCGCAACATGGTTAAATCTGGGCCTATCGCTGTTTACCGTGAAGAGGAAGGCATGGTTAACCCATCGGGTTCAATATTGGGCCGTAGCCAGCTATTCATCGATCAGGGCGGCGTCCACCCCAGCGATATTCGCGGTCAGGAGACAGATATGCCAGACTCGACAACCCACATGCCCCCGGCAAATAACAATGCTTTTCAGCAGAACCTGCCCTATTCGGTCGCGTCCAACGAAGATCGATGCGCGCCACGGCAACGAATCAGGGTTGCCGCGCGGATGCGGTTTTCCTGCTCAAGCAGCTTTCCGACGGAAGTGACGGACCTGTCGATCGCCGGATTTTCCTGCGACGCTCTGCTGCAGATGCACCCGGGCACGCTGTGCTGGCTGACGCTGCCCGGTCTCGGCGCGCTTGAGGCTGAAGTGGTGTGGCATAGCAAAAATGGCATGGGCTGTGCGTTCAAGAATCTGCTCAATCTGGCCGTATTGAATCATTATGTGGCAAAATTCCCGGCAGCGTGAGTGTTGCCAGGGTCCTGATCCTAGCATTTATCTGCTTTTCTCGCGCGTGCCTGCGCTGCTATGTTGCGGTTCCCAGCTGCTCCGGAGGCACATATGACAGACGCAGGCTCGCCTTTTCCAAACAAGCCCGAACCGCTTAAAGTCCTGCGGATTTTCAGGAGCAAGGATGCGCCCAGTCTCGATGAGGCCGGGCATATGGCTTATGTCGATGATGATCCGGTGATTTTGGCGGGTGCGGCCAGGCTTGGCGAAGCCGGCATTGGAGAGGGAGCGGTATTAAAATGCCTGTTCAGCGGCTTTGGCTTTTCGCTCCACTATGTCTGGTTCAAGCCCGGCTATCCGCTGCCTTTGCACAGCCATGACAGTGATTGCCTCTATTATCTGATCAGCGGCGATATCCGGATGGGCACGGAAGAAATGGGTGCCGGCGACGGGTTTTTCCTGCCCGCCGGCACGCCCTATACCTATACCGTCGGTGAGCAAGGCGTCGAGCTGCTCGAATTCCGAACCCAGGAAGATTTTGACATCCGGTTCAAGGGCAAGACCGACGCCTATTGGGAGAAGATGCTCGAAAAGCTGCGCGCCGAGCAACCGAAGTGGAAAGAGGTACTGCCGCCGGTCAGGGACTATCGCAACGTCTGAACCGGGGCCTGAACCGGATCACTCCGCTGCTTGCAATTGCGGTACGAAAATCCGTTCCAGTTCCGCGTCATCCGCCTTGGTCAAACGGTCGACCCATTGGTGGAAGGCCTGACCACCGCCTTCGTTGCGGCCAAACCATACCTTGTCAATAAGGCCCGATTGCAGCGATTCATGCTGGCGTTTACCGGTCTTGTAGTCTTCCTCGGCGACGACGACTTCCAGAAAGTCGAACTGATCCCGCGCGCCCTGACGGACGGCATCGTCGGTTGGCGCATGTTCCATCACGTAAAATTGCGTGGTGAAGCTTTCGCCGACGGTCTTGCCGGGGAACAGCTGCGATATCATCGCCCCGCGACCGCCGCCGCCATAGAAGCTGGCGATCGAGATATGCGGGAAAATCGTCCAGACGCCCTGCAACAGCGCATCAATCGGCCAGTCTTTTTCATCCATCTCGCTGAGATCAATCTGCTCGTCGCTACCCGTCTTCTGAACAAATTTCGATGGCGAGGAGAGGCGCTGATGCGGCCCCCAGTAGAAATAATTGGCGCGGTTGAAGAAATCTGCGCCAAACGTGTCCTTGTGCAGGACCGGCAGGTGATAGAAATCCAGATAACCATCATAGGCGGTCTTCCAGTTTGGCCCCGGAATCGTCCGCTGATCAAACAGGTGCCAGCCGTCGAAGCCAAAATGCTCGAGCAGACTGTCATAGCCACAGAGATAGGATTCGATATCGAGCGTGCTGTCCGGATCGAGCGTCGCCCAGATCAGGCCCGCCCGCTCCAGCGTCGGAAATTTCTTCAGGCAGAAAGCCGCCTTGTCAACGGTTCCGAAATCTTTCGGCGATGCAATCGCCAGCAGGTCGCCGTCATTCTTGAACGTCCAGCCATGATAGCCGCAGGTGAAGCGCGACGCCTTGCCGCTGCCTTGCGCCACCGGATTGCCGCGATGGGTGCAGCTGTTCAAGAAAGCCTGTGCGGTCCCGTCCTTCTGGCGCGTGATCAGCACCGGTATGCCGGCCATGTCCATCGCCTTGTAACAGCCCGGCTCGGGCAGCTCGCAGGATGGTGCCATCATCAATGGCAGCCGCTTGAAGATCAGATTTTTCTCGCGTTCAAATCGGGCTTCATCGGTATAGTCGGATGCAGGCACCGCGACCACTTCATCGACCAGCTCCATTGTGTCTGCCTTGCCATGTTCAACCAGTGAACGGGTCATTTCCAACAATTGTTGCCGCGACATTTCTCTCTCCTAAGATTCTGGAGGAGATTATCATATTCGCGCGATGCGGAAACTATTCTTTCTGCGGAGGGGGGCGTAGCGGCAATGTTCCGGGGCCGGGCTCGTTGCGGGTCCAGATCCAGCTGCCACTGATCAGTGCCGCAGCAATCGGAATCAGATTCCAGGGCAGTTTGACAAAGAGCAGGGCAATCACACAGCTGACCGCAAAAGCGAGCGTTGCCGCCCATTTACCGCGCCGGGTGATCGCGCGCCGATCGCGCCAGTTCTTTATATGGCCGCCAAAGACATGATGCTCGACCAGCCAGGACTCCAGTCGCGGCGAACTGTTCGCGAAGCAGAAGGCCGCGAGGATCATGAATGGCACGGTGGGCAGCAGTGGCAGCACGACACCGATGCTGCCCAGTGCTACCGAGATCAGACCGGCTGCCAGATAGAGTTGTCGCTTCATGACCGGCCTTTAACATGGATTGTGGCGGATGCCGACCGTTTCGGTGAGTCATTATCCGGCGATGAAAATCTGACCGCAGGTCGCTATCCCGCGCATCATCGCCACCGGGATGTCAAGCCAGTGTTGTTGCTCTGGCGTGGCTCGATGAAGCGGCGAAGCGCAAGATGCAGTAACCCAGCACACCCGAAATCAGCGAGCCGCTGATCACGCCCAGCTTGACTGTTTCGATCTGGTCGGGATCGACAAAGGCCAGATTGCCGATGAACAGACTCATCGTGAAGCCAATGCCGGTCAGGCAGGCGAGTCCGTATAGCTGCAGCCAGGTGACACCGGCTGGCCGCTTCACCAGACCGATTCTGGTCGCCAGATACATGAACCCGAACACGCCGATCTGCTTGCCAATGACCAGTCCCGCGGCAATGCCAAGCGCCAGCGGAGCCATCAGGTCAGCAATCTGCAGCCCGGCCAACGACACGCCGGCATTGGCAAAGGCGAATATCGGCAGCACCAGAAAGGCCGTCCAGGGGTGCAATATATGTTCGAGATGTTTTAGCGGCGAACTGCCATCTTTGGCGGACAGCGGTATCGCAAGCGCGGCGATTACTCCGGCGAGGGTTGCATGGACGCCGGACTTCAGGACGCATATCCAGAGAAAAATACCGACCAGAATATAGGGCGCGGTGCGGATCACGCCCAGACGATTCATCGCGAACAACAGCAGTGTTCCGCCACCCGCGAGCAACAGGGAGAAGCCCGAAACTTCCGCCGTGTAGAACAGAGCGATGATGACAATCGCGCCAATATCGTCGATGATCGCGATCGCGAGCAGCAATATTTTCAGCGAAACCGGTGCATGTTTGCCGAGCAGGGCGAGCACGCCCAAAGCAAAGGCAATGTCGGTTGCTGCCGGAATCGCCCAGCCGTTGACATTTTCCGGCACTGTCCAGTTAAAATAGAGGAATACCAGGGCCGGCAGAGCCATGCCGCCAACCGCTGCAATGGCGGGAAGCGCGGCTTGCTCGATGCTGGAAAGCTGGCCCTCGAGCAGCTCGCGTTTCACTTCCAGTCCGACCAGAAAGAAGAAGATCGCCATCAGGCCGTCATTGATCCACAGTGCCAATGGCTTGGCAATTTCCAGCCCGCCAAATTGTATGGCGACCGGGATGTCGAGGAAGGCCAGATAATAGGGATTGAGCGCGCTGTTGATGGCGACCATGGCCGCCACGGCCGCACAGAATAATATGATGCCTGCGCTGGTTTCCTGCGCAATAAATTCCTGCAGGGCATTGCCCAGTTTTTTCACCATCGGGGCATCGTCCTGATTATAAAAATCGGGGCGGCTAGCGCTTGGGGGAGTGCTGCCGCCCCAGGGGTTGGGGGAGGGGTTGGGTAAGCTATGCGGTTTCGCTTTGCTGTCGGCATTGTGCACCACGCTGAATTTTGCGGATGCGCTCGGCCAGGCTGCGCTGCAATTCTCTTAGCTCACGAACTTGTTCGCTATTGTCGTGTCTGCTCGCCATCCGGTTTCCCGGATTGTGATGTTTGCGGTTCAGGCTATTGGCATATTGTTCCACGACATATCCTCTTTCTATCGTGCCTCGGCATCGATACAGTTGATATGACGCAAATCACGTGATAATTCTAATCGAATGAAATCGTAAGAATCGATAGATTGTTTCTATAAGGTGGAATTGCGCTATGCCGACTTTACGCCAATTCGAATATTTGGTCGCCGTTGCCGACCACCGCCATTTTGGCAAGGCCGCGCAAGCCGCCGCCGCTTCCCAGCCGACCCTGAGTCATCAATTGCGGACTCTCGAGCAGAGACTGGGTGTGACATTGGTGGAACGGCGCACCCATGGCGCCGAACTGACTCCGGTCGGCCGGGAGATTGCGGATCGCGCGCGTCAGGTTCTGGTTCAGGTGAAGGATATTCGCGATCTGGCCGAACGGGCAAGCGACAGTCTGGCCGGAATCTTGCGCTTTGGTGTTTCGCCGACGCTTGGCCCCTATCTAATGCCTCCGGTGATTGCGGCTCTGCATCGCACCCGCCCGGATCTGCGCTTTTACATGCGCGAAGGCATACCCGATCTGCAGGCGATGGAACTGACCAAGGGCTCTATCGATATGCTGCTCGGGCCTTTGCCGATCGAGGGCGAAAATCTGCATATCGAACCATTGTTTCGCGAACCGCTGATTCTGGTCGCGCCGCCGGATCATCCGCTCGCGGCCAGGGAAAATCTCGTCCTTTCCGATCTTGCAGGATTGCCGGTGCTGAGCCTGGATCGACGACACCATCTTCATCGCGACGTGGCGCGTCAGTGCCAGCAGCATGATATGAACCTGCTGCGCGACTATGAGGGCACCAGTCTGGACAGCGTTCGGCAGATGGTGGCTTCCGGTCTGGGATTGGCGATTTTGCCTGCGCTCTATGTGCGTTCGGAACTGGCCCGTGGCGGAGATGTCGCTTTGCTCAACGTCGAAGGCTGGTCGGTGACCCGCAGTATTGGCGCCGCCTGGCGCACCAATGCCGGCTTTGCCAGCGAATATGCAGCGATTGCGGAAAAAATTGCCGACGAAGCCCGTGTTCTGATGTCGGAGTGACGGACAGCAATTTTGTCGATTTCCGTCTGGGCGAATGGTACTGACCGGGTTATCCCCCTTTGATGACTATTGATCTCGATCTTCTGATAAAAGCTTATGCGTCGGGCATCTTCCCGATGGCCGACGCGCGAGATGATCCGGAAACCTTCTGGGTTGAACCAAAGGCCCGCGCGATTATCCCGCTCGACAATTTCCGGATGTCGCGCTCGCTGCGCAAAACCATAAGATCAGACCGCTTTCGGGTGAGCACCGACACTGCCTTCGCCAATGTCATCGCGATTTGCGCTGCGGAAGCCGGGGATCGCAGAGAAACCTGGATAAATGCCGAAATCGAGGCGGCGTTCAACCAGCTGCACCAGCTGGGCCGTGCGCATAGCGTCGAATGCTGGCTGCGGGACGATGAGACCGGACAGGAAAATCTGGTTGGCGGTCTTTATGGTCTGGCCATTGGCGGTGCTTTTTGTGGTGAAAGCATGTTTTCACGGTCTCGCGATGCTTCGAAGGTCGCATTGGCGTGGCTCGTAGCGCGGCTAAAAGTCGGTGGGTTTCCGCTGCTCGATTGCCAGTTCATGACCGATCATCTGGCATCATTGGGGGCGATTGAAATCAGCCAGGAGGCCTATCTGGAAGAGCTCAAAAGGGTGAGAGGCTATGTGCCGTCTTCGGTTTCGCCGATCAGGTCGCCGATCAAATCGGCCGGTGCGTTCTTCGGCGCCGGTCCGGGCTTGGCCGCTGGCGGAGCGGCGGGTGCCGCGGTTTCCGGCACGGTTTCATTCGGTGCGCTTGATGGGCTATTGGCGAGATTGGACGAGGATGTTCGCGGAGCGGTCGGATTGACCGAATCTTCGGATGAATCCTCTTCGCCCGGGAAGCTCATTGCGCAACTCTTGACCCAGACATCATAAATCGGGTGCTCGACAACATTCAGCGAAGGTGATTCGCGAAACAGCCAGCCGGAAAAAACCCGTTTCCACTGATCTTCGCCGGATCGATTGGGTGGTCGTTCGTTGACCAGAAGCTGGACAAAGGCGCCCTGTTCAGGGGTCAGTTCCCAAGGCGCCGTTTTCTCGCAGGCACGCAAACGGACAATCGCACGGCCGATCCGGATCGACTGACCCGGTCGCAGTTCGAGATCCCGCGTCAGACCATTGCGCTTGTTGAGAAAGCCGAGCGTGGCGACGCGTTCCGCCATCGGTGTTCCGATCTGATCGGTCACCGATGCGACCAGGTCACCATCGGTTGCGGCAACCTTGCCCTTTTCAGCAGCCTGACCGGTTGCATTTTCATCGATATTGTCGCCGCTGAACCAGCCACAGCCAGTCAGCAGGAGTGTCGCCGCCAGCATCGAGAATGGAATGGAGTGGCGCGCCATGCCTGTCATTCCGCTTCGGCGGGGTTCCAGGATTCATAGTCGCCGGTCGCTGCGGCACGGCGACCGCCTTCTTCCAGAGCACCTGCAGGGCGATAGGCTTGCGCGGTACCAGTCAGGTTTCCGCTCGGTTCCTTTTCCCAGATCCGCGCCTGCGGCAGATGGCTTTCGGGAATCTCGTCATAGCTGTGATGCAGCCAGCCATGCCATTCGGGTGGCACGCGGCTGGCATCATTGGCGCCATTGTAAATGACCCAGCGCTGTCCGGCAGGATGACCAGTGCCGGCTTTTTTTGATTGAAAATATATATTGCCAAACACGTCCTCGCCGACGCGTTTGCCGTTGCGGGCGCTGAACAGGGCCGTGCCGATAGTCGCGCCGTCCCACCAAGTGAATATGTTCGCCAATATGCTCATGGCGTTCGCTTAGCCCCGCAGCCATGCGCTTCGCAATGAAAAAATGTCAAATAGGAAGGATGTTTGCGGATGCGGATATCATCACCGCCAGGAGACGGTGTTGCCCGGCTCGATGCTTAGCTCAGCTGCCCGGCCTGCAGCAATTTCGAGCACCGTCGCAATCGGTTCATTGGAGCGAACGGGTGCAAGCGAATAGGG
Source organism: Parasphingorhabdus sp. (assembly GCF_036964675.1). Lineage (GTDB taxonomy): Bacteria > Pseudomonadota > Alphaproteobacteria > Sphingomonadales > Sphingomonadaceae > Parasphingorhabdus. The sequence continues at coordinate 27,954 of NZ_JBALTF010000010.1, read as the reverse complement.
TATGGTATTGGCGGCAATCGATTCGATCGTCCCGTCCCTGCGGACGAAGATAATATCGAGCGGAATCACGGTATTCTTCATCCAGAAACTCGCGACCCGATCCTCGGGAAACGGAAAAATCATGCCCTTGTCGGGTGCCAGTCGGGTCCGGAACATCAGGCCCTGGGCTTGCTGAGCGCCGGTTTCTGCCACTTCCACGATAAAATCATGATTTGCGTCCGCCGTGCGAATGCTCAGCGGAACCTGAGTGAGGCCCGCCTCGGATAGAGGCAATTCGGTTTGCAGGCTGGTCGCTGTTGTATCGCCGGCCCGGGCATAGCAACCGGACATGCTGGCGACACAAAGCAGGGCCAGGGAAAGCTTGATCGCTTTAGACATTTTAATCATCCGATATGTTGCTGTTTCAGTCTGACGGCGGCAGACAGACTTGCACGGCCATATGGCCGCGATTCCCGTCTCTTATGCGGGCCAGCAATGATTGGCCCGGAACAATTTCTGCAATGCCTGCGTCACGGAGCGTTTCCATATGGAGGAAAATATCACCGCCGAAATCGTCACTGACCAGAAAACCATAGCCCTTGGCGCGATTAAACCATTTTACCTCAGCATTGATGAAGGTGGAATCGCCATCGACAATATGCATTGCCTGATGCGAGCCTGATGCTACCGGCAGTTCGTTTTTTGCCCCGCATTTGGAAAGATCAATGTCGAGAATTCTGGTCGCCTGCAGCCCTTTCGGCGCGACGGCATATTCACAGGTGACTAGCGCCATTTCCGGCAATTCCCGTGTGCCCAGGGATTCAAGAAGGCTCCAGTGAACCAATATATCCGATTGGGGGGTGGAGCCATCGTCGTCCGGATCGCTATTTTCCGGAACAATGAAGCCGAAGCCGCGATGACTGTCGAACCATTTTACGCGACCGGTGGCACGCAGCAATTCGTTATTGGCCGGTGAATGATCGTCGTCGCTGGCATGGCGCGAGCCATCATCCGCAGGGTCAGGTTCCGCAAACAAGCTTGCCACTATGCATCTCCGAACAAAACTACGCCAAATCAAAAGTCTAACACATTTCGACTCGGTAACCACCATATATCACAATAATATTAAACTGGCGATTCTTGACGACAAGGATGCCAAGCGAATGAAAGAGGTCAATCTACTTGCTCTGGCAAAGAACTAGTCTTCCGCTGTTATTTTCTCGCCGGGCTTGGCGAAGACAAAACGGGATGCCAGGTCGAAGTCATGGCCTGCGCGCAGAAACGCCTGTAATTGCTTGCGGCATTTGTCGGCGTCCTGCTGGCTCTCGGCATAGGAACCAATTTTTCGCTTGCGGGCAAATTTATCCGCTGCCGCCCATTTGTTTGATTCACTGATCTCAAACGCTTCGCGGCCGTCCGCTTCGCTGATGCCGGCCTGGTAGAGCGCATGGGAGACACGGCGGGTTCCATAACCGCGACGGGTGAGGGCCGCAGCCTTGTTCTGGGCGTATAACGCGTCATCAATATAACCCTGCGCGACGAAACGCTCTACCAGTTGTGCGACCGCGGGAGGGTCTGCATCCTGCCATTCCCTTTCCTGAATTTTTCGGTGCAGATAATCGGCCAGTTTTTTCCGGCTCGTTGCATATCGCTCGACATAGCGTATAGCCAGCCGAAGCAAGCTCTCCTGATCTAACGTTTTAACGCTTTTTTTCAACGATTTAGCCTTCAACTTTGACGTTTGCCCTTTTTGTGCCACAGTCGGGCCGAAATTTAAACGCCAGAGGTTATCAATAACATTGGCAGAAGCGGCTAAAAGTGAGGTCAAAAAGACGACTTACTCCCTTACCGAGCAAAAAAGATTGATTTTGGGAAGGCTGGACCTCCCGGAAATGGATATTGGATGACCGAACTGACGCCAACCCCGACCTTGGATGAACTTCCTCGCCGCTTCTCCGACTTTGAGACACTGGGCGATGCCCTGGACTATGCGGCCCAGGGGCAAAAGGGATTCAACTTTCACGATGCCCGGGCTTCGCTTGTCCGGGCCTATCCGTTCAGCGAACTGCGGGAAGACGCGTTGGCGGCGGCAAGACGATTGATCGCATCCGGCATAAAGCCGGGTGACCGGGTCGCGCTGATTGCCGATACCGAACCACAGTTTTGCGCGCTGTTTTTTGGAGCCGTCTATGCTGGTGCGCTGCCAGTTCCACTGCCATTGCCGACCTCCTTTGGCGGCAAGGAAAGCTATATCGAGCAGATTGGTGTGCAGCTCGACAGCTGTGACCCCGCATTATTGCTGTTTCCGGACGAGATTGCCGAATTGGCCGGTGCGGCCGGTCAGTCCCGCGCCATTCCGGTTTGCGGATGGGATGCCTTCGCACAGCAGGAGGCTCCCGACACGCAATTGCCGTCCGCCAACAGCAGCGATATCGCCTATTTGCAATATTCCAGCGGTTCGACCCGGTTCCCGCACGGCGTTGCGGTCTCGCACAAGGCGTTGCTGCACAATCTAGGCTCGCATGCCCATGGCATGCTGATCGGCGGCAGTGATCGCTGCATTTCCTGGCTGCCCTTCTATCACGATATGGGCCTTGTCGGCTGCTTCCTGTCGATGGTCGCAAATCAGGTTTCCACCGATTTTCTCAAGACTGCGGATTTCGCGCGGCGGCCCTTGTCGTGGCTGGATCTGATCACCCGCAATCCGGGCACGTCTTGCAGCTTTTCGCCGACCTTCGGCTATGAAATTTGCGCGCGCCGCATTGGCAGTCAGTCCAATGTGCAGGAACGGTTCGATCTTTCGCGCTGGCGGCTTGCGGGCAATGGCGCGGACATGATCCGGCCCGACGTGATGCAACGGTTTACCGATGCTTTTGCGTCCGCAGGATTTGATGCCAAGGCCTTCTTGCCGAGCTACGGTCTCGCCGAAGCAACGCTGGCCGTGACATTGATGCCATCGGGCGAAGGCATGGAAGTGGAACTGGTTGAAGAAACCGAGCTTTCCGGCGAGAAAAAGAGCGATGGCAGTCGCCCGAAACGGTTCCGCGCGATCGTCAATTGCGGAAAACCGGTGCGGGATACCCTGCTGGAAATTCGCGAGGAAAATGGCGCGGTTCTGGCTGAAAAAGCCGTCGGCAAGGTCTGGATGAAAGGCCCGGCGGTGATGGAATGCTATTATCGCGATCAAGAGGCGACCGATGCCTGTCTGATCGACGGCTGGCTCGATACCGGCGACATGGGTTATCTGTCGAACGGCTATCTTTACATCGTCGGTCGCGCCAAGGACATGATCATCATCAACGGCAAAAATCACTGGCCGCAGGATATCGAATGGGCGGTTGAACAATTGCCCGGTTTCAAAGCCGGAGACATAGCCGCTTTCGCCATCACCACACCGGGTGGGGAAGAAACGCCTGCCGTGCTCGTTCAATGCCGGACCTCGGACGAGACCGAGCGTCTGCGGCTGTGGAACGAGATCAAGGAAAAGGTGAGAGCCATTACCGGAATGAATTGCGTCATCGAACTGGTGCCACCGCGCACCTTGCCGCGCACCAGTTCCGGCAAGTTGAGTCGGGCAAAGGCGCGTAATCTATATCTTTCCGGCGATATTCAGCCATATGCGGTTGCTGCCTGAATCGGCTTAACTTTTGTTAATCGAAAGGCGTATAAATAATAAAGGCGTATAAATAATTAGGTCCATCCTTACTTTTCGCTAATAATTGCAGCGTAAAGAGGGACGGTGTTAAAAACTATCGCTCAATCCGGTTTGCCACGGGTCATCCCGCTCAGCGTCTTGCTTGGCCTTTCTGATCCCCATGGGGTTGATTGGGGCCGGATTCGCGCGCTGCAATTCAATGGCAATAATCAGCATGGTTTGCTGAAGATAGTTTCCGCGATCGTATGCGGTTTGTTGATCGTTCAATTGGGCATCGGCCAAGTCAATATCATGCTTCTCGGCCTGTGGCTCGCGGGATTGAGCGCACTATATATCTACGCCCACCTGCTGTATCGTAAACAGTCGGGATGGCAGCGCAAGTCGATCAATCGTTCTGATATGACGGTATTTTATCTCATTTCCCTGGTCGGCGGCTCACTGTGGGGCGCGGGCTTTTTGCTGTTCGCATTCAGCACGAACCTCATGACCATGATACCGGTATGGGCGATCATCATCTGCCTGATGGTGGGTTCCGCGATGCTTTTGTCAACCGTGCCGCTCAGCAGCATTTTATTCATATCATCGGCCAGTGCCGCAATAATTTGTGGCTGGTTATATTTTGGCAGCCCCCATCTGGCCCTGGCCTCTCTGGCGATCGCGGTCTTGTTGATTTCCGGCTGTCTGATGACCGGCCGGTCATTTATTGACAAAAGGGTCGCGGAAGCCAGACTCATCGAAAAAAGCGAAGTGGTCAGCCTGTTGCTCAAGGAATTTGAGGATACGGGGGCCGACTGGCTTTGGCAGACGGATACGTCGCGCCGCATAACCCACGTTTCGCCGCGATTTGCCCATGCGATAGGCCAGCCCCCGGAGCAGATCGAAGGCAAGCCGTTCCTGCAACTGGTCGCTGGAGAATCCTGGGAAAGCGGAAAATTCTCGACCGCCTTGCACGAACTGGCGGAGAAGTTGAAACGACGCGATAGCTTCAGCAACATGCTGGTGCCTGTCCAGATCAATGGCGAAAATCGCTGGTGGGAATTGTCTGCTTCGCCGAAACTCGATGATAACGGTATGTTTCATGGATTTCGCGGTGTCGGATCGGACATAACCGAGCAGCGCGAATCGGCGGATAAAATCTCGCATATGGCCAGATTTGATACGCTTACCCGCCTGCCCAACCGCCTCCAGCTTACCGATGCGGTGCAAATGGCGTTGCAAACGGCTGAAAAATGGAACGGCCGCTGCGGCTTCATGATGCTCGACCTTGATCGGTTCAAGGCGGTGAACGACACGCTCGGCCATCCGGTGGGTGACCGGTTGCTGGCCCGCGTATCTGATCGGCTGCGATCGATCATGACCGACAACGAGCTGTGCGGTCGCCTCGGTGGCGATGAATTTGCCATTGTGGTCAACGACGCGAGCGACACGCAATATATGGAATTGCTGGCCAAAAAGATTATCGATACCCTGTCTCGTCCTTATGAAGTCGACCAGCACACACTTTACATCGGCGCCAGCGTTGGCACAGCTATAGGTCCTCGAGACGGGCGCACGGTCGAAATGCTGATGCGCAGTGCCGATCTCGCGCTCTATCGCTCCAAGGATCAGGGCGGCGGGGCGTTTACGCATTATGAGCCAAAGCTTCACGTTCAGGCGGAAGAGCGGCGAGTCATGGAAATGGCCTTGCGCAAGGCGCTGGAAAATGACGAACTGTTGCTCAACTACCAACCTGTGGTCAGCGCTGACTCGGGTGGGGTTGTCGGCTTTGAAGCGCTGCTGCGCTGGAACAGTCCGCAATTCGGGTCTGTTTCGCCGGTCAAATTCGTGCCGCTGGCAGAAGAAGCTCGCCTGATTGTCCCGATCGGCGAATGGGTGATGCGAACGGCTTGCAAGGAGGCCATGAAATGGCCTTCCACGGTCAAGGTCGCGGTAAATGTTTCAGCCGACCAGCTGACTGAAGTGAATTTCCTGTCGATGGTTATATCCGCTCTCGAGGAGAGCGGGCTGCCACCAAATCGTCTGGAGATAGAGGTGACCGAGAGCATTTTCATGCACGAGGGTAACGGCGCTGCAGCAATGCTCGATCAAATCATCGCGCTGGGTATCAATCTGTCGCTTGATGATTTCGGTACGGGCTATTCCTCGCTCGGCTATTTGCGCAAAACCCGATTCTCGACGATCAAGGTTGATCGCAGCTTTGTTCAGGGGGCAGCCAAAAATGCTCCCGAAAGCCTTGCCATCATCCGTGCAGTTGTCGCGATGGCGGATGCTTTGGGCATGGCCACGACCGCCGAGGGTGCCGAGACAGCGGAAGAAGTGCAGATGATCAGGCGGCTGGGTTGCAGCAAAATCCAGGGCTATTATTTCGGCCGTCCGATGATCGCCGAAGATGCCAGAAATTTATTCAGTAGCTTTGAAGCCCAACAGTTGGAATATGGCAAAAAGTCGGCATAGGCGGGCTTGCCCGGACTATTTTTTTGCCAGTCGCTTTTCTATGCCTCGCCAAAGGCGAGCATAGGCCTGGGCGGCCGGGCTGTGCGGCGCGAAACTGCCGACAGGTTGTTGCAAGCTGGTCATATGTTCAACGGCGCTAGACATCGGGATAACTGGCCATTTCGGTTGTCGGATCAAACCCTGTTTATGGATTGAGCGCCTTCGGTCGACCATCGTGTACACCGGCAGCAAGGGGGCATGTTTTTTCCCGCTGCTGTCCAGAAACATTTGCACATTGGCAAGCGCGCGTTCCGAGAGGGGCGAAGGAATGACCGGGACAATGACAATATCGGCGTTGCGCAGGATTTGCTCGCTTGTCTCCGTCAGGCCGGGCGGGCAATCAAGAATGATCCGGTCATAGTCCTTGCTCATTTCCTTGAGCAATTTGCCGAGATGTCGTTTTTTGCTGATCTGGAAAAATAGCCGGTCGAGACCACGCAGCGACACATCCGCTGCCAGAAGATCCAGATTTTCTATTTCTGTATGTTTGATCAACTTGTCCGGTTTGACTTCGCCGGAGACCATCGCGCGCGCGCGATCCTTTTTTGACTGGTCACCCTTTAGAATGAAGGAAGCCGCGCCTTGCGGGTCGAGATCCCAGAGCAGCGTCCGCCGCGAACTGCCGACGGCGCTATTCCAGGCAAGATTCACTGCCGAACAGCTTTTTCCGACGCCGCCTTTCATGCTGTACACTGCAATTACCGACATTATTCTTCCCGGTTTATTTCATTCAAATTCGCCGAAATCGCGTCGGATCAGAGAATCTCCTGCACGATTTCCTGCGGACGGCACAGCCTGACTCCCTTGTCGGTCTCGACCAGTGGCCGGTTGATCAGCATCGGCTCCCGGGCCATCGCATCCAGAAGCTGATCAGCGGTAGCATCGTCCTTCGTCAGCCCCAGCTCTTCCGCCGGCGATCCTCGCACTCTTAGGCCCTCCTGCGGGGTCATGCCAGCATCGTCGAAAAGCTGTTTCAGCTTGGCACGAATCGGCGGATTTTTCAGATATTCAATCACGGTCAGCTCAACACCGGGTGCTTCTTCCAATATCGCCAATGTCTTGCGGGACGTGCCGCAGTTCGGATTGTGCCAGATCGTTGCTTTCATGATTCTCTCCCGTTTCGTCGAAAGAGCTTCATAAACACCAGTTAGGCGATGTTTCAAAGAAAAACCCCGGACAAGCAAAATTCGATCTTGCATATGAGAACTATTATCATTAGCAACGCAGTTATTGAGAATGGTTCTCATATATGGGGGTTTATCTGTGAATAATGTTCTGCGTCTTCCACTGCACGTCCTGGCGTCCGCCAGCCTGATTGCGATCGCTACTGGTCCGGTCCACGCAACGGCCCAGGAAGCATGGGACGAAGGCTTTGCTGATGAGCAGGAGATCATCGTAACCGGTGAGAAAGAAGGCTATGTCGCGATCAGCAGCGCGGGCCTGAAAACCAACACCCCGCTTATCGACACGCCGCAAACGGTGTCGGTGGTAACCCGCGAGCAGCTTGATGATCAGGCGCTCCAGGATATTGGCGATATACTCCGCTACACGCCGGGCGCATCGATCGGCCAGGGTGAGGGCAATCGCGATCAGATCACCATAAGAGGACAGAATAGCACCGCCGATTTCTTTGTTGATGGCATACGCGATGACGTCCAATATTTCCGGCCGCTCTATAATATCGAGCGGGTCGAGATCCACAAAGGCCCCAATGCGATGATCTTTGGCCGCGGCGGCGGTGGTGGAATCGTCAACCGCGTGACCAAATCGCCGATCGCTGATCGCCAGTTTGGCGACGCAACCGCAAGCGTTGACAGTTTTGGCGCTTATTATCTCGGCGGCGATCTGAATTTACCGATTGGCGATACCGCGGCCTTCCGGATCAATGGCCTGTATGAAGAATTTAACAACCATAGCGATTTCTTTGACGGCCGGCGCTTTGCGGTCAATCCGACCTTCGGTGCCGAGCTTGGTGACAATAGTCGGATATTGCTGTCCTACGAATATGTCGATGATGATCGCGGAGTGGACCGGGGCAATCCGGCAGAACTGCGCGCGGCTGGCAATAGCTGTTCGCTTGCCGACCCTTGTGGCCCGCTCACTGGCTATCGGGATACGCTATTCGGCCAGCCCGGAACCAACCGCACCACGCTGCAGGCGCATATCGTCAAGTTGCGAGTCGAACATGATTTCAGCGATGAACTGAGCTTCAGCGCGACCACCCAATATGGCGATTATGACAAGCTCTACCGCAACATCTATCCGGTTGATGCGCGCAGCAATGACATCCGGCTGACCCCGGTCGCCAATTCCGTCACCCTCGACGGTTATGTCGACACCACCGATCGTGAGAATTTCATCAGCCAGGGCAATCTGTTGTGGACGGGTGATACGGGCGCTCTGGGCCACAGCCTGTTGTTCGGCTATGAAATCGGCCAGCAGCAATCCGCCAATGCACGGCGTGACATATTATTCGCTGCCAGCAATGATGACCTGGTGGTGGTTCCGCTCACCGACCCGATCGTCGTTCCGGCCTTCAGCTTTCCGGCCTTCAATCGCAGCACCGTTTCCGACCTTAAATTCCTGTCGCTTTATGTGCAGGACCAGATCAGCATCGGCGATCATTTTGATATTATCGGCGGCGTGCGTTTTGACCGATTTGATCTTGATGTAAATGATATCCAGAGCGGCCTGTTGCTGAACCGGACGGACGAGAAATTCTCGCCGCGTTTCGGCGCGATCTACAAGCCGCAGGAGAATATCTCGATCTATGCGAGCTACGCCAAAAGCTTCCTGCCCAGGTCGGGCGACCAGTTCCTGACGCTGAATCCGACCACCGCCAATCTGGCCCCGGAAAGTTTTGTGAATTACGAAATTGGCGTGAAATGGGATCTGACATCCGGGCTCAGCCTGACGACGGCCCTGTTCCGCCTGGATCGCGACGATCAGGCGATCCTGCTCGACAATCAGGGCAATAGCACGCTGTCGGGTTCGCGGACCGAAGGCTTGGAATTCCAGCTGGTTGGCAAACTCACCGAGGCATGGCAGATCAACGCTGGCTACAGCTATCTCGACGGCCAGCAGCGCAATGCTGGCACCGTTGGCGGACAGGATCTGCGCCTGTTCCAGGTGCCGGAGCATATGATCTCGCTGTGGACGAAATATGATGTCACCGAGAAATTTGCTGGCGGAATCGGGGTGACCCATCAGTCGAGCCAGTTCGCCACCAATGACAATAGCGTCCGCATTCCGGCTTTCACCCGAGTCGATGCCGCGCTATATTATGATGTCAGTGAAAAACTGCAGGTCCAGCTCAATGTCGAGAATCTGTTTGACGAAACCTATTACCCGTCGGTTCACAACAACGACAATATCTCGACCGGCGAGCCGCTCAATGCGCGGCTGACGGTGAAATTCGGCTTTTAGCAGACCTGTGCCCCGGCGCAGGCCGGGGAACAGCTATTCCTTTGGCGTCAGCGCCGGAACCGCCTTGGCGGCATCTTCTGGATCAATACCGGGCGGCGGGGCGGCGCTGAGTACCGCTTCTCCCCGCGCCACACGCCCGGCGCGCTGAATCGCCTCGCGGATCCGCGGATAGGTGCCGCAGCGGCAGATATTGGTAATCGCCTCGTCAATCGCGGCTTTCGATGGATTGGAATTTTTCTTCAGCAATACCGCCGCCGCCATGATCATGCCGGATTGGCAAAAGCCGCATTGCGGCACATTTTCTGCGGCCCAGGCCTGCTGCACCGGATGGCTGCGATCGCGCGACAGCGCCTCGATGGTGGTGACAAAGCGGCCTTCCAGCTCGCCAATGGTGACCAGACAGGAGCGGATCGCCTCGCCGTCTACCTCGACCACGCAGGCACCGCAGTCGCCGGTGCCGCAGCCATATTTGGTTCCGGTGAGATTGGACGCATCGCGCAGCGCCCAGAGCAAAGGCGTTTCCGGGTCCATCCGGTACCAGACCGGGCGGTCATTGACGGTGAATTTGGTCATCGGATTTAACTCGTCATCCTGAACTTGTTTCAGGATCTCCTGCGTGTGGCTTATTCAATAAGAGATGCTGCAACAAGTTGAGCATGGCGAACGCGGTCTTTTACTCCCGCCAGCTTCTGTCTTCGCGATCGACCAGCCGCACCATTGCATCAAATTCCGGGACGCCCTGTTTCATTGGATCAATCGAAGCCTGCGACAGATTTTCCATATGCTTCCTGATCACGTCTTCGCCGATCATCAACGGCTTGCCCATCGACAAGGTCTGCATCTGGATTTCGCAGGCGCGTTGCAGCACCCAGTGGTTGAGGAACGCTTCTTCCAATGTCCGGCCCATCACCACCGGTCCGTGATTCTCGAGCATCATCATCCGCTTCTTGCCGAGGCTGGCGAGAAAACGCGGGCCTTCATCCTCATGCACCGTGATGCCTTCAAATTTGTGATAGGCGAGGCGCGGCACGATCGCGGCGGCGTAGAAATTGATCGGCTGTAGTCCGCCTTCGACCGAGGATACCGCCATCGTTGCCGTGGTATGCGTGTGGATGATCGCATGGACATCGGGCAGTTCGCGGTGGAACAGGCTGTGCTGGGTAAAGCCGGCCTTGTTGACCGGGAAAGTCGAGCCGTCCAGCGTGTTGCCCTCGATATCGATCTTGACCAGAGTCGAGGCGGTAACCTCGCTGAAATGCAGGCCATAGGGATTGATCAGAAAGGCATCATCCTCGCCGGGCACCTTCAGGGTGATATGGTTGAAAATCATCTCGTCCCAGCCGAGATAGGCGAAAATCCGGTAGCAGGCAGCAAGCCGCTGGCGCGCCTTCCATTCTTCTTCGCTGCAGCTGGACTGGACATTGATCGCGGTGGCCATTTTTCTCTCCTCGAATCGCTTGTATCTTCTCTTGTCGGCCTTCTATAGCAAAGCGGCGGAAACAGGAATGCAAAGCGCCTGTCATTCGCGCATTGAATCGTGTAAAAGCTTGCCTCGGTGCCAAGAAATTGATAGGCGGCGCGAGATTGAAGCAGACTGATTCTGCTGCAAACCCTATTTTTATGGCTTTTACACCAATTCAGGCCAGAAGAAATTGCTTCTGGCCCATTACGAAATTTGAACGGAGTTACTCAGTCTTATGCAAATCATGGTTCGCGATAATAATGTTGATCAGGCCCTTCGGGCGCTCAAGAAAAAATTGCAGCGTGAAGGCGTCTATCGCGAAATGAAGCTTCGCCGGCATTATGAAAAGCCATCCGAAAAGCGTGCCCGCGAAAAGGCTGCTGCCGTGCGCCGCGCCCGCAAGATGGACCGCAAGCGGATGGAACGCGACGGTCTGATTTAAGCGCTTCGGCTCCACAAATATAAGGTAGCCTGCCCATGTCTGTCACGACGGTTCCGATTCATCCCATCAAAAAAGGCTCGCTGACCAAGATCTGGCTCGGCGTGCTGCTGATTGTTGGCGCTGCACTGCTTCTCGCTTATACGGGAACCCAGAATGCCGTCGTAAACGGTTCGACCAACGAACAGTTCCTCGCCGCCAACGCGGATGAGGACGGGGTGGAAACAACCGCATCAGGCCTGCAATATAAGGTGATCAAGCCGGGCGAGGGGGCTTCTCCTACCGCCACCGATACGGCTCTGGTCAAATATGAAGGCACGTTGCGCGATGGCACGGTTTTCGATGCCAATGAGCAAACGCCGATGCCGGTCGGCGGCGTCGTCCCCGGTTTCTCCGAAGCACTGCAACTGATGCAGAAGGGCGGCGAATATCGCATCTGGATTCCTTCCGCTCTGGCTTATGGCGAAGCATCTCCAGGAGAACAGATTCCTTCAAACAGCCTGCTTATTTTTGACGTGACCTTGCTGGACTTTATTTCAGCGGCACAGATGGAAGAATTGCGGTTGCAAATGCAGGCACAGGGCGCTCCCGGTGCTCCACAACTTCCAGGTCAATAGAGTCCGCGGTAAAGTTGTTTTGGAGAGTAGTTCGTGACTGATATTGCATCGGACCAAAAAAGCCCTAAGCCATCCTTCCCGATCAAGGCCTTCTTGATGGGGCTGCTGCTGGGCATCATTCTGGTGGCCGTGCTTGCCACCGCCATTCCAGAAAAAACCAGCCCGACAGAATTTGTACAAGCCGGATGGGAGAAGCTGTTCCCGCCGCCGAGCAATGAAGAATTTCTGGCTGACAATGCGAAGCAGTCCGGCATCGTGCAGACCGCATCCGGCCTGCAATATCAAGTGATCAAGCCGGGCGAAGGCGCTTCGCCTGCCGTCACCGACACGGCTCTGGTCAAATATGAAGGCACATTGCGCGACGGCACGGTTTTCGATGCCAATGAGCAGACGCCAATGCCGGTCGGCGCTGTCGTTCCCGGTTTCTCCGAAGCGTTGCAGCTGATGCAGAAGGGTGGCGAATATCGCATCTGGATCCCGTCGGAACTGGCTTATGGCGAAGCGTCTCCGGGTGAACAGGTTCCGTCGAACAGCCTGCTGATATTCGATGTGACTCTGCTGGACTTTATTTCCGCAGCGCAGATGGAAGAATTGCGGCAGCAAATGCAGGGCGCTGCCGACGGACCACCGCCCGCTCCTTAAGCATATCGGACAGGCGGCTCAGGAGCGTTCGGCTTGCGCGACCGCTTCCGACGCGCGCAGGGCGGACAATATCCGCATCAGATGATGGACATTGTGCACTTCCAGATCGACGTCGAACGTGTGGAATGGACCATCGCGCTGGGACAGGCGCAGATTCAGGATATTGGCATTGTGAAAGCCGAAAATCCCCGCCATTTCGGAAAGTGTTCCTGGCTTGTTGTGCAGCACCACGCATAGCCGGGCGGCTGCGCCATCGCTTTCATTGCCCCAGCTGAGATCCACCCAGTCTGCATCCACGCCATCGGCCAGGCTCTGGCAATCGATGGTATGCACCTCGACATTCTCTCCACTGCGCCGCAATCCGACAATGCGGTCACCGGGCACGGGATGGCAGCATTCGGCCAGATTGAAGGCCACGCCGGGAGTCAGGCCCTTGATTGAGATCGCGCGATCCTGTTCGGGCCACTGCCGCTCGTCATCATTGTCGTGGACACTACCGGGAATGAGCGCTTCCATCACCTCGCGGTCGCTGAGCTGGCGGGTGCCGATCGCCATCATCAGGTCATCCGGATCCTGCATTTCCAGACGCTTCAGCGCCGCCTTGATCGCCCGCTGACCGATCTTGCCGGGCAGCCGTTCGATGATTTCTTCATAAAGTTCGGTGCCAATGGCGACCATCTCGTCGCGCTCCTTGAACCGGACATTGCGGCGAATGGCCGCGCGCGCCTTGCCGGTAATGACGAAGGAAAGCCAGCCCGGCTGTGGTTCCTGCCCCTTGGATTTCAGAATTTCGACGACATCGCCATTTTGCAGCTGGGTACGCAGCGGTACATGCCGGCCATTGACCTTGGCGCCGACCGACTGATTCCCGAGATCGGTGTGCACGGCATAAGCGAAATCGACGGTGGTCGAACCCCTCGGCATTTGCAGCAATGTGCCCTTGGGGGTGAAAGCAAAAATCCGGTCCTGGTACATCGCCAGCCGGGCATGTTCGAGCAATTCCTCTGCATCTTCGGCCTGATCGAGTATCTCGATCAGATCGCGGATCCAGCCGGCCTGACCATCGGGTCGGTTGCCCTGTTTATAGGCCCAATGCGCGGCGAGACCATATTCATTATCCTCGTGCATGCGCTGCGAGCGGATCTGAATTTCGACCCGCATATTATTGCCATGCATGATGGTGGTGTGGATCGAACTATAGCCGTTGCGCTTGGGCGTGGAGATATAGTCCTTGAACCGGCCGGGAACCATTTTCCATTTTTTGTGCAGGATACCGAGCGCGCGATAGCATTCTGCACTATTGTCGGTGACGACCCGGAACGCCATGATGTCGGTCAGCTGTTCAAAGCTGACGTGCCGTTCCTGCATCTTGCGCCATATCGAATAGGGATGTTTCTCGCGCCCGCTGACCTCCGCGACCAGACCGCCGCTCTCCAGTGCCTTCTGGATCGACAGGGAGATTTTATCAACCTGACCTTCGTCCCCTTCCTTGATCGCCTGCAGTCTCTTGGTGATCGTTTCATAGGCTTCCGGTTCCATGTGCTCAAATGCCAGCAATTGCATCTCGCGCATATATTCATACATCCCGATCCGTTCGGCGAGAGGCGCATAAATATCCATGGTCTCATGCGCGATTCTCAGCCGCTTTTCTTCGCTCTTGATGAAATGTAGCGTCCGCATATTGTGCAGGCGATCGGCAAGCTTGACCAGCAGCACCCGGATATCGTCGGACATTGCCAGCAGGAATTTGCGCAGATTTTCCGCGGCCCTCTCATTGTCAGTCTGCGCTTCAATTTTTGAAAGCTTGGTCACGCCATCGACCAGCCGGGCTATTTCTTCACCGAATAATTTGCTGATTTCTTCCGATGTGGTGAGCGTATCCTCGACCGTATCGTGGAGCAGCGCGGTGACAATCGTTTCCTGATCGAGTTTGAGGTCGGTCATCAGACCGGCGACCTCGATGGGATGACTGAAATAAGGGTCGCCGCTGGCACGTTTCTGGCTGCCATGTCTTTGCACGGAAAAAACATAGGCGCGGTTGATCAGATCCTCATCTGCATCGGGATCGTAGGATTTAACCCGCTCCACCAGTTCATATTGTCTGAGCATAGGGTGAAGATGGTGCCCTTTCCGGGCCGGGGCAACAAAAAAGAGCGCCGAAGCCGGCTCTTATATCCGGGGGAACGGAAAAGGAGCTTCGCTTCGGCGCTATGGCTGACCGGCAGCGGCGATTATTCTGGCCGCTATGGGGAGTGAGAGGCCGGTCAGGCGGGGATTGTCAAATCAGTCGTTGCACTTGGCGAGTGCCTCGGCATCGAAGGCCTCGCCTTTATAGGCGAAATTGGCAACCGGGCCGAATTCATCGACGATCTTGGCGCAGATCGTCCGCGGCGCCGAGTTGCTTTCGCCCCCGATACATTCGGTGCCGGCGCAGCGGATGACGGTATCCTTGATAATTTCCTGGGCGGCTTCGACCGGGGCTTGCAATTCTGCAGTATAGGCGATGGCCGTGCTGCGTGCCTCGGCTGTGGTTGCCGTGAACAGGGTGAGGGATGTCAGCGCAGCGATGCAGAAGAACATGGATGCGCGGAGCGGGCTTTGGGAGAGAAGCATGATATTTCCTTTCGTATCAGTCAGTTTCCGGGCCATTTTGGGGCGGCCAGAGGGGAGAATTTTGTGGTTGCAATTTAGGTTGCGAATCAATACTTAGTTTAATAGGTTTTAAGTTGCAACTAAAAACTTATATTTTTTTCGCACTTGCCCAAAAACTGGTTTAGGAATGTAAGCATGGACAAAATCAGAGAAGATCTATCGAGTCTGGCTGGCGGTGAGTGCAGCCTACCCATATCGCTGGAAGTTATCGGCGAGCGATGGTGCTTCATGATATTGCGTGCCGCGCTCAACGGCGTCGGGCATTTTGAGGATTTCCTGTCGGAAATTGGCATCGCCCGGAATATCCTGGCCAATCGGCTGACCCGCATGGTCGAAGCGGGGATCATGACCCGTCGTCCCTGCGATCACGACAAGCGGAAGGTCGAATATCGGCTGACCGACAAGGGGCAGGATCTGCTGCCGACCATGATCGCGTTGCGGCAATGGGGGGAAAGATGGGAAACCGGGGTTCCGTCCAATCCGATATTGTGTGATTCGCGCGATCGTCAGCCAATTGGTCCGATCAGCATGCGGGCGCATGATGACCGGGTCCTTGAAATGGATGACCTGTGCTGGATCGATGAATCAGAATTGAAACCGGATTCCAACGGTGCCAATCGCGATGATATGGTGGTTCGCCATCTCAGGGAAATTGGCGAATCCTCAGCGGCCTGAACCCTCGTTCCGGGCGGCCCTATTCGGTCACGTAAATACTGTTGATCGGTCGGGCCATGACGCGGCGAACCATCGGTTCGAAAAACTCCAGCGGTGCTGTGTCATAGGCTGCATCAAACGCCGTCTGGTCATATTTTGCGCAGAATTCCGCACAATCCTCAAAATGTTCCTGGCCGCGAAACTGCTCGCGCATGTCGCGGTCCTGGCCAAGATAGTGGAAGAAATAATAGCCCTGAAAGATGCCGTGCTTTTCCGCGATCCAATGGTTTTTTTCGCTGACGAAGGGTTTCAGGATTGCCGCTGCAATATCCGGGTGATTATAGGTGCCGAGCGTATCGCCGACGTCGTGCAGCAAGGCCATCACGACATATTCCTCGTCCCGGCCATCGCGATGCGCCCGGGTTGCGGTTTGCAGACTATGTTGCATCCGGTCGATCGGAAAGCCGCCAAAATCCCCGTCGAGCAGTTTCAAGTGATCAAGCACTCGGTCCGCCACCTTGCTGGCAAAGGGACCAAAATGACCGCCAATAATCTGCCAGTCTTCCTGAGTGCCCTCTTCCATGGAAGGGAATTTAGCTCGGACTTCGTTGGGACCACCCATGATATTATCCTTTGGCTGCTGCCGATCTTCAGCCGCATTTTTATCGTCGATAATGCAAATATCTTGGCATTCGGATCGAAAAAAGCAGCGTTTGTCGACTTATTCGTGCAAATGCTAGGCGATTCTTTCCCAAGCGGCAATGCCCCGCTATAGAAAGCGCGATGGTCATGATGGAAATTCGTCCCCAGCCGTTTTTTGGCAACAAGAACCGCGCATTTTGGAACCTGCAATCCGCGGGCTGGGCCGGTGCACTCATTTTGCGCGCGATCGGCGGGATATCCAATGGACTGCCGCTGAGCTTCCTGGTGCCGGTCATTATCTCGACCATTACCGGCTATTCCATCTCCTTGCTATTGTCGGTGGTATACAAGAATTTGATTCACCGCCGTCCGATTGTGACATGGAGCAGTACCGCCGCGATCTTGACGGTTGCGGCAGCGCTCTATGCGTTCATCGACGCCTGGGTTTTTCTCATCCAGAATCCGTTGTCAGAAACCGCGTTCGGGACATTATTTCTGGGCTCGCTGTTCCTCGGCATCATGTTGCTCGGCGCCTGGTCGGCACTTTATTATGCGATTAATTTCTTCCTGCGGGTCGAGGAGCAAAATGATCAGCTGCTGCAGCTCGAAGCGCAGGCGACTCGCGCGCAGCTGGCGATGCTGCGCTATCAGCTCAATCCCCATTTCCTGTTCAATACGCTGAACAGCATTTCGACATTGGTGCTGCTGCGCCAGACCGAACCGGCCAACGCCATGCTGTCGCGCCTGTCCTCCTTCCTGCGCCATACGCTGGTCAACGAGGTCCACAGCCGGGTGACGCTGGCCCAGGAGGTGGAGACCCTGCATCTCTATCTCGACATCGAGAAAATGCGCTTTGAGGAACGGCTGCGGTCCCATTTTGATATCGACCCGGCCGTGCGCGATGCATTATTGCCGTCCTTGTTGCTCCAGCCGCTGGTCGAAAATGCGATCAAATATGCGGTTACACCGCAGGAAGAAGGTGCCGATATTTCGGTTTCTGCTCATCGCGACGGCGACAAATTGCGCATCATCGTGTCGGATACCGGACCCGGGAAAAACGGTGCGACGTCCAGCAAATCCGATTCCACCGGCGTCGGGCTTGGCAATATTCAGGAGCGATTAAACCAGGCCTATGGAGAAGGCGCGATATTTGAAACGCGTTCGTCTCCTGGCGAGGGCTTTTCGGTATTCATCGCCTTGCCATTCGAAACAAGAGAGCAGATCGAGCGGGAAGCGGCGGGCCACTCTGCAACCAACGAACAATTGAGAAACGAAACTATTTTTGGGGAGCATGCAGCCAGTGATGACCATCAGCGGGAACCGATAAACGCGTCGGCGATGGCATCATTTCAGCATAAGGATTTAAAAACATGACGATCAAGACGATATTAGTCGATGATGAAAAGCTTGCCATCCAGGGTTTGCAGATTCGGCTCGAGAAATTTGACGATATCGAGATTGTCGACACCTGCCGCAATGGCCGGGAAGCGATTCGCAAGATCAAGACGTTGAAGCCCGATCTGGTGTTTCTCGACATTCAGATGCCGGGCTTTGACGGGTTTTCGGTAGTGCAGGGGATTATGGAGATCGAACCGCCTCTGTTCATTTTCGTCACCGCTTATTCCGAACACGCGGTCCGTGCCTTCGAGGCCGAAGCGATCGACTATCTGGTCAAGCCGGTCGAGGAAGACCGGCTGGCCGACGCGATCGACCGGGTGCGCAAGCGCCTCTCGGAAAAACGCGGCGGCGCAGAGCTCGAAAAGCTGAAAAATGTGCTCAGTGAAATTGCCCCCGACGCGATGGCCAATATCGAGGATTCCGACGAGCCGGCATCCGCGAATCGCTATGAAAAGCTGATCAATGTCAAAGACCGTGGCCAGATTTTTCGTGTCGATGTCGATACAATCGAACGGATCGATGCCGCCGGCGATTATATGTGCATCTATACAGCCGACAATAGCCTGATCCTGCGCGAAACGATGAAGGATTTGGAGAAACGTCTCGATCCCCGTCATTTTCAGCGGGTGCATCGCTCCACCATCGTCAATCTGAGTCAGGTCAAGGAAGTGAAACCGCACACCAATGGTGAATGTTTCCTGGTATTGGGATCAGGGGCGCAGGTGAAGGTTAGCCGCAGCTACAGGGATGTTGTCGCGCGCTTCGTGCACTAGCCACTAGTCTCGACGACCGCGGAAAAAATCCAACAGCAATTTTGCGGCACTCTCTCCCTCTATTCCGGCATAGACTTCGGGTTTGTGATGGCATGTTGGCGAATCGAAAAACCGGACACCATTGTCTACCGCACCGCCCTTGGCATCATCCGCACCATAATAAAGCCTTCGGAGGCGCGCATTGGCGATGGCACCGGCGCACATGGTGCAGGGTTCCAGCGTCACCCACAGGTCGCAATCTTCCAGCCGGTCATTGCCCAGATATCGGGTCGCCTGCCGAATCGCGACGATCTCGGCATGGGCGGTGGGGTCATGATCGATGCGGGTGCGATTATGACCCTGGCCAATGATTTCGCCATCCTTGACGATAACCGCGCCAACCGGTACCTCATCGACAGCGATTGCCGCATTGGCCAGAGCCAGCGCATCGCCCATGAAGGAAGTATATTTTGCCGCTACCATGTTTATCGACTAGCGCGGAACCGATGCGAAGACCATAGATGAGGCGGTTCACGCAAAATCCCGCCGATATGCTTGACGCCCGGTCCGATTACAGTTAGGTGACCGCTCTTTCCCACTGGGAATCACTCATTAACAAGAAATTGGACGATAGCGATGTCGCGGATTTGCGAACTGACAGGTAAGACTCGGCTGGTAGGCAATAATGTGTCTCATGCCAAAAACCGGACCAAGAAGACATTTTTGCCGAATCTGCAAAATGTGACTCTTTTGTCTGATACACTCGGCAAGGGCGTGAAACTTCGGGTTTCTACGCACGGCCTGCGTTCTGTGGAACATGTAGGCGGCCTCGACAATTGGTTGCTGAAAACCAAGGACGACAAGTTGAGCCTGCGGGTGAAGCGCCTCAAAAAGGAAATCGCGAAAAAGCAGGTTGCTCCCGCTTAAGCGGTCAATCTGATTCGAACGTTGAAAAGCCGGGGCTCGCTCCGGCTTTTTCATTTTGGCGTTTGGCAGCGGGCTTTTTCTGCAGGTCTTTGCCCTTCAGCAGCCGGAATTTGAATAACAGGGATTCCTGCAGCACGCTGAAATTGTCATCCGAAGCGATCCAGACAATCGTTCCATCATCGTCCCGGGTGACGGCCAATGCCTCCATATTGTCGACCTTCAGCGGTGGCTTCAGAGTGGCGATCGGAATGGATGTCACGACTTTTCCCGGCCGGAAATCCTTCAGCTGCGCGATCGACAAAATCGCTGAAAGCCCGTCGAGCGGCGTGAATCGGCGGTGCAGCATCAGGGCTGAGCCATCGTCAAGCAATGTAGCATCGGTCAATTTATAGCCTTTGGGAGGCTGATAACCGAATGCCACGGCCTTGCTGCCCGGCTCGGAAGCATCGGCATCAAAGATAAGCGCCTGATAGCCTCCCTTTGAATATTCTGCCGACTCGGAAAAAACCAGAAAACGACCATCGGGCAATCGGAGCATGGCCTCTGCACCGCCATTGTCGGGCCATTTCTGCATGGCGTCCGGAAAATTCGCGGCCTCCTTGCGGACAAAGGAAGATCCATAGCGCCAGATACTGTGCTGATGCTCATAACCGACCCAAAATTGGCCGGTCTCGGGATCATGGAGAATCGATTCGGAATCCCAATTCAATTTGGCATATTCATTGGGCTTGGCCGGGCCGTCAGGCAGCGGTGCGATGAACGGGCGAAGCGCCCGATGTTTTTTCTCATCCAATGTGAAGCCGACCAGCGTGCCATTGTCGCTGAGCATCAGGAAGCGGTGGTCCGGGAGTGCCAGCATTGATGATATGCCACCGAATTCGCCATTGTCGCTGGTGATTTTCCAGCCGCCGAGATACTCGAGACGACCTGTCTGGGTGCGGGTCGGGTCCTTGGCATCGAAAGCTATCGGTTCGAGCGTGATATATTGGCTGTCATTTGCAGGCGGCACGGGTCCGCGCACATAGGTGACGGGCACGAGGAAGAAGAAGAGCGATAAACATGCGAGCAAACGGGCCATGGCAGGGCGCATAACCGATTCGTTGTTTCAAACATATTCTATTCTGGACGCTCGTGCGCCTCCTGCGCTAGACGCCGGGCAATCTGTCAGGAAAGCACGTTTATGAAAAAAATCTATCCGAATCCGGCCGCCGCTCTCGATGGTCTCTTGTTCGATGGCATGCATCTCTGTGTTGGCGGTTTCGGCCTGTGCGGGATACCGGAAAGGCTGATCGATGCGATCCAGCAGGACGGGGTCAAGGGGCTGACCATCGCTTCCAACAATGCCGGCATTGATAATGAAGGTCTCGGCAAGCTGCTCCGCTCGCGGCAGGTGAAGAAGATGATTGCTTCCTATGTCGGCGAGAATAAGGAATTCGAACGGCAGTTCCTCTCCGGCGAACTGGAAGTGGAATTCTGCCCGCAGGGAACCCTCGCCGAACGCTGTCGCGCCGGTGGCGCGGGCATTCCGGGCTTCTATACCAAGACCGGTGTCGGCACGCAGGTCGCAGAGGGCAAGGAACATAAGGATTTCGATGGCGAAACCTATATTCTCGAGCGCGGCATATTTGCCGACCTCTGCCTGATCAAGGGCTGGAAGGCCGACAAGGCGGGCAATCTGATGTTCCGCAAGACCGCCCGCAATTTCAATGCGCCGATGGCGACTGCCGGCAAGATTTGTGTCGCCGAGGTGGAAGAGATTGTCGAAGTCGGCGAACTGGACCCCGATTGCATTCATTTGCCGGGCATTTATGTCAAACGGCTGATCAACGGCGCGCCTTATGACAAGAAGATTGAATTCCGCATGACCCGGGAGCGCCAAGACGCCTGATGGCTCGACTTCGCTTATCCGTGATCATTCTGGCTACACTGCCGCTGCTCTCTGGCTGCGTCGCGGCGCTGCTGCCGCTGGCGGCGCTGGGAACCATGGGCAAGAATCAGATTGATCGCGTCCAGGCGAAGCGGGAACTGGTTGCGGTCGGTGCCATTGATCTGGCGATGCCGGTTGGTACCGTCACGATCGGACCGGACAGCGAAACTGCGGATGCATTGCCAGGGGCGGCAAAGAAATTCGCTGGACAAGGCGGTGCCACCGGAATTGTCGAAGTCGATCTTGATGAGGAAGCAGCTGATTATATTGCGCAATTTTTTCAGCCGGTCGGTCCGGAAGCTTCGCCTTATGCCGATTTTGCGGCGCATGCCCTGAAACAATCGGCCAGACTTGAAGCGGGAGAAGGTGTTGAGTCGGTGGTGTTGATTCCGCGGGTGGATATTTTCAAGCCGGAAACCATGGCTTGCGAACACAAACCATTGGCCGTGGTCATTGATCTTGATGACGTGACCGGTCGCGACTGGATAAAGGCGGAGACGCTTTATCGGCAAAATGGCCTGATTGAAGTGCTCAACAGTCTGCGAGCGGCGGAAATCAGTGTGATCTGGTTGTCTGATCAACCCGTCACCGCATCCCAGAGAATCTCGGCCATCCTCAACGAGGCCGGTTTTTCGCAATCCGAATCAGATGATTTTCTTTTCCTTGACCGCGGCGCGGAAGATCGCAAACAGGTGCGGCGCTGGGATGCAGCGCGGAACTATTGTATTGTCGCCATGGCGGGCGACGACCGCGCGGATTTTGATGAGCTCTATGACTATTTGCGGGATCCCGACGGTGCGATTACGCTAAATAATATGTTCGATAACGGCTGGTTTCTGACACCGCCTCCGCTCGTGGAAGCGACGGAAGCAGCAAAGCCAGATGACAAAGAAGGATGAATATGCCCTGGACTCGCGATGAAATGGCCGCTCGGGCGGCACAGGAACTGCACGACGGCTATTATGTGAATCTCGGGATTGGTATTCCGACACTGGTGGCCAACCATATTCCGCCAGGCGTTGAGGTCACGTTGCAGAGTGAGAACGGAATGCTCGGCATTGGACCGTTCCCTTTTGAGGACGAGATTGACCCGGACTTGATCAACGCTGGCAAACAGACGATCAGCGAGCTGCCCTCATCTAGCTATTTCAGTTCATCCGACAGCTTTGCGATGATTCGCGGCGGGCATATCGATCTGACCGTCTTGGGTGCGATGGAAATCGCGGAAAATGGCGATATTGCCAACTGGATGATCCCCGGCAAGATGATCAA
>NZ_JBALTF010000010.1:0-5009 GCF_036964675.1 Parasphingorhabdus sp. | reverse complement strand
ACCTGACCGTCTTGGGTGCGATGGAAATCGCGGAAAATGGCGATATTGCCAACTGGATGATCCCCGGCAAGATGATCAAGGGCATGGGCGGTGCGATGGATCTGGTCGCCGGTGTGAAGAAAATCATCGTCGTGATGGACCATTGCGCGAAAGACGGCAGTCCCAAATTCATCCCTGCCTGCACCCTGCCGCTGACCGGTACCAATGTCGTCGACATGATCATTACCGACCTATGTGTTTTCCAGCGCCCCGACCATGACAGCCCGTTCCGGCTGATCGAACTGGCTCCGGGTATCAGCGCCGAGGATGTCGCCGCGAAAACCACTGCAGCTTATGAAATAGCATTATAAGATATTGAAGGTGAAAAAATATCTGGCGTTGCTGTTCGGGCTTGCTGCTCTGTTGCTGGTTGGCTGGTATGGCTATCGAGCCCTGGTTGAACAGAAAACCGGCTTTCCGCTGCCAGCCCTTGTCGAACCAAAAGCGCAAATCCATCTGCCAACCGATCCCGGCGACTGGCACGGGAAGATTGACTATTCTGGTCTCGACCAAGACTTTGCAGCGCTTGCGGCGCGTCCGGAGATGGCGGGCCTGGCAGTCGCGATTGTCGAGGATGGCGATCTGCGTTTCGTTTCCACTTATGGTGTGACTGACAAGCAAAGCGGCGAGCAGGTGACACCGGAAACGGTGTTCCGCTGGGCCTCGGTATCAAAAGGCGTCGCAGGATCGCTGGCCGCAAAATTGTCGGCAGAAGGCAAGCTCAATCTCAATGCCCCGCTGAGCAGCTGGCACTCGTCCCTCAGGCTTCCCGGCGGAGCCGAGTCGCAGATAACGCTGGCGCAGCTGCTATCGCACCGGACCGGCCTCACCAAAAATGCCTATGATACGAGGCTGGAGGATGGCGAAGACCCTGGTCTGCTCCGCTTGCAGCTGGGCGCTGCCCCGTTGCAGTGCGTGCCGGGCACCTGTCACAGCTATCAGAATATCGCCTTTGATGCGGCGAGCGAAATATTGGGGCAGGCAGCGGGAACTTTATATTCTGACGCGGTGCAAAAGCGGCTGTTCAAGCCGCTTGGCATGAAGAGCGCAAAATTTGGCATGGCAGGCCTGACCGGCGCAAAAAGCTGGGCGCGGCCCCATCGTGGCGCCCAAGTGCGAACCCTGTCGGAATCCTACTGGCGGGTTCCTGCAGCTGCGGGCGTCAGCAGCGATATCGTTGATATGGCGCGCTGGATGCGCGCACATATGGGCGAAAACAAGGATGTCCTGTCCAGCAAGGCGCTGGCATTGGCCCACGCGCCCCTGGTCAGGACCAGACGCCCGTATAGCGGTGAACTCGCCCGTGCCCTTGGCGAGGCAAGCTATGGGCTCGGCTGGCGGAGCTTCACATACGCCGGGCGGCAATTGGTCGGCCATAGCGGCGCGGTCGATGGCTATCGCTCGACGATGATATTTGATCCGGCAACCCGCACCGGTGTGGTCGCGATGTGGAATGATGGTTGGGGACGGCCCTTCCGGCTGCCCTTTGCGGTGCTCGACAGCTATTATGGCCAGTCCGGCAATGACTGGCTCGATCTCTCCGACCTGCCGGCGGTCAAGGTGCTACCAACCGTGCCGTCTTTATCGCATTGATGGCTGACATGTTCGGCTTTGGAGCTTGCGCCCTATAGGCTGCGCAGCGCCGCCTGTTCAAACAAAGCTCTGTCGCCCATTTCCCAGGTGACGTTCAATTGCAGCTGATGGATTAGCCAGCCGGCAGCCGTCCGTCGCAGGTTATGAACATAATAGCCGCCAATGCTGTGCATTTCCCGCAAGTCGCCGGTCACCAGATGGTGGTGTGCGGCCATGTAGCAGGTGCAGCTGGCCTCGACACCATCGACCTCCATCAGGAAATTGGTCAGCACATGCTGGGTGGCATCAAAGGGTTCCAGCGTGGCGCGGACTCCGGCGACCCAGTCGTCGGCGTTCATGCTGGCCGCCGGCTCACCGGACCAGCTTGAAAAATCGACGGTCAGCTGATCAGCGAAAATCGAGCGATAGAGTGTCCAGTCATGCCGGTCGATGCCGGTTGCATAGCGCAGCACATGGTCGGTAATCTTTGCGCGGTCGACCAGATCATCGTGGGTCATGTCATGTCCTTTCGATCAACCGGGTACGGCTGGCGGCAATGGCGCGATGCGCCCATGCTCTGGCTTCGGATCCGGTCAGCGGTGCTGAATTGGGGACCTCAACATCAATATCGACATGCGGACCAAGCAAGGCGACGAAGTCGTGAAGCGGGAAAATACCTTCTCCGGGGATCATCCGGCTCATCGCTTCTGCGAGATAATCGTCCGACCGGCGAAAGTCCGGACCATCGCACAGCTGGGCATAGCCGATGATTCCCGGATCCACGGTCTGCACTTGTTCCAGAGTGCCGCCGGTGCGGAACAGATGCAACGCGTCGATCGCGATCGTCAGATTGGGCTGGTTCAGGCGGCCATGGAGTGCGGCTGCGCTGCTCAGGCTGTTGCAGCCATCAGAAAATCCGGTGAACTCCAGGCCGACTTCGAGGCCGTTATCGAGAGCCATCGTGCAGAGTTTGGATAGCTGATCCTCCGCCCGTTGCCTTTCGGTTTCGTGAATATGGGTAACCAGACGTTTCGCGCCCAATTCGGCGGCAAGGGTGAGAGCGGGCAGATATTCGGCTACGTCGCGTCCCGGCATCACCGGAAAATATTCGGCGTTGATGATCCGCACATCGTGTTCGCGAAGCAGGCGCTTGAATGACGAAGCCGCTTTCGGATCAACCACCGGAAACATGTTCCGGCCATTTGCGTCGAGCGGTGTGGCGGTGAACAGGCAGACTCCGTCGAGTCCGGCTTCGGCGGCGCAGCGGACAAGACCTTCCGGTCCGCCCTCCATCATCGTGATCTGATGCAATGCCAGTTTGTGCATGGGCCAATCCTAGAAGAATGCGGCTGCGATGCCACCGGATTTGGAGCCTCGCGGCTAGTCAATCTGCTAGGCTGTATCATATCGCAGCCTCTCTATGTATCCTATGGAAAAGCCGATCACGGAATCGCGCACAGAGGATATTTGCATGACCGAAGAAGAAATTATTTCCATTGGCGACGTGGTGCGTTTTCAGGCGCAGGAACAACCGGATGCGGTGGTCTTCACCTTTGAAGGTGACGAGATGACCTATGCCGCGCTGGATGCCGGCAGCAACCGGGCAGCGCAGGCGCTGGCGTCCAAGGGCGTCCGCAAGGGCGACCGGATCGCCTATATGGGCAAGAACAGCCATCTCTATTTCGAAATATTGGTCGGCGCGGCCAAGCTGGGCGCGGTCATGGTGCCGGTCAACTGGCGGCTGGCCCCGCCGGAGGTCGCCTATATCCTGAACGATTGTCAGGCTAAACTATTGTTCATCGGCCCCGGTTTTGATGAACTGGCGGGCAAGATCAGAGATGATCTGGATCATGTCGAACTGATCCTGGGCAGCGAGAAAGCGGAGGGGGATTTTCCCGGCTATCCTGCCTGGCGCGATGGTTTTGATCCGGTCGATCCGATGGTGCCCTGCGCCGAGGATGACGATGCGCTGCAACTCTATACTTCCGGCACGACCGGCCACCCCAAGGGTGCGATCATGACCAATGGTTCGATCTTTTCCTCGCGCAGCGCCGGGATCACCGAGGACGATCTGATGGACTGGCAAAAGCCGGTCCCCGGCGAGATCACCCTGCTTGCCATGCCCTGTTTCCATATCAGCGGGACCGGCACCGGGCTGGCGGTGATGTTCACCGGCGGCAGCGCTATTGTGCTGCCGGAATATGATCCGACCCAGGCGCTGGATCTGATCGCACAATATAATATCTCGAAAATCTTCATGGTCCCGGCCGCGATCCAGATATTGCTCAACCATCCGCGCGCCAGGGAAGTCGATTTCTCCAATCTCAAATATATCACCTATGGCGCCTCGCCGATTCCGCTCGAGCTGATGAAACAGGCGATGGATGTGCTCGGCTGCGGCTTTGTCCAGATGTACGGCATGACCGAGACATCGGGGACGATCACCACGCTCAATCCCGAAGATCATGACGTCAATGGCAATGAGAAAATGCGCTCGGTGGGCACGCCTTTGCCCGGCGTCGAGATCAAGATCATCGATCCGGACACCGGCGAGATATTGCCGCCCCGCACCATCGGTGAAATCGCAACGCGTTCGGCCAAGAATATGAAGGGCTATTGGAACCGTCCGGAAGCCACCGCTGAAACCATCGATGCCGATGGCTGGCTGCGCACCGGCGACGCCGGCTCTCTTGACGAGGACGGCTATCTCTATATCCAGGACCGGCTGAAGGACATGATCATTTCCGGTGGCGAAAATGTCTATCCGGCGGAAGTCGAGAATGCGCTTTACGCCAATCCGAAAGTTGCCGATGTCGCGGTGATCGGCGTGCCCGACGAGAAATGGGGCGAGGCGGTGAAGGCCTGTGTGGTGGTCAAGGCGGGACAGCAGTTGACCGAAGCCGAACTGATCGCCGATGCCCGCACACGCATTGCCGGGTTCAAATGTCCAAAATCTGTCGACTTTATCGATGCGCTGCCGCGCAATCCGTCCGGCAAGATCTTGCGCAAGGACCTGCGCGCGCCTTATTGGGAAGGCAAGGACCGGGCGGTCAACTGATCGATCGCTCGTGACCGTGATATTGTTCCGTTCGTGCTGAGCTTGTCGAAGCACTGGGCTAGCCGCCCTTCGACAGGCTCAGGGCGAACGGAAAGGGGTGAATGCAAATGACAGAATTGGTGCTGCGCGAAGACCGGGAGGGCTGGACCCTGCTGACGCTCAATCGTCCGGACAAGCTGAACGCGCTGACGGTGGCGATGTTCCGTGAGTTGCGCGACCATATTGCCGATCTGCGCAAGGATGACAGCATCGGCTGCGTCGTTTTGCGCGGGGCGGGCAAATGTTTTTCCGCCGGCCATGATCTGGGCGATATTGCCGAAGGCGAAGCGGTGCCATCGCG
>NZ_JBALTF010000009.1:0-49119 GCF_036964675.1 Parasphingorhabdus sp. | reverse complement strand
CAAATATCGTCCGGCGCCAATCTTGTGTAAATATGTCGAGGCCGGCTGGCTGGGCCGCAAGACGGGCAGGGGTTTCTATGATTATTCGGGCGAAGCGCCGGTCCCGACGATGTAGGCGAAAACCCGCTCATCCCGAGCTTTTTCGGAGGATGAAGACAAGAATAGAGCAATCGCCCGGCGACAGGCTCAGGGCGAACGGATAGAGGATGACATGTTGTGAGCGACGAAATCAGAGACTTTGAAATTGATATCCCGAAGACCGCGTTGGACGATCTCGACATTCGCTTGCGGCATGTGCGCTGGCCTGATCCGGAGCCGGTTGACGACTGGTCGCAGGGTATTCCGCTCGACTATGTCAAGACGATCGTCGACCATTGGCGGACCAGCTATGACTGGCGGCGCTGCCAGGATGCGCTCAACCAATATTCCCATCATCTGACCGAGATTGATGGCGTCGACATCCACTTCATGCATATCCGCTCTCCGGAAGCGGATGCACGACCGCTGATCATGACGCATGGCTGGCCGGGATCGATCGTCGAGTTCATGGACGTGATCGGCCCGCTGACCGATCCGGTTGCCTATGGCGGCGAGGCGAAAGATGCCTATCATCTGGTGGTGCCGTCGCTGCCCGGATATGGTTTTTCCGGCAAGCCGACGACGACCGGATGGGGTCTGGAAAAAATTGCGACAGCATGGGACACGCTGATGACCCGGCTCGGCTATGACCGTTATTTTGCGCAGGGCGGCGACTGGGGCGGGATGGTGACCTCCGTAATCGGCGCGCAAAATCTCGGACATTGTGCCGGCGTCCATGTCAATCTCGTGGTCGTTGGTCCACCATCCGAAGAGATCATGACCAATCCGACACCGGAAGAGCAGGCATCGCTGGCGCATTTTGCGGTCTATCAGTCGCAGGGCGCGGGCTATGCCGAAATCCAGCGGACCCGGCCGCAGACACTCGGCTATGGTCTGGCCGATTCACCGGTTGGGCAAATGGCCTGGATCATGGAGAAATTCCAGGGCTGGTCCGATGGTGCCAAGGCACCGGATGAAAATTTCGATTGCGATCATTTGCTCGACAATGTGATGATCTATTGGCTCAACAACGCCGGCGCGTCCTCGGCGCGGCTGTACCGCGAAAGTTTCGGCGCGCCCAATATTGATCCGGTTGAAATTCCCTCCGGATGCAGCATCTTCCCCAACGAGATCATCACCCCCTCGCGTCGCTGGGCCGAGCAACGGTTCAAGGATTTGCGTCACTGGGGCGAGCCTGAAAATGGCGGTCATTTTGCGGCGATGGAAGTGCCGGAGCTGTTTGTCCAGGAAGTGCGCAGCTGTTTCGGAGCGATGGAGCTCTAGCGGCACGTGCTTTCCCTGATCACCCGGCGGCTGATGACGGCGATCCCGACGCTGCTGGTGATCATCTTGGCGTCTTTCTTCCTGATGCGGCTGGCACCAGGCGGGCCGTTTGATGGTGAACGTCCGCTGGATCCGGCCACGCAGGCGGCGTTGCAACAGGCTTATGGTCTGGACCGGCCATTGTGGGAACAGGCGTGGCTCTATGTTTCGCGGCTGGTGCAGGGGGATTTCGGACCATCGCTGGTCTACCGCGACTTTACCGTGTCGGAGCTGATCGCGCAGGGCCTGCCGATTTCGCTGACTCTGGGAGGGCTGGCGATAGTGCTGGCGCTGATGATTGGGATTACGGCTGGTTTGTTTGCTGCCGTGCGAGCGGGGCAGGCGGCGGACAAGACGATCATGATGCTGGCGACGATTGCCACCGCGCTGCCGACCTTTGTCACCGGGCCCGCGCTGGCGCTGTTCTTTGGACTGTGGCTGGGTTTGCTGCCGGTCTCGGGAACTGGTGAGGGTGGTGCCTGGCTGATCATGCCGGTCGTGGCGTTGGCACTGCCGGTGTCGGGTGCGATCGCCAAACTCACGCGCGCCGGACTGGCCAGCGTGCTCAAGCAGGATCATATCCGCACCGCGCGCGCGCGCGGCCTTTCCGAAACCAAAATTCTGTTCAAACACGGACTGCGGCCAGCCCTGGTTCCGGTGGCGAGCTATTTGGGGCCGGCAGCGGCTGGCCTTTTGACCGGGGCGGTCGTGGTCGAAACCGTCTTCGGACTGCCCGGTCTGGGGCGCTATTTCGTCCAGGGTGCGCTCAACCGCGACTATCCGCTCGTGCTTGGCGTGGTCACGCTCTATGCGGCGCTGATCATATTGTTCAACCTGTTCGCCGACCTGATCTACGGCTGGCTCGACCCCAGAATGCGGGAAGGGTGAAGCGGTGCTGAAAGGCCATTTCCCGCTTGTTCTGGTGCTGGCGATTGTGGCGCTGGCGCTATTGCTGCCGTTCCTGCTGCCGTGGAATTATGACCAGATCGACTGGGATGCCGTCCGCGCCCCGGCGTTCAGCGGATCGCATTTTTTCGGTACCGATGAAATTGGCCGGGACCGCCTGGCGCGGCTGGCAGCGGGAACCCGGATCACGCTGATGGTCGCAATGGCCGCGGCGCTGGTCTCGCTGATCGTTGGCATCGCCTGGGGCGCGACAGCGGGCTGGATCGGGGGCAGAGTCGACGAGGCGATGATGCGGATTGTCGACGGTCTATATGCGCTGCCATTCATGTTCATCGTCATCCTGCTGATGGTGGTATTCGGACGATCGATCTTGCTGGTGTTTGTCGGCATCGGGCTGGTCGAATGGCTGACCATGGCGCGGGTGGTCCGGGGGCAGGTGATGGCGCTGAAACAGCGACCCTTCATTCTGGCTGCCGAGGCGGCGGGAACGCCGTCGATCGCGATCATCTTGCGCCACATATTGCCGAATATCGCCGGTGTCGCGCTGGCCTATCTGATGCTGACCGTGCCGCAGGTGGTGATGGTCGAGAGCTTCCTATCCTTTCTCGGTCTGGGTGTGCAGGAACCGCTGACCTCGCTCGGCATATTGGTCAAGGAGGGCGCGGACGACATGGATATGGTGCCGCTCGGTCTGGCGCTGCCCGGCGGTCTGCTGGTGGTGATATTGGTCTGCCTGACGATCGAAGGCGAACGGCTGAGAGACCGCTTTTCATGAGCCTTTATGAAATCCGGAATCTGGCTGTGGACATTGCCGGAAAGCGGCTGGTCGAGAATGTCAGCCTGACCGTCGAGCCGGGACAGTGCACCGCCCTTATCGGAGCATCGGGTTCCGGGAAAAGCCTGACCTGCCTGTCGCCTTTCGGGCTCACCCCCGGTGTCGTTTCCGGTTCGATGATATTGGATGGTATCGACCTGGGGAGCGCCGATACCCGTCATCTAAGAGATGTTCGTCGGCGGCTCACCGGATTCGTGTTTCAGCAGCCATTGACGGCACTGACGCCGCATCTGACGGTCGGCGCGCAATTGCAGGAAGCGACGATGCAGGCTGGTGCCGCCCGGCCGTCGCGCCGGGAGCTGGCCCGCAAGCTGGAGCGGGTTGGCCTTTCCCGGGCGGGTGAGCGGCTCGACCAGTTTCCGCACCGGTTGTCCGGTGGTGAACGCCAGCGAGTGATGATTGCCGCTGCGATCGCGCATAGCCCAAAATTACTGATCGCCGACGAACCGACCAGTGCTCTGGACGCGGCCCTGCGCGCCGAGATCATGGCACTGCTCGACGAATTGCGAGCCGAGCAAGGGCTGGGCATGCTGCTGGTCAGCCATGATCTTGCCTCGGTTGAGGGTCATGCCGACCAACTGGTGGTGATGGACAGGGGCCGGGTGGTTGAAATTGGCTCGGCAGGCGCTGTCATCGCCAATCCGGCGGAAGATTATACCAGGCGCCTGATCGCCGCGACGCCGCGTCTCGACGAGCCATCACCGGAACTTGGCGAGCCTCGTGACCTGTTGCTTGAAACCTTAGATGTCGGCGTCGAATTTGAGCGTCCCGGTTGGCGTCGGGGAAAGATTCGTGCCGTGGTGGATTCCGGCATCATATTGCGGCAGAACGAATCTCTCGCCCTGGTTGGCGGGTCCGGTTCCGGAAAATCAACGCTCGGACGCGCCATTGCCGGTATCGGCCCGGTGACCGAGGGCGAAATCTTGTGGCAAAGAGCGCCGCTTCCCGAGCGTCGCAAGCGCAGTCTGGACATGCGCCGGCTGATCCAGCCGGTTTTTCAGGACCCGGTCGCCAGTCTCGATCCGCAATGGCAGGTCCTCGACATTGTCACCGAACCGCTGCGCAATCTGCGCCCCGACCTGATGAAAGCCCAATGCCGTGAGATGGCGCAGCAAGCCTTGTCCGCTGTAGACCTGGCGGAGGACTTTCTGACCCGCTTGCCAGCCAGCCTGTCGGGTGGTCAGGCGCAACGGGTTGCGATCGCCCGGGCGATTATTTCTTCCCCACAGCTGCTGGTGCTCGATGAGGCGACATCCGCGCTTGATCCGTTGGTCGGAGCGGAAATTCTCGAACTGCTCCTCCGGCTACAGGTGGAGAACGGATTGAGCCTGTTGTTCATCACCCACGACATCGCTGCTGCGCGCCGATTGTGCCACCGCATTGCGGTGATGGAAGAAGGGCGGATTGTCGAAACTGGTGATATGCAGGCTGTGATCGACGATCCCCGGCATCCGGCGACGCAAAAGCTGATCGCAGCCAGTTAAAAAAAAGGCCACCCGGTTGTCCGAGTGGCCCCCTTTTCAGCGTGGCTTTTGTGAATTTAGAACGATACGCCGAGAGTGAAAATAAATGCAGAGTCGGTGAAATCTTTCTGTGCCGGGGAATCATCGGTGTCCGTATAGGCCACTCCCAGCGTCAGATTTTCGGTGATCGCATAATCAACACCCAATGACCAATCAATGTAGTTGCTGTCGGTGCCCTGCAGGGTACTGAGGAAGCTCTTGCCATCCGAATAGCCCAAATGAGCATTCAAGGTCACCGGAGTGTCGGGGATGCCCGCGCTCAGGTCGGTATAAAGATAGATATTATCCTGGTCAGCCAGCGCACTTTGTCCGCTCCACGAATAGGCAGCACCAACGGTGGCTTCAACTGGACCTATGGTAGCCGAAAGCGAGGCATAAGGTTCAAAGAAATCGGTTGCACCGCCGCCAACACCACCGGCGTCGGGGTAGAAATAATACAGCAAGCCAACATCCGCTGAAATGCCGGACGCCAGTTCACCGGACCAGCCACCGTAAATATCAAGTTCAGTGCCACCGGCAAAGTTGATCGAAGAGCCCCAGGTTCCGATATACAAGCCGCTTTCATGGCCAATATCGATACCGCCTTGAATGGCTACGTCGCCGCCGGATTGAGCGACACCGCGGAAGCGATAGTCAGTTGTGACTGCCGCGTTTCCGGAAATCGTGAAGGCGCTGGAAGATACTTCTGCATCCTGCGCCAATGCTGGTGCGGCCGTGGTGGCCAGCAAGATGGCCGAGAGGCCTACGATAGTTGATTTGGCTTTTCCGCCAAGAATAGCTTTATTGGACGTGCGCATGGAAATCCCTTTCTCGTTAATGCGTATCGCCCCTCCTGATATTGTCACGGCTGTCATTTTATTACGCCAGATGCCCCGAACGCGAACAGTCTCTAAACAACTGCAGGAAAGCTGGTCTATATTATTGCGCTGCACAAGAAAGAAAACGACAGGAAAGGTGACATAATTTCGAAATGTTGCACTTGCGCCACAAAGTGATATTTGGCCGCTTAAAATTTAGGCGGATTTGATTCTGAATGACTAATAAAGCATCATTTCGTGCTCGAAACCTTTGTCATTGCAGTTCGATCGCGCGGGCTTAGCCTTATTCGGTCGCGGTCGATTCTGCCTCGTCGAGGGACGGTTTCGAGCCAGCATCGAGCTTGACGGTTGCGTCTGTCGGCATCGACCGGATATGAATGTCGCGCTGCGGGAAGGGAATTTCGACGCCATGTTCCTTGAACAGGTCCCATACCCGTTTCAAGATCGCTGCCTTGAAATTGCCGACCCCAGATTGCGGGTCCTTGATCCAGCAGCGGATTTCAAAATTGACACTATTGTCGCCAAATTCCAGCATCCAGACGACCGGTTTCGGGTGGTTGAGTACGCGCGGCACATCGACGCAGGCCTGTTTCATCAGATCAATCGCCTGATCCATGTCGGTATTATAGGACACGCCAACCGGGATGCTGATCCGGACATTGGGACTGGAATAGGACCAGTTTTCCACCTCCCGCGTCATCAGATCCTCATTCGGGATCAAATGCTCTTTGCCTTCGCGGGTGAGAACCGAGACCGCGCGCACGCCGATCTTGTTGACCCAGCCGTAGGTATTGCCGACCGCGATCACGTCACCCGGCTTGATCGAACGGTCCATCAGCAAGATGATCCCGGCGATCATATTGCCGATCGTCTTCTGCATGCCGAAACCGATGGCGAGGCCGAAGGCGCCGGAGAAGACGGCGAGAGCGGTAAGATCGATCCCGACCACATCGAGACCAAGAACAAAGGCGCCAGCCAATATGGCGACGGTGGCCAGCTTCTGGCCCAATACCTTTTGTGCGCCGTCCAGTTCGCTATTGCCGATAATATAAGTCACCAGCTTCATCAGCACGCGGGCCACCGCAAGCATGATGACGGCGGTCATCGCCAGGGTAACAATCCAGAGCAGCGAAATCCTTCTCGTGCCGATGCTGAATCCGACCTTGTCCAACGCTAATGTGATCGGTTCTATTCCGCCGACCAATCCCGATCCGATACTGACGAACAGGGCCAGGCCAATGACCGTTCCCAGCCAATCCGGCATCCGCACACCGCGGATCAGGTCATTGGCAAACAGGCCGACCGTTATCGCGATGGTGAGGGAAAAGACGACCTGTGCGATCAGGTGCCAGGGATAGAAAGCCAGAAAGATCCCGCATAGGATGAATGTGGTTGCGCGCCGGGTCATGTCGCGGATGCGGCGGCCGGCGAGTTCGCTCTCATAGCCGGCTCTGGCTTCCCAGAGGTGGCGTAGCTTGGGACCAATATATTTGCTGAGATACCAGCCGACGGTCAGCGCCAGCATGACCAGGCCGGCGGCGACCGCTCCCTCAATATATTGGACGTTGCGCGGGGTGTCAGCGGTCAGAGTTTCCAGATATTTGAACGCATTGTCGATCATGGCTTTGCACTGTGGTAATGTTCAAAAGCTTTGGCAAGGTCCTCAATCAAATCTTCGGGGTCTTCCAGACCGATGTTCAGTCGCACCAGCGGGCCGCTTGCGGTCGATTTGGTTACCGTGCGATGTTTCCCGGGATCGACCGGCAGCGCGAGGCTTTCAAAACCGCCCCAGCTATACCCGATGCCGAACAGCTCCAGCGCATCAATGAAAGCGGCACGGGATTGGTCGTCGCCATCCGATAGTTCGAAAGAAAACAGGCCGGATGACCCGTTGAAATCGCGCTTC
This sequence comes from Parasphingorhabdus sp., assembly GCF_036964675.1. GTDB lineage: Bacteria > Pseudomonadota > Alphaproteobacteria > Sphingomonadales > Sphingomonadaceae > Parasphingorhabdus. The sequence continues at coordinate 41,730 of NZ_JBALTF010000009.1, read as the reverse complement.
CAAATCTCGTGACCCGGGCAATCGGGCAGAGCCGGGTAGAAGACCAGGCCCACTTCGGGTCGGGCCTTTAGCCAATGCGCAATTTCCATCGCGCTGGCTTCGTGCTGGCGCAGACGGACGTCCAGTGTTCTTAATCCGCGTGCGGCAAGATAGGCATCATCGGGGGAAACCACCTGGCCCAGTTGCTGCGCGGTGCGCCGGAGAGCAGTCCAATATTTGCTGTGCGTGGTGACCGCGCCCATCATCACATCGCTATGACCGACGATATATTTGGTGGCAGCGATCATGGCGATATCAACGCCATGTTGCAGAGCGGGGAAAAAACGCGATGTCGCCCATGTATTGTCTAGCAGGGTGATTATGCCTGCCGCTCGAGCTGCCTTGCAGATCGCCGGCACATCCTGAACCTCGAAGGTCAGGCTGCCGGGACTTTCCATCAAAACTGCCTTTGTCTTGGGACCGAACAGGTTGGCGATGTTCGACCCGATCATTGGGTCATAATAGCGCGCTGTGATACCCATGCGTTTGAGAAAGGCGTCGGCAAAGCTGCGGCTGGGGTCGTAGCTGCTGTCCGTCAGCAGGATTTCGTCGCCCGGTTGCACAACGGCGAGCAGCGAACAGGAAATGGCGGCAACACCGGACGGATAAAGCATGGTCCCGGCTGCGCCGGGCTCCATTTCGGTCAGTGCTTCGGCCAGCGACCATTGAGTCGGAGATCCCCGGCGGCCGTAGAAAAAACGACCGTCGTCGTTGGATTTCAGGCCTTCGCGGAGATGAGCCACATCGTCATATAGATGCGTACTCCCACGCCAGACCGGTGGATTGACCACCGGCCCGGTCCATATTTTTCGGCGACCACCGGTGACCGCCTGTGTAGCGGGCTTTTTTGAACCAGAGTCGCTATTGGCCAACTAAAGTTCCAGCAGCGCCAGCATTTTCAGGCGGTTTCTTTCGGGGTGTCGGCATCTGCGCCCCATTCGGCCCAGCTGCCGTCGTAGAGAGCGGTTTTTTCAGCACCTGCGAGCGTTGCGGCAAAGGATACAACCGCAGCCGTAATCCCTGATCCACAGGTCGTGACCAGCGGTTTGGAGAGATCAACGCCAGCGTCGCTGAAGATTGCCTTGATTTCGTCACTGTCTTTCCATGTTCCGTCAGCGTTGAAGAATTTGCTGTGCGGAATATTGGTCGAGCCAGGGATATGGCCAGACGCTGCGTTGCCGCGAAGGTCGGGTGTTTCGCCGCTAAACCGGTCGGCCGGTCGTGCGTCGACAACCTGCTCGGCCTTGCTGTGCAGATTGGCGAGCATATCCGCCTTGGTGCGAACGTCCTTGTCATCTTTCCAGACCGTGAAATGGCGGTGGCGCAGGGCTTCCTTGCCAGTTTCAAGCGGTCGGCCCTCGGCCTTCCATTTGGCGATGCCGCCATCGAGAATGGCGACTTCATGGGCGCCAAAAATGGTCAGCATCCACCACGCGCGCGCTGCGGTTTTGAACGGACTGTCATCGTAAAGCACCACACGGCTGCCATCGCCCAGACCGAGCGATTGCATCCGGCTGGCAAATTTTTCCGCCGGCGGGAGCATGTTTTCGACCGGATTGTTGCTGTCGGTCAATTCACTGAGGTCCATGAAGACCGCGCCCGGGATATGGCCTGCTTCATATTCGGCTGCCGGATTGCGCCCGGCATCGGGCATGAATTTTGTCGCATCGACGATGCGTAAATCCGATGCGCCCAGTTCGTTGGCCAGCCAGTCGGTCGTTACCAGCAATTCCATATTCAGCTCCTCATGCTCGCAAGTATTTGCGCTATTCATCTCGCCGTCTAGCGATTCGATTTCAGGCCGTCGAGGCTATAACGCATTGTCCCACGAATCCACCGCTTATGTGGTTTTTGTGCATTTGACTGGCTTCACAAAGCGTCGAGAAAGGATTTGGCTTGCGAGCGGATTTGATTGCGGGCGTCCGGGTCCATCTTGTCCCATATGCGATAGGGCATGGCGAGGCGGTTATTGTCCTGCAACTTGTTCTGATTGCGATCAAGAAAATCCCAGTAGAGCGCGTTGAATGGACAGGCGTCCTCGCCGGTACGTTGTTTCACATCATAGCGGCAGTGCTGGCAATAGTCCGACATCTTGTTGATATAGTTGCCCGATGACGCATAGGGTTTGGAGGCGATGATCCCGCCGTCGGCGAACAGGCTCATGCCAAGCGTGTTGGGCAGCTCCACCCATTCATAGGCATCGGCATAGACTTCGAGATACCAGCGGTGCACGGCCTGCGGATCAATCCCGGCGATCAGGGCAAAATTGCCGGTAATCATCAGCCGCTGGATGTGATGGGCATAGGCGAAATCGAGCGTTTGGCCGATTGCCTCTGAAAGGCAAAGCATGTCGGTTTCACCCGTATAATAAAAATCCGGGAGCGGCCGGTCGGCGTTCAGGAAATTGCGCTCGACATAGTCCGGGCCCTCGCGCCAATAAATCCCGCGTATATATTCGCGCCAGCCGATAATTTGGCGGATAAAGCCTTCCGCCGCGTTCAGCGGGACCTTGCCCTCACGATATTTTTCTTCGACTTCACGGCACAGGTCGAGCGGGTCGAGCAGTCCGGAATTGATATAGGGCGACAATATCGAGTGCCACAGAAACGGCTCGCCGGCCAGCATGGCATCCTGATAATCGCCAAATCTGGGTAAGGCCTCATCGAGAAACTGCCGTTTTTGCCGCATGGCTTCCTCGTGCGTGACGGCAAAATGGAAATGTTCCAGCGAACCTGGATGATGCGAAAATCGCCTGCCGACGAGATCCAGAACTTCGCCCGTCACATCATCGGCCAGAAACCGCATCGGTTGCGGGATTCGCTCCCTGCCTTTGGCAGGCTTTCGATTGTCGCTGTCATAATTCCACTTGCCGCCCTCTGGCTTGCCCTTGTCGTCCAGCAGCAGACGGGTTTTGCGCCGCATCTCGCGGTAGAAAAATTCCATCCGGAGCTGCTTTTTCCCTTCTGCCCAGTCGTCGAAATCCTGATGCGTGGCGAGGAACCGGCTGTCGGGACAGATGCTGACGGGTGTGCCGAACTTCTCTTCCCAGTTTTCGATCATCGCCATCACTCGCCACTCGCCCGGCTCGGTGACCCGGATCGCCCCGATGTCGTGTCGTTCGATTGCCCGTGCAATCTCGCCGGTAAAGCTGCCGCTATTGTCGGGATCATCCAGCTCGACATACTCGACCGACCAGCCGCGATCTTGCAAGGACCGGGCATGATGGCGCATGGCCGAGAGGATATAGGCGATCTTGGCCTTGTGGTGGCGGACATAGCCGGTTTCCTCATCCAGCTCGGCCATCAGGATGATGCAGTCATCCGGCTTTTGCTGGTCCAGCGAAGAAATATCCGGCGAAAGCTGGTCGCCGAATATGGGTATCAGGGTTTTTCTTGTCATGGGTCGGCAGTCGCACGAACCGACGTTTTGTTCGAGACGTGCTTTCGGGCAGTGTCGGAGGCGAAGCGCGTCGCGGCAAGTGATGACATATCTCCTTCCGTGCAGTAAACATGCCGCATGACCAAAGATGATTCCGACAAACCGATTCCGCGCTTTCTCGGGCGGGACGCTCCGCTTCCCGCTTCTCCCGAAGCGGCGATACTCGACTATGTGCCCAATCCTCGTGCCGGCGAGCTCTATCTTGCGCGCTTTGCCGTGCCGGAATTCACGTCGCTGTGCCCGGTAACCAGCCAGCCGGATTTTGCCCATCTGGTCATTGATTATGCACCGGATCAGAGCATCGTTGAATCCAAGTCGCTCAAGCTGTTTCTCGGATCGTTCCGAAACCATGCTGCCTTTCACGAAGATTGCACAGTCGGAATCGGCCGGCGCCTGTTCGATGAAATGCAGCCCAAATGGCTGCGAATCGGCGGCTATTGGTATCCGCGCGGCGGGATTCCGATTGATGTTTTCTGGCAATCGGGCGAGCCGCCCAAAGGCCTGTGGGTGCCGGATCAGGGCGTGGCACCCTATCGGGGCCGCGGCTGATGACGCATAAATTATACGCCGCGCCGCTTTCACTCTATTCCGGCAAGGCGCGAGCCTATCTCGACTGGAAGGGCATTGATTACGAAGAAATCCTGTCTTCCGGAGCGGTTTACAAAGATATTATCATCCCCAAAGTGGGGCGACCGGTCATTCCGGTACTGGATACCGATGACGGCCAGACCATTCAGGACACGACCTGCATTATCGATCATTTTGAAGCTACGATCGCTGGTCCTTCGGTCTATCCTGACACGCCGAAACAAAGGCTTACCGCGTTGCTATTGGAAACATATGGTGATGAATGGCTGGTGATTCCGGCGATGCACTATCGCTGGAATTATAATGAAGAGTGGGTCTACGGAGAATTTGGCGCCACCGCAGCACCCGATGCCAGCAAGCAAGAACAGCTGGCAATCGGAAGGGAACGGGGTGCCAGCTTCAAAGGCTTCTGCCCGATTCTAGGTATCAACCCGCAAACCATCCCGGCAATCGAAGCGAGCTATGAGGCGTTGCTTGCCGATCTTGACGCCCATTTTGCGGTTCATGATTATCTGCTGGGCTCTCGTCCTTCGATTGGTGATTATGGCTTGATCGGACCGCTTTACGCTCATCTCTACCGGGACCCGGCATCGGGCGAGATCATGAAGCGTTTGGCCCCGCGTGTTGCCGCCTGGGTTGAACGAATGGTGGATGTCAAAGCGCCGCTTTCGGGTGAATTTCTGCCCGATGATGAAGTTCCGCAAACCCTGATGCCGGTGCTTGAGCGGATGATGGGGGAACAGATGCCGTTCCTGCAGACCAGCGCCGATATGCTGGCGGTCTGGTCTGCGGCCAATCCGGACGCGGAATTGCCCCGTGCCGTTGGTATGGCCGCATTTACTGTTGAAGGCATAGAGGGCCAGCGGATCGCACCTCCTTTCAGCCTGTGGATGTTGCAGCGGGCGCTGGAATATTATCGGCAATTGGAAGAGGCTGATAAATCAGTTGCGGATGAATTTTTATCGACAATCAATGGTGCATTGGTGTTTCGGAATTTTGCTATGGAACGGCCTCTGGCGTTCGAAAACTTCAAGCTTGGCTTGCGCTAATAGGCTAAGCCAGCCCGAAACTGGAGCAATTCCCTACTTTGCCCTATCAATCGGCCACCGGCATTCTTATATCTTAATGATATGACCAGTATTTCACACCATCACAGCATTGCCATCGAGGCATCCGACATTGATTTCATGGGACATGTCAACAATGCCAATTATCTGACGTGGGTGCAGGATGCTGTAGTTGCGCATTGGCAGAAATTTGCGCCTTCCGAAGCGGTCGCAGCCCATCTCTGGGTGGCGATCAAACATGAGATTATCTATCGCAAACCGGCTTTTCTGAACGATGATGTGATCGCCGAAGTATTGCTGGAAAAAGTACACGGGGCGCGGGCATTTTACAGCACGATCATTCGTCGCGGCGAAGAGGTGCTGGCCGAAGTGCAGTCAAGCTGGTGCTGTATCGATGCCGACACCTTGCGCCCAACTCGCTTGGCAAAAGATATCGTCGCCCGATTTTTCAGTTAAAATATTGAAGCGGTTGAAATTCTTGGCTCAGCAATAACAAGCTGGTGAGCCGGCCATCAACGCATCAGACCACCAATCAGATTGCGGACAAAGCGTCCGGCAACCGGCCCGGCGAGATCCGTAACCACCGAACCGACAGCAGAGGTCACGCCTGACTGCACCGGATTTGCCCGAGACTTTTTGCCCAGCATTGTCGAGGCGGCCATGCCGGCTGCGGATCCTGCCGCGACCTTGGCGCCGCGACTGAACGCCTTCTCCCAGATGCTTTTGCTCTTCCGCGGCTGTTTGCGGACCTCTTCCTCGCCTTTTTCTTCGACCTCTTGCGCGGTTGCCGTGGCGTCGATCACCTTCTGTGCGAGTATCTCCTCGGCGCTGTGCCGGTCGATCGCTTGATCATATTTGTCTTCATAGGGCGAGATCGAATTGATGATCGCCCGTTCCTTTGCCGAAACCGGACCAAGGCGTGATCGCGGCGGCTTGATCAGGGTCCGCTGGACAATCGAGGGCGCACCATCTTCGAGCAGGGTGGAGACCAAAGCTTCGCCCACGCGCAATTCGGTAATGGCTTGCTCTACATCAAGATCGGGGTTGATGCGAAACGTGTCGGCTGCCGCCTTGATTGCCTTTTTGTCGCGCGGGGTGAAAGCGCGCAGGGCGTGCTGCACCCGGTTGCCGAGCTGGCCAGCAACCTCCTGGGGTATGTCGACCGGGTTCTGGGTGACGAAAAACACACCGACGCCTTTGGACCGGATCAGGCGCACGACCTGTTCGATCTTGTCTTCCAGTGCCTTGGGTGCATCGTCAAACAGCAGATGGGCTTCGTCGAAGAAGAATACCAGCTTCGGTTTTTCCGGATCGCCGACTTCCGGCAATGTTTCAAACAGCTCGGCGAGCAGCCAGAGCAGGAAGGTCGCATAGAGTTTCGGGCTGCGCATCAGCTGATCGGCGGCGAGGACATTGATATAGCCGCGACCCTGATCGTCGCATTTGATGAAATCATCAATTTCCAGAGCCGGTTCGCCGAAAAACTGGCCGGCGCCCTGGCTGTCCAGCTGCAGCAACTGGCGCTGGATCGTGCCGACACTGGCCTTGGTCACATTGCCATATTTGGCGGATAGTTGCTTTGCGTTTTCCGCCGTATAAGCGAGCATCGACTGCAGGTCGTCGAGGTTCAGCAGCAGCAATCCTTCTTCGTCGGCAAAGCGGAAGACGATATTGAGCACGCCCTCCTGCGTCTCGTTCAGGTCCATCAGGCGCGCGAGCAGCAACGGCCCCATTTCACTGATCGTGGTGCGGATGGGGTGGCCCTGCTTGCCATAGAGGTCCCAGAATATTGCCGGATTGTCGGAATAGGCATAATCGTCCATCCCCAGTTCCTTGGCGCGGGCTTCCAGCTTGTCCGCATGTTTGAATTGCGGTGATCCTGCCATCGAAATGCCCGCCAGGTCGCCTTTCACATCGGCGACAAAGACCGGCACGCCATTGGCGGAAAAGCTCTCGGCCAGTCCTTGCAGGGTGACCGTTTTGCCAGTGCCGGTAGCCCCTGCGATCAGGCCGTGGCGGTTGGCGCGGGACAGGTTGAGGCTTTGCCGTTCACCACCGCCCAGTCCGAGAAAAATTTCTGTTGCATCGGTCACCGGCGGATCCCCTCAATCATATTGCCATCAAGCGTCATAGCTTGACGCAAAAAAAAGGCCGGCGTCAAGCGCCGGCCATTTTCTGTTACACGTGTTTAACTGCGTTTAGCTTTCCTGCAGGCGAACCGCGACAAATTGCGGATCGCGAGCGCCGCGACGAACCTGCAGCAGCACCGCTTCGCGGTTTGCGCGTTTGGCGCTGTTTATCGCACTATCCAGATCAGACGCGCTGGTCACCGGCTGTCGGTTGACACTGGTGATCAGATATCCGCGCTTGATCCCCTTCTGGGCGGCATCGCTGTTCGGATTGACCGTCGACACGACGACGCCCTTTTGCGTCGATGCAACACCGATCTGCCGCGCGATAGTTGGCGTCAGATCGACAACGGATAATCCGAGAGCCTCGGCGGTTGCCTGTGCACTGACACCATTATCATCCTGACCCATGGCATTGTCTTCTGCATCCGGGTCGAACGAATTTCCGGCCAGTTCCTCTTCAGACGGACGTTTGCCAAGCTTGGCATTGACCTTGATCGTTTTGCCATTGCGAATCAGTTCGATCGGAACATCGGTGCCGATCGGAAGATTGGTCACCAGATAGGACAAGGTCTGGTCGGGGGTGACCGTCTTGCCGTTCACCTTGGTGATCACGTCACCCGCCTGAATGCCGGCTTTTGCGGCCGCTTCATTGGGCTCGACTCGCTGGACAAATTCACCCAGGTTTTTCTCCAAACCGAGCGAGTCCGCCAGATCTTCAGAAAGCGCGCTGATCTGTACGCCGAGATAGCCGCGCTCGATCGTCTGTCCCTTTTTCAGCGTTTCGACAATCGGTGCCGCCACTTCTGCGGGAATGGCAAAGCCGATGCCGACGTTGCCGCCGGTCGGGGAAATAATCGCATTGTTGATGCCGATGACATTGCCGTTGAGATCGAACATCGGACCACCGCTATTGCCGCGGTTGATCGATGCATCGGTCTGGAGGAAGCGGTCATAAGCGCCGCCTTGGCCGGTATTCCTGTGGATTGCGGATAATATGCCCGTGGTCACAGTTCCGCCAAGACCGAATGGATTGCCGATGGCAATAACCCAGTCGCCAACCCGGGCGCCGGTGCTGTCGCCGAACTTGACAAATGGCAGGGGCTTGTCTGCCTTGATCTTGAGCACCGCGATATCCGATGCCGCGTCGCGACCGACGAGCTCGGCTACATATTCGGTGCGATCCGGCATGATCACGGTGATTGATTCGATGGTCGCGTTGCGATTGCCTGGCGCGACAACGTGGTTGTTGGTCACGATATAACCATCGGCCGAAATGATGAATCCGGATCCCAGCGATTGGGCCTCGCGGGTTTGTTCACTACCGCCACCGCCTTGGCGATTGCCGAACAGGCCGTCAAAAGGTGTGCCCGCAAACGGATTATTATTGCTCACACGGACGCGCTGGGTGGTCGAGATATTGACCACGGCAGGCTGCAATTGTTCGGTCAGGTCTGCGAAGCTCATCGGCGCGCCTGAGCGCGGCACGACGTTGCGCATCACCGAGCTGTCATTGGCGGCGGTTTGTGCTCCAGCCGGGCCAATGCCGGCCAAGGTTGCTGCACTGCCGGCCAAAAGCAAAGCTGCTGAAATTCCGTAAGCGTAACGCACTATTATCTTCCTCTCAAATTTCCGGCGGAACAAATGGATTTCTGCCGCCAGATCCGTTCAAAATCGCAGAAACAATGGCGCAATTTTCATGAACGGAAATTGAATATTCGCATATTTGTTCGCCGAGCTTGATCGCAGAACTGCGGGATATGCCCGATGCCAGTATATTTGGGTGTGGCCAAAGTGTTTCGCAAGCCGGAATTCGCTGTTTGTCGGAAAAAAACTGGCTTGGTGAAGAAAAGATGACATTTGTAGTCGAATGCCTTTGTCGGCGCTTTCCTCAAACACTAGAATTCAAACGGACCGTCGGATGCAAATTGTGGTTTTCCGGAAAATCCCAAGGCATCATTGGCCAATTGTGTGTCAAAAAATTCGTGGACCGAGGCGATTTTGCCCGCTCGAAACGAGAATATATGCGCATATCGCTGGTCGTAGCGTTGACCGTTTCGGGTCACGCCGCTGGCTTCCATGATGGCGGTCGCCCCGTCCGGCCCGTCGTTCATCACCCGCCACTTTACCGCGAACTGGAACTGCTCGAAATCCAGCGCCTCGAACACGGCGGGCAGAACCTGCTTCAGCGCGGCAAAGTTCTCGTACCGCCCCGAGATGATCGTGTTTCCTGACACATTATACACGACATCCGGGTGATGCAGCGCCTCAAAGCCCGCAATGTCCATGGTGGACAAAGCGGTATAATAAGCGTCAACAATCGTGCGGTTGGTATCCAAAGCGGCTTACTTGCCCCGGAACTGGCGCAAATATTCATTGTCAGGCGAAAGCACGAACGAACTTTGCGGATCATTCGGGCCACCGCCCTGGAATGTCGTTTCATAGCTCTTCATGGCGCGATAGAAATCATAGAATTCCGCATCCTTGCCAAAGCTCTCGGCATAGGTCCGCGCAGCGCTGGCATCGGCTTCGGCGCGAATGATCTGCGCCTGCTTTGCCCCTTGTGCCCGAATCGTCCGCGCTTCCTGATCACGCGCCGTCCGCATTCTTTGATAGGCGCTGTCGAGCGGTGTACCATCGGGCAAGTCGGCCCGTTTGATCCGCACGTCGACAATCTCCGCACCATATTGGCGCGCAACCCGGTTCAGGCCGGCCTGGATATTGTCCATCACCTGGCCACGTTCCGGGCTAAGCAAGGCGGCAAACGGACGCTTGCCGAGTTCGTTTCTCAGAGCCGAGCCCAATATTGGCCGGAGTTCTTCCGAAACCCGTTCTTCGCTGCCGGCTGCGATATACATGCGCAGCGGATCGGTGATCCGGAACCGGGCAAAAGCATCAACCTGCAGACGAAGCTGGTCGGTGGATAGCACTTGCTGCTGCTCCATCTCGACATCGCGGATGCGTTTGTCGATCCATACGATCTGCTCAAAAAATGGTATTTTTGCGATCAGACCGGCGCCGGTTTCACCAAAAGCTTCGCCAGCCTGGTAGCGGTTGACGATTCGCTTGGGTTCGCCAAGCTGGACAACGACGCCTTGCCGGGTTTCCGGCACGATGACGATGGTGTTGAGCAAGATGAACAGCCCGGCGATGATGATCACGCCAAGCGCAACGGGATTTTTAAATATCTGTCCCATTATTTGCCCTCCACGGTTGTAATCGCGGGTTGCTGCGCGCGTTTTTTCAATTCCGGCAAGGCCAGATAAGGTGTAACGCCCTTCACTTCGACGACCGTCTTGTCGACCTTGGACAATACACGCTCCATTGTTTCATAATACATCCGCTGTCTCGTCACTGTCGGAGCAAGCCGATATTCCTCGTAGACCTTGTCAAAGGCGGCAGATTCGCCCTGAGCCTGCGCGGTTAGCTGTTGTGCATAAGCACGGGCTTCGTTGAGATAGGTTTGCGCTGTCTGCTGAGCGGCGGACACTTCCTTAAACGCATCGTTGACCGCAGCCGGGGGATCGGCTTTCTTGATGGCAATACCGCGAATGACAACGCCAGCGCCGTAGCCATCAAGCAATTGTTGCATATTCTGTTCCACCTGCTGTTCGATTTCGGTCCGCTCGGAACCAATCGTATCATCCAGCGTGAAATTCGCTACCGCTGCCCGCATCGCCGATTCGGCGACTTCCTTGATCGTTTCTTCCGGTTCGGCGATCTGGAAAAGGAAAAGCTCTGGCGCCTTGATGTTCCAACGCACCGAATAGGCAAGGTCGACAATATTCTGATCACCGGTAAGAATAAGCTTTTCGGTCTCTCCTTCGGGAATGTCGATCGTCCGGATGTCTTCGACGTCAAGCTTCGTTACCTGTTCCAGCGGAGTGGGAAGCGAAAAGTGCAGGCCGGGTTGCAAGGTCCGCGAATAGGAACCCAAAAATGTTACCACACCACGTTCCTGTGGGCTGACACGATGGATACTGGTCAGCAATACCCAAAGGATGACAAAGCCAATGGCCATAAGGGGCCACCAGGAGCGACCGCCCGGGCCCTTGGGAATGCCGCCCCTGAAACCGCCGCCGGTGCCTCTTTTAAAAAGCTCTTCAAGCGAACTGGCACCCTTGCGTCCGCCGCCCGAAGGCGCACCGGGAGGGTTGCCCCATGGGTTGCGCGGACCGCCGCCATTTCCACCATCGTTGCCGTTGTCACCATTATTGCCCCAGGGGCCGGCCATGTTCAATATTCCGCCCAAAACTGATTTGCGGCGCGCTGTGCTGTTAATATTATCATTCATATATTCTGTATAGGTAGCACGCGGCCAGAAAAACAGTGTCAATCCGAGAAAAGTGTAACTATGTCGATCGGATGACCGATATTTCCACAATCGAAGCAGCGCTTGACGGTGTTGCCAAGGGCCGTTTTAGCGCCGTAAAATTTGCGCAAGGCCGTATCACTCTCGTGCTCAACGTTGGCGGGCTGGATGTGCGTGAGCGCGGCCAGATCGAAATTGCCGTGAAAGGCAGTCTGCTGGCATTGGACGGTGTCGAGAAAGTCGATGTCGCGATGACGGCCGAGAAAGTCGAGCGGCGCCTGATCGCCGTCGCCAGCGGCAAGGGCGGTGTCGGCAAGTCAACACTTTCTGCCAATCTGGCGATTGCCATGCAGCGGATGGGCCGCAAGGTCGGGATGGTGGACGCCGATATATATGGTCCGTCCCAGCCCCGACTGCTCCACTGCGAGGGACGGCGGCCCGAGGCCGAAGGCAAGCAGCTGATCCCGGTGCCCAATGATTATGATGTGCCGGTATTGTCCATGGGCCATCTGGCGAAACCCGGGCAGGCGATCGCCTGGCGCGGGCCGATGGCGGGCAAGGCGTTAGAGCAATTGATCGACGCGCATTGGGGCGATGTCGAGGAGCTGATCGTCGATATGCCGCCCGGCACCGGTGATGTGCAACTGTCGATGATGCAAAATCACAAGCCGGTTGGCGCGGTGATCGTCTCGACACCGCAAGATCTGGCGCTGATGGATGCAACCCGGGCGGTTGATCTGTTCAATCAGGCCAAGATTCCGATCATCGGCATGGTCGAGAATATGGCAGGCTATCAATGTCCGCATTGCGGCGAGGTCAGCGATCCTTTCGGCGCGGGTGGCGCTGAAGCCGCCGCCAAGACGATGGGCATGCCTTTTCTTGGCCGAATTCCGCTGGATATAGAGATTCGCAAGTCCAGCGATGGCGGCACACCGCCAGCTTGCTCCGACGATGTGCACGGGCAGGCTTTCCGTGATATTGGCAAAAAGCTCGCGACTTGGTTGGATAACCAATAGCCGGAAGGAAAGGGCGTCATGCTGCTGGAAAGCGATCAGGAAATAGCCGCCTTGCTGACGTCGACACGGCGAATCGCTCTGGTCGGCGCATCGGCCAGATCCGAGCGTGCCAGCAACCGGATATTCAAATTTCTGCTCGAGCAGGGTTATGATGTGACGCCGGTTAATCCCGTTCTTGCCGGACAGATGTTACACGGTGTGCCGGTGGCTGAATCTCTGGGGGACATTGAAGGCGACATCGATATGGTCGATATTTTCCGCAATAGCGCAGCCGCTGGTGATGTCGTCGACGAGGCGATTGCGATTGGCGCCAAATCGGTCTGGATGCAGCTTGGTGTCATCAATGATTCGGCGGCCCGGCGCGCGATCGACGCGGGGCTGAAAGTCGTCATGGATCGTTGCCCGAAAATCGACATTCCCCGCTTGGGCCTGTTAAAGTAACCCCATGGCGGCTGAACCTGACATCGAGCAGCCCGAGAATGCATCCAGCGGGTTGAATCGCCGCAAATTCCTGATCGGAAGTGGCGCGGTGGGCGGTCTGGTGGTCGCTTGGGCCCTTTGGCCGCGCAGCTATGAGCCCAATGTCGCAGCGACCGAGAATGAAGAGGTTTTTGGCGCTTTTCTGAAAATATCCGAAGATGGGCAGGTCACGGTGGTCGTGCCGCAAAGCGAAATGGGGCAAGGTGTCTATACCGTCTTGCCGCAGATCCTCGCCGACGAACTGGGCGCAGACTGGCGCACGGTCGCGGTTGAACCGGCACCGATCAATCCACTTTACAGCAATAGCCTGCTGGCCGAGCAGTGGGCAGAAACGCTGATGCCTGCGGGCACCGAAAAATTGGCCGAACATGCTGCGGTCCGATGGGTTGCACAAAATGTGGCGATTCGCGAACGGTTCATGGTGACGGCCGATTCCACATCAATCCCGGCCTTCGCAGAAAGTTTCCGCGAAGCGGGTGCGGCGGCGCGCGTATTGCTGACCAAGGCAGCGGCGGCAAAATGGGACGTCGCCTGGGAATTTTGCACGGTCGAAAATGGTATCGTCTCGAACGGTGACAAGAAACTGCGGTTCGGCGAACTGGTTCGCGATGCCGTCACCCAGAATTTGCCCGATCCGGTGCCGCTCCGGCCAGCCGGTGCGGGCAATCTGATCGGACAGGATGTTCCGCGTCTTGATCTGCCCAGCAAACTCGATGGTTCTGCCAATTTTGCCGGTGACATCAGGCTGCCGGACATGGTGTTTGCGGCGATAAGGCAAGGACCGATTGGCGATATAAGGTTGAAATCCTTCAACCGCGAAGGGGCCCGCAAGATCACCGGCTTTATCGACATTGTCGAAGGCGAGAAATGGATTGCGGCGATCGCCACCAACTGGTGGGCCGCCAACCGGGCATTGGATAAAATGAGTCCAGTTTTCGAAACCAGAGGCTTTCTTGCCGATAGCGACAAGATCGACACGGCTCTGAGCAAGGCTCTGGACGACGGACCGGGGATTCGCTTCCTGTCGCGCGGCGACACCAAAGGCGTGTTTGACAAGGAAAATGCCTTTCAGGCCCGCTACCACGCGGATGCCGCGCTGCATGCACCGATCGAGACGCGGACGGCTACGGCAGAATATAAGGATGGCGGTCTGGAACTCTGGATGGCCACCCAGGCGCCGGTTGCGGCGGTGCAGGCGGCGGCCAATATGTTGAATATCAGTCAGGATCGGGTGACGCTTTATCCGATGCTGAGCGGCGGGTCGTTCGACCGCAATCTCGATAATGATATCGCCGGCCAGGTCGCGGTGATCGCCAAGAAAATGGGCCGGCCGGTTCAGCTGGTCTGGTCCCGCGCCGAAGATCTGATGCACGATCATTACCGGGCACCCAGCCAGGCGCGGCTTGATGCGGCCATGGCAAAGGCGGGGCGGATCGAGGCGATGCAGATCAAAATCGCCGCGCCACCATCCGCGCGGGAACAGGCCAGACGGCTGTTCGACGGCATGGACAATGTCGAAGCGATGCGATCCTCGATCGGGGAAGCCGATATCAAGGCGATAGCCGGTCTGGATATACCCTATGATATTCCCAATCTGACCGTCGATCACCATAGTGCCTTTGTCGGCGTGCCGACCGGAAACTGGCGCAGCAATGCCCATAGCAGCAATATTTTCTATCTCGAATCGTTCATCGATGAGCTGGCTGCCAAGGCCGGCATAGAGCCCTTGTCCTTCCGCATGCAGATGATGAACAACCAGCCAAGACTGGCCCGCTGCCTGACCGGCGTGGCCGCGATGGCCGGATGGGATGGTGGCCTGGATCGCAGCGGCCAGGGCCTGGCCTGCCACAGCATGCGCGGTGGCTATATTGCGGTCATCGCCAGCGCAAGCCGAGGGGCCAGTGGCATGGAAGTTCGCCGCATTTCGGCAACCGTCGACATCGGCCGGATCATTCATCCCGATATCGCCCGGCAGCAAATTGAAGGCGGCATCATATTCGGACTGGCGATGGCGCTGGGCAGCGCGACCCGATTTCAAAAGGGGCTGCCAACGGCAAAGCGGCTGCGCGATCTGTCCTTGCCGCGATTGGCTGAAATTCCACCAATCCAGATCGAATTTATCAGAAGCGAGGAAGAGCCAGTGGGTTACGAAGAACTTGGTGTTCCGGCGGTCGCTCCTGCTGTTGCCAATGCATTATTCTCAGCAACCGGCCTCCGGCTCCGGCAATTACCACTTTTCGGGGAAGTATCATGAATCATGCGTGAAACAGGACCATTGCCAAAGGATCATCCGCCGGTTGCGGCGAAGAAAATCGGCGTTTTGCTGGTCAATCTGGGCACGCCCGATGCACCGGACAAGCAGGCGGTCAAACGCTATCTCAAGGAGTTTCTGTCGGACAAAAGGGTGGTCGAGATTCCCTCGATCATCTGGCAGCCGATTTTGCGTGGCGTGATTCTCAACACCCGTCCGGCAAAATCCGCTGAAGCCTATCGTCTGGTCTGGACCGAAGACGGTTCGCCGCTGGCTTTCTACACAAGAAAGCAGGCCGACAAGCTCGCCGGTAAAATCGATAATGTGATGGTCGACTGGGCGATGCGCTACGGCAATCCGAGCATCACTTCCCGGTTGAATGAAATGAAAGCGGCGGGTTGCGATCGCATATTGATCGCGCCGCTCTACCCGCAATATAGTGGCGCCACCACTGCCAGCGTGCATGATGCGGTGTTTGACGCGATTGCCGCGATGCGCTGGCAACCGGCGATCCGGCTGCTGCCGGCCTATCATGATGACCCAGCCTATATCGATGCGCTGGCGGCCAGCCTGGAGCGCGATATTGCCGCACTCGATTTTGAACCGGATGCGATTGTTGCCAGTTTCCATGGCATGCCGCAACGCACACTGGAGCTGGGCGATCCCTATCATTGCCATTGTCAGAAGACCGCCCGGCTGCTGTCCGAGAAAATGGGCAAGGAACTGGTGGTCGCCTTCCAGTCGCGCTTTGGCCGGGCGAAATGGCTCGGGCCCCCAACCGATGAAGTGCTGGAGTCTCTGCCCGGACAGGGGAAGAAGAATATCGCGATTTTTGCGCCGGGATTTTCCAGCGATTGCCTGGAAACCTGCGAGGAGCTGGCGATCAGGGGCAGGGAGCAATTTGAAGCCGGCGGCGGCGACAAATTTGCCTATCTGCCTTGCCTGAATGACAGCGATATCAGCATCAACATGCTGGAAAAACTGGTGCGGCGGGAATTGTCCGGGTGGATCTAGAGAAGCCTGAAATCTTCCATCCGCCAGTCAAGCGCAGCATCACGATTGCCGGGCATCAGACATCGATTTCCCTGGAACCTTTGTTCTGGGATATGCTGAAAGCGGCTTCCGATGTTCGCGGTCTGCCGCTCAACGCATTGGTTGCCCGGATCGACGTTGAGCGGATCGCAGCGGCGCAGCCGCCGGGTCTTGCCACTGCCATACGCTTGTGGCTCACCAATGATCTGCTTGGAAAAATGCGTCAAGCCGACTAAGGGACGCCCATGAACGCGACCCTTCTTGTTATGACCGGCGGTGCCATTGGCGCTGCAGGGCGATATCATCTTGGTCGGCTGGTATTCCACTTGGGTGGCATGGGCTTTCCTTATGGAACCTTGGTGGCCAATGTGACCGGCGGCTTTTTGATGGGCATACTGGCTGGCGTACTGGCTCGCGGTAATTTTGCCGATGAGCCCTGGCGACTGCTGCTTGGCGTGGGTCTGCTGGGCGGTTTTACAACCTTTTCGACCTTTAGTTTGGAAGTACTTAATATGATCGAGCGAAGCGAATGGGGCACCGCAATCGGTTACGCCCTGCTCTCTGTTATCGGTGCGGTGCTGGCGCTGTTCGCTGGCCTGATGACGGTCAGGGCGCTGGCATGAGCGGTTTTGATCCCACCGCCGAAAGCGGCTCCGAAGAAGAAGAACCCCAGGGTTCGGCGAAAGAGCAGATGCAGGCGCTGAAGACACTGGATGTCCGGCAGTTCACGATATCTGCCGATGATGATGATATCCGTGTGGACCGCTGGTTCAAGCGGCATATGGACGATGTGCCGTTCAACATTGTTTCGCGCTGGGCGCGGACCGGGCAGTTGCGGGTGGATGGCAAACGGGTATCACCCGGCGATCGCCTTCAGGCCGGGCAGATATTGCGTGTACCGCCACAGGAAATCGAACGGCCGGGCCGCGTGGCAAAAGCCAAGTCGGACCTGTCGCAGGATCAGATCGATTTTGTCCGGGAAATGGTGATTCACAAGGACAAGGCCGCGATCGTCGTCAACAAGCCTCCGGGCCTGGCGACTCAGGGCGGCAGCAAGACGACAACCCATCTCGACGGTCTGCTCGACGGGCTGACCTATGACGGGAAATCACGACCGAAGCTGGTTCACCGACTCGACAAGGACACCAGCGGGGTGATCCTGCTGGCGCGCTCGCCGGGGGCAGCTGCCTTTTTCTCCAAGCGCTTTTCTGGCCGCGACGTGCGCAAGGTCTATTGGGCGATTGTGATGGGCGTGCCGGAAATTGCCGATGGCGTGATTGACTTGCCGCTTTCGAAGCAGCCGGGTTCCGGCGGCGAGAAAATGCATGTCGATGAAGAAAATGGCCAGTCGGCCAAAACGCGCTACCGAATTATCGAACGGGCCGGCAACCGCGCTTGCTGGGTCGAATTGCAGCCCCATACCGGGCGCACCCATCAGCTGCGTGTGCATATGGCGGCGATCGGGCACCCGATTGTCGGCGACGGCAAATATGGCGGCAAGGATGCGTTCCTGACCGGCTCGATCAGCCGCAAGATGCATTTGCACGCGCGGCGGTTGCGGATCGAGCATCCCGACGGTCACAATCTCGACGTGACGGCGGAATTGCCAACCCATTTTGCCGAAAGCGTTGAAAATCTCGGGCTGGATTTGATCCTCGGTGACCTGCCGCTCGACGAGAAAACGCCGGCCGGCAAAATGGTCCGCAAGCAGCAAGCCAAGGCGCATGCCAAGATGATCCGCAAGGACAAGCGCGGCGAACGCCGTGGCCGCGGGGATAATGAAGGCAAGCCGACCAAGGCGGGCAAGCCAAGCAAGCGGGAACGCCCGAATGCCGGCAAGGCCACGCACAAGAAAAACATGCCGCACAAGGCAAAAGTCAAACAGGCTCTCTACAAGAAACCCAAATAATGCATCCCGACCCCGCTTTTCGATGGCCCAAATCTGGCGAAGTAGGAAAACAGGTCGCTGCTGCGCTTGATGCTAGGGGGCGCCGGGCCATGGCCCATTTGATGCAGGAATTTGGAGAGACATGATCAATAAACTCGCTCTGTTCGACTGCGATGGCACGATGGTTGATAGCCAGGCCAATATCTGCGCCTCGATGGATCAGGCATTTGAAAAACATGGCCTGATTCCGCCCGATCATCATCTGGTGCGGCGGATTGTCGGCCTCAGCTTGCTGGAAGCGGTGGCGCGACTGCTGCCGGAAGGCGACGAAGAGATTGTCGCCGCGGTGACCCAATCCTACAAGGATGGCTTTTTCGAACTGCGCCAGAGCGGTGGCGTGCACGAGCCGCTTTATGACGGATTGCTCGAAACATTGGAACAATTGGAAGCATCCGGCTGGGTTCTGGGTGTGGCCACCGGCAAGTCGGATCGCGGCCTCCACCATGTGCTGGAAACCCACGGCCTGCTGGATCGGTTCGTGACGCTGCAAACGGCAGACCGGCATCCGTCCAAGCCGCATCCGGCGATGGTCGAACTGGCGATTGCCGAAGCCGGTGCCGCGCCGGAAACCACGGCGATGATCGGCGATACCAGCTTCGATATGGCAATGGCAGTCAATGCCAGGGTGCGCCCGGTCGGGGTCGACTGGGGCTATCATGACGAGCATGAACTGATCGACGCTGGCGCAGAAATAGTCGTGGCCAATATGGCCGACCTGAATGGAATATTGAACCGATGAGCGAACCGATTGACGACCAGCCCGAATATATTCCAGATCCGGTGAAGGAAAAGCAGGCCAAGGCCGTGCACTTCACGGTCAGCATGATCCGTCTGCTCGGTGTGGTGCTGGTGATGCTGGGACTGGCGATCGTGCTCGATCGCTTGCCGCCGGTGCCCGGCCCGGCCGGCTATGTGCTGATCTTTCTCGGTCTGGCGCAAATGTGGGTCGCGCCGGTCTGGATCATCCGTAAATATATTCGCGCGCGGGTCGCCGAAGAAGAAATGGCCAAGGCCGCTGAAAGCGCGGACAAGCTATGAAACGCTTTTACAAGGACGTATCGGTATCGCCGGTCGGCGACGCCTTTGCCATCTCGCTCGACGGGCGTCCGATGAAGACCCCGCAGCGCAATGCGCTGGCGGTTCCGACCTCCGCTCTCGCCGATGCGATTGCAGCGGAATGGGCAGCGCAGGGGAAGGATATCATCCCCGCGTCAATGCCGCTGACCGGACTGGCGCAAGGCGCGCTCGATCAGGTCGACAACGAGCGGGAGCGGATTGTCTCCCGCATTGCCGCTTTTGCCGACAGCGACATGCTCTATTATCGCGCTGACCGGGGCCAGCAGGCGCTGATCGACCATCAGGCGGAACATTGGGACCCGCTGCTCGACTGGGCGCGGCAACATTATGACGTCGACTTCAATCTGATCCACGGAATCCGATATGAAGCGCAGCCGGAAGCAACGATCCAGCGCCTGACCAAAATAGTCGACGCACAGGACGGCTTTGCCATCGCCGCGATGCTGTCGCTGGTCGGTCTCGCCGGCTCGCTGATCGCTACACTGGGTCTGGTTGAACAGACCCACGATACCGAGACGCTCTGGCCGCTCGTCAACCTGGAAGAGCTTTGGCAAGAGCAGCAATGGGGCCGCGACGATGTGGCCGTTGCCATGCGCAATCTCAAGCAGGCAGAATTCGAGGCTGCAGCCCGCTTTCTCAAGCTGTCCCGTAGTTAGCTTTTCCCTTCTCTCCGTTTTTCCGTTAAAGGGCTGAAACTGTAACGGAGACCGCATGACAACCGATTCCACCCTATGTGCGACGCCCGCCGAAGCGGTCGCGTTGCTTGAAAAACTCTACGCTGCACAAATTGAAATCACCGCCGCACGCTTTCGCCGCTATGCGACATCCAAGCTGGCCAGCGATGACCGTCAGCAGGGCCTTTACCCGCAGATCAGTGTCCAGATTCCCGCCGATCAGGCGACCGAGACCAGCCATCTGGCGTCCGGCCATCTGGCCGACATCAACACCTATCGCACGACGATTACCGAACCGAAGCTCTATCGCGCCTATCTGCTCGACCAGCTGCAGCGGATCGCCACCAGCTTCACCGCGAAAATCTGGGTCGGGCTTTCCGACACGCCGATTCCGCTGGCTTTTGCGCTGGAAGATGCCGGCGCCGGTCTCGATCGGGCGAAGAAGGAAAAGCTGCCGCATTATTTCCACACGCCGAATCTGGTCAAGACCAATGACGAGATTGTCGATGGCGGCCAGATTTTTCAGGGCGAGCAAGCCTCGGCGCTGGCCCTGTTCACCGCCGAACGGGTCGACTATTCGCTGCACCGGATCCGCCATTATTGCGCCACCGATCCCGAGCATTTCCAGCCGTTCATCCTGTTCACCAACTACCAGCGCTATGTCGACGAATTCATCGAAACTGGCCTAGCGGAAGTGAAATCCGGCCAGGCGACCATGTTGGTCGAACCGGGCAACAGGATGACCGGCAGCGATGGCGAACCCTCCGTCCCGCCGATCGCCAAGCCACCGCAAATGCCAGCCTATCATCTGGTGCGCGGTGACGGACGTCCCGGGGTGACCCTGGTGAATATCGGCGTCGGTCCGAGCAATGCCAAGACGATCACCGACCATCTTGCGGTGCTGCGTCCGCATGTCTGGCTAATGATCGGCCATTGCGGCGCGCTGCGCCGGACCCAGCGGCTCGGCGACTATGTCCTCGCCCATGCCTATCTGCGCGATGACAATGTGCTCGACGATGTGCTGCCACCGAGCATCCCGCTACCGACGATCGCCGAAGTCCAGCTGGCGCTGACCCAGGCGGTGCAGGAAGTGACCGGAATCGACAAGTCCAGGCTCAAGCAGCAATTGCGCACCGGCACCGTGGTGACCACCGGCGACCGCAACTGGGAGCTGCGCTTCGAACAGATTGCCAAGCGGCTCAACCAGTCCCGCGCCATCGCCATCGATATGGAATCGGCGACGGTCGCGGCCAATGGCTATCGCTACCGCGTGCCCTACGGGACGCTGCTCTGCGCTTCTGACAAGCCGCTGCACGGCGAAATCAAGCTCCCCGGCATGGCCGATGCCTTCTATCAGGAGCGCGTCGGGCAGCATCTGGCGATCGGGTTGCGCGCGATCGATCTGCTGGCGAAAGAAGCGGACGCGGGAACGCTGCACAGCCGTAAGCTCAGGAGTTTTGGCGAACCGCTGTTTAGGTGAGGTTGATCCTCTCCCCTTGAGGGAGAGGAAACCAAAGCCTTGGCAGCTTGCTGCCTAGGCGACGTTGGTGAGGGGGTCTTGCGCCAACACCCCTCACCGACTGCGACTAACCGCCTTCGCTAAAGCTGCGGCGCTAAGTCTCCGTAGCCCTCTCCCTTTGAGGGAGAGGAAAATTCCGTCTTCAACATGTATTTCGTATATCGGGCCAGCAGCGCCTATAGCGGACTTCAGATTTGCCGCGCTTGCTATTCAAAGACAGGCGCAGCGCGTCATTGATTCCGAATTCACGCAATTTTGCGTCGGCGTCCGGGGAGGAAAAGACCATCATGTCGAACGGAACTGCTTTCGAACTGAACCACCTTATTCAGCAGAGCAGCAAATTGCGTATCTGGGCGCGTTCGCGGCTGTGGGCACAAGTGCTGGCCGCGATGGTGATCGGTGTCGCTACCGGCACATTGCTTGGGCCGGCGGCAGGTTTGGTCGAACCGAAAACGGCCGGGATGATCGGCGATTGGCTTGCTCTTCCCGGGCAACTTTTCCTGGGCCTGATCGCGATTGTCCTGGTGCCCTTGGTCTTTTCGTCGATCGTCAATGGACTGGCCGGTGTTCCTTCGAACCAGGCCATGCGCAAGCTGGGCGTTCGGCTGGGATTGTTCATACTCTCGACCACATTTCTGGCGGCCTGGATCGGCATCTCGCTAGCGCAGCTGTTCGAACCGGGCATGGGGCTGGAATTGCCGGTTGTTTCGGTCCCTCCGCCAGCAGGGACCGTTCAAAGCTTCGACTTGACGCGGCTGCCGGACATGGTCGCCGGGGTGCTGCCGACCAATCCGGCGGCGTCGGTGATACAGGGAGACTTGCTGGCGATCGTGATCCTGGCGGTGCTGACCGGGGTTGCAGCCACCCAGATTCAGAGGGAGAAAGCGGCACCGTTCCTCGCTCTGCTCGACTCGCTGATGTCCATTTCCATGACCATCGTAAAATGGGCGATGCTGTTGTCGCCGCTTGCGGTGTTCGGGCTGATGGCACAGTTGATGATCCAGATCGGACTGGACTCCCTGCTGGGCCTGCTCAGCTATGTCGGCACCGTCCTGCTGGGTCTGGTGCTTCTCTTTATCATCTACGCAATATCCTTGCGATTGATCGGCGGTCTTGGTTTCCGTTCCTTCCTCAAAGTGGCGGGCCCCAATCTGTTGCTGGCCTTTTCCACGTCCAGTTCCTCGGCGGTCATGCCCAGCACGATTCAGACCGCACGCCAGTTTCATGTGCCGGACGATGTCGCGCATCTGGTGATTCCACTCGGAGCGACGATGAACATGGCGGGGACAGCGCTCTATCAAAGCGTTGCGATCCTCTTCCTCGCCCAAATATCGGGCATTGACCTCAGTGTAACCGAAACCATTCTGCTGGTCGGCACGCTGGTCGCCTCATCGATCGGTGCACCGGGCACCCCCGGCGTCAGCATCGCCATATTGGCGAGCGTCGCGGCGGGATTCGGCATTCCGGCAACCGGGCTGGTGATCATATTGGGCGTCGACCGGCTGCTGGATATGTCGCGGACGGTGGTCAATGTGACCGGCGATCTGACCGCCGCCGTTATCATGAGGAAAACGCTGGCTTGAGTGACGGATGGACTATCTCGCCCCGGTGTCCGTCGTCGCGCAGATTGAGGGGTTGGGCGTTTAGCTAAATCCCCAACGCCGACGCCGCCTCCCTGATCCTTTTCGCTTCTGCCCCATCATTTTTGAACGCCGCCAGTCCCCGATCTCGCGCCTGTTTGGCCTGCACCGTCTGGCCCAGTTGCATGCGGCTGCGGATCAGCATGATCCAGCCATTGGCATCCTTGGGATTGGCCTGGAGGCGCTTGTCGAGGCCATCGACCATATTGGCGATCATCGCTTCCTGTTGGCCAGGGGGCAGGGCGGCCGCCTCTTTCATTTGCTCACGGCTCGGGCCGGGGATCGCGGCGGTGGCGACGGCAGGACCGTCGGTGGAGATACCACCGGTTGGCGCAGCGGGCGCGGCCTTCGCGAGACGGGCCGCGACATCAATGCCTTCATTCTCCGCCACCTGACCGATTACCCGGCGGATGTCGGCGGCATAAGGCGCGTCGGCGGGCGTGTCTTTAAGCAGCGCGAACCAGTCATTGATCGCGCCCTTGTGATCGCCGGAGATATCTTTCTGTACCGCCAGGAAATAGCGCGCGCGGGCATCCTTGGCGTCATGTTTCAGCGCATTGCGGAAGGCAGCGGCGGCGTCCGGCGGCACTTGCTGGCCGTCGCTGGCCATGACCAGAGCCTCGCCGAGCATCGACCAATATTCCGGATTGTCCGGGTCGAGCGTGGTCGCGCGTTTCATCGCGGTGGCCGATTCTGCAAATTTCGCGGTTTCAAAATAGCTCCAGCCGAGCATCCGCCAGCTTTCCGCATCGTCGGGGCTGTCCTGCAGCTTTTTTTCCAGACCGGCGATAACTTCGTCGACACTGGGCGCTGCTTCGCCCTCGATCCCGGCAACAGACGTGTTGGCGCCAGACTCGTCATTCATGCTGCGGTAGACCTGCACCGCGATTGCTCCCAGCGCCAGCAAAGCTGCTATAATCAGCGCGATACGGTTGATATTCATCGAAGAAGCTGATTTCGCCATGGTCAATCCTCAAGCCTATTTATGTCGCGATATTGCCGCGCAGAGATACGGAGCCGATCGCTGCCTGACAAGCGCAGAGATGACTGTTACATTTTGCACTGGCAATGGAGAGCCATTTTGGTAAGATACTGCCAAAGTTCAATCTTTTGGGTCGCGCTACAGCCGAATAGAAAGCTGATCCGGATCGCCTTGGCGCATGAGGGTGCGTTGGTCGGGGGAAGCATAAGGGGGAAGCAAGCGCGTGTCGGACAAGTTTAGAGTAGTCATTATTGGGTCCGGACCAGCGGGCATGAGCGCCGCCGGGCGCGCTGCACAGCTGAAGCTGAAGCATGTGCTGCTTGAGAAAACCGATCATCTTTCCGACACCATTTACAAATATCAGAAGGGCAAGCATGTCATGGCGACGCCGAGCCAGCTGGTGCTGCGCTCGGACATGGATTTTGACGCGGGCAAGCGCGAGGCGATTCTCGACACATGGGATGAGCAGACCAGCAGCCATGGCGTCAATGTCATGTACAAGGCCGAACCGGTGAAAATCGAGGGTGAGGAAGGCAATTTTACCATCACCCTGAAAAACGGTGAGACGGTTCAGGCCGAAACCATCGTGATGGCAATCGGGACGCAGGGCAATCCCAACCTGATGCGCTGCCCCGGCGGCGACAATCCGCTGGTGCAATATCAGCTCGACGATCCCGGCGAATATTATGACGAACATATCACGGTAATTGGTTCGGGCGACGCCGGTATCGAAAATGCCCTGGGTCTCGCGGCCGATGCGGCGCAGAATAATGTCGTGACGATTCTCAACCGTTCGGCGGAATTTGCCCGGGCGAAAAAGGCCAATGTGAAACTGCTGATGGAAGCGGGCGAGCAGGGCAAGATCATCATTCGCAACGAGACATCGCCTGCCGAGGTCAAGGATGGCGAGCTGGTGCTGGAAACCCGCGATGGTCAGGAAACCATCAAATGCGACCGGATCATCGCCCGCATGGGCAGCGCGCCACCGCGCAAATTTGTCGAAGAATGCGGGATTGAATTTACCAGCGAGGATCGCGAGGCCTATCCCAAATTGTCACCGGCGTTTGAGAGCACCAAGAAGGGCATTTACGTCATCGGTGCGCTCGCCGGCTATCCGCTGATCAAGCACTGCATGAACCAGGGCTATGATGTGATCGAGTTCATCAATGGCAATAGCGAACTGAAACCCGCCGACGAACCGATACTCGAAGCGAAATTCCGTGACCTGCCGCACCGCCGGTCGGTTGATGAATGGCTCGAATTTTTCCGCTCCAATGTGACCATTCTGAACGATCTGTCGCCGCTGCAGATGCGCGAATTCATGCTCGACAGCGAACCGCAAAGCTATCGCCGGGGCGAAGTGATTTTCGAGAAAAATGATCCGGGAAGCTCGCTGTTTGCCATTGCCGAGGGTTCGGTCGCGGTTGAAATCAATGCCGATGATCCATCGATTATCGTGCCGATTGAACAGGGTTCGATCTTCGGCGAAGTCGGTCTGATTTCGGGTCGGCGGCGCGGCGCAACGATCAAGGCGGCGGAGGATGTCATCGTCGTCGAAATTTCGCGAACGGCGGCGCTGAAACTGCAAGCGTCCGTGCCTGCGGCCAAACGCCGGATCACCCAGATTTCGACCGAGCGGCAATTGCTGCAGATGTTCGGCTCGGGTCTGACCAAGGAAGATATTGCCGAGGTCGTCGAGTCCAGCGAGATCATCAATGTCCGCGCCGGTGAAGCGATTATCGAGGAAGGCGCCGAGGGCAATGACATTTACGTCATTCGCGTCGGGTCGATGGTGGTCCAGAAAGAGATTGGCGGCAAACCGGTGTTTCTTTCCTATCTGCCGGCCGGTTCCTATGTCGGCGAAATGACGCTGATCGCGGGCGGCTATCGCACCGCGACGGTGAAAGCGGCGATCAAGTCCGAAGTCATCAAGATCAGCGGCGATGCGTTCAAGAAAGTGCTCGACGCCCATCCCGATCTGATGCGCAAGGCCAAGAAGGAAATGGCCGCCCGGCAGGATATCAACGCCTTTGTCGAAGCGAAAAAGGACAGTTTTTCGGGTGTTGTCGACTATTATTCCGGCGTCGCCAATTTCCTCGTCGACAATGGCATTGGCGAAGCCACGGACGTGCTGCTGATCGACGAGAATCTGTGCGTCGGTTGTGACAATTGCGAGAAAGCCTGTGCCGACAGCCATGAAGGATTGTCGCGGCTCGATCGCGAGGCGGGACGAACCTATGCGCATTTGCACGTGCCGACCAGCTGCCGTCACTGCGAGCATCCGCATTGCATGTCCGACTGTCCACCCGACGCGATTCACCGTGGTCCCGATGGCGAAGTATTTATCGATGACAGCTGCATCGGCTGCGGCAATTGCCAGCGCTATTGCCCTTATGGCGTGATCCGCATGGACAAGGAGCCGCCGAAGAAGCCAAGCCTGTTGAACTGGCTGTTCTTTGGCTTCGGCCCGGGACCGGGGGAACCCGACAAGCAATGGGCCGCAGACCATAGCGACCCTTCGGTTGAAAAGCCCAAAAAGGCGATCAAATGCGACATGTGCGCCGGGATCAAGGGCGGGCCTGCCTGCGTGCGCGCCTGTCCGACCGGGGCGGCGATCCGCGTGGCACCGGAAGAATTCCTCACCGTCTCCAAGCTTGAAACGGAGGATATCTAATGGCGACCCAGGCAATGTCCGCCCAGTCCGGCCGCAAGAAAGTCGTGATGCACGACGGTTTCCTCAGGCACGCCGGTTTTCGCTGGCTGAAAATTTCGTCCGCGATCATGCTGATCTGCATCGTCAGCTATATGTTCATTGACGTATCGCCGCGCCACAATGGCGGCAGCTGGTATGGCTATACGCTTGGCACCATCGGTGCGCTGCTGATCCTCTGGCTGACCTTGCTCGGGGTGCGCAAGCGGGCCATGACGCCCGGTCAATGGTCGCTCAAGGCCTGGACATCGGCGCATATCTATCTCGGGCTCAGCCTGATCGTGATCGGCACGCTGCACACCGGGTTCCAGCTTGGCTGGAACATCCACACGGCCGCCTATGTGTTCATGATGATCGTGATCATTTCCGGCATAGTCGGGATTTATTTCTACGTGACCATCCCGAAGGCGCTGTCCGACAATCGCGACGAGATGACCGAGACGGAGATGCTCGAAAATCTGCGTTCGCTCGACCGGCAACTGCACGAGGCGGCCCAGCCCCTGTCCGGAGAACATGCCACGCTGGTGCTGCAATCGCTCGAACAAAATCCTTTCGGCGGCGGCTTCTTTCAGCGGATTTCCGGCAGATATCCGGATTGCGCAACCCGGCAGGCGCAGGCGGATCTGCGCCGCGAGCGCGCCTATCAACCGAAAATGGGCGGCGATGATCCGCTCGACAAGGTCGATGCGCTGCTCGAGAAAAAGGAAGCCACGCTGGCCCGTGTCCGCCGCCATCTCAAGCTCAAGGCCTTGTTGCAGGTCTGGCTGTTCGTCCATGTCCCGATGACTTTCGCGCTGATCGCCTCGCTCACCGCGCATATCATCAGCGTGTTTTTTTACTGGTAGGATGGAGAGCCCAGCATGACCTTCATTGTTCGCCAGATTGCGACCACCGCCGACGGCCGGGAAATTATCCGGTCCAACCCGTTTCCTTCAGATGAAATCGGTATTGGCCGCAGCACAACAAATGCGATCCACCTGCCCGACCTTGCGGTCAATCCGGACCATGCGGTCATCCGCAAGCGCGACGATGGTCAGATCATTGTCGAAAGCACGTCGGGCCAGAATTTTACGCTCGACGGAAAACACCGGATTTCTGTCACCATCGATCCGTCCGCTGGCGCGGAGCTTGGCTTTGGCGGCCATGTCATCATCGTCAGCGAAGAGGGCGAGGATATTGTCCTCACCGTCAAGCGGGTCGACGCCGTGTCCGATTCCGCGGAAACGCGCAGCGTATCGACGCTCTACACGCTCAAGGGCCTGCTCCCAAGCAAGCGGCTTACCGCCTGGGGCTTCGTTGCCCTGATACTGGCGGCGTTTCTTGTCTGGCCGATCTATACCTGGTCGACCTGGCAGGGAGTCGAGGAACGGCCCGACCAGTTCCACGCCGACACCATGTGGTCGTCCGGAGAGCTGAGCAGCGCGCATCATGCGCTCGAAAAAGATTGCCAGGCCTGTCATGTCGACGCCTTTGTCACGGTGAAGGACGAGACCTGCCTCACTTGTCATCAAGAGGATGCGCATGAACATGCCGCCAAGCCACGGCTGCTGACCGCTCGCGGTGCACCGGAAGGCCTGGAGAAAATTGGTGCCGCCTTTGCCTCTGCCTTCAACAAACCGCCGGGCAGGTGTGTCGAATGTCACAGCGAGCATGAGGGCAGCGGTGCTATGGAACCTACGGCGCAGAAATTCTGCGCGGATTGCCACAACGGGATGGATGGACGCTTGACCGACACGAAACTGGAAAATGCGTCGGACTTCGGCATTGCCCATCCGCAGTTCCGGCCAGCCGTGCTGGTCAGCCCGGGCGGCAAGAACCCGCTCCGCAAGCGTGTCTCGCTCGATCAGAAACCGACCGAAAATAATGGCCTCAAATTTCCCCACGACGTGCATCTGTCAAAGACCGGCGGTGTTGCGCAAATGGGGCGGAGACTGTCAGCGGAATATGGTTTTGGATCCTCGCTCGCGTGCAAGGATTGCCACACAGCCGATCCCAAGGGTGTGCGCTTTGAACCGGTCGACATGAAGGAAGATTGCAGCATGTGCCACAGTCTCGCCTTTGACGAGATCGGCGGCACCGTGCGGACGCTGCGGCACGGCGAACCGGCGATGGTTCAGGCCGATCTGCGCGCTTATTATCGTTCGACCGGGCCTACTCGCCCGATCAATCTTGGCGGGATGGCGCGCCGCCGTCCGGGGGCCGACAACGAGGCCCGCGTCGCCAGCGACTATGCCCGTGCCGTCCAGTTCCGCCCGAGCCGGGCCAATCTGGCGATCAGCCAGGTGTTCTCGCGCGGAGGAGCCTGTTTCGACTGTCATGGCGTTACCCCGCCGACAGCGCGCGGCCGGGTCGATTATGGCATCACGCCAGTGACCCAGACCGATCGCTATATGCACAACGGCTGGTTCAGCCATGATGCCCATATCGAAGAAACATGCACCAGCTGTCACAATGCAACGACGTCCAAGCAAGCCACGGATCTGCTGTTGCCCGGAATCAAGACCTGCCGCGAATGTCATGGCGGAGAATTTCAGAAAGCATCCGACGTGCCATCGACATGCGCCATGTGCCATGATTATCACGCCGATGATGGCACGCCCTGGCTGATCAAGGAGCAGCAGAAAGACAAGCAGACCAAGCCGGAGAAACAGATTGCCCGGCACTGAAGCAGAGGGAAAAAGGGGAGAGCGTCCATGTTGATGGCGCAGATCACGGATATCCATCTGGGTTTTGACCCCGATAATCCGGCAGAATTTAACCGCAAGCGGCTCGATCAGGCGATCAAGACGATTTGCGCCATGACCCCGCAGCCCGATCTGTTGCTGGCAACCGGTGATCTCGTCGATCGCGGCGATCAGGAAAGCTACCGCCGGCTCGAAAATGCCTTGTCGGTCGTGCCTTTCCCGGTCCACATGTGCATGGGCAATCACGATCTGCGGGCGCCGTTCCGCAAGCAATTTCCCGATGTTCCGACGGTGGACGGCTTTGTCCAATATGAGGTCGATACGCCGAATCTCCGGTTGCTGATTCTCGATACGCTGGAAGAGGGGCGGCACGGCGGCGCCTTTTGCGACACCCGTGCAGCATGGCTCGCGGCAAAGCTGGCGGAAAAAAAGGACAAGCCGACGATCCTGATCCTGCACCATCCGCCGGTCGAAAGCGGCATTGAGTGGATGACCACCCATCCGGACGAGCCCTGGGTCACGCGGCTGGCCGACACCGTGGCCGGTCATGATCAGGTCAAGGGCATGATCAGCGGCCATTTGCACCGCAATATTTCAACCTGGTGGGGCGATGTCAGTCTGGCAATCTGCGCCTCGACCGCACCGCAGGTGGCGCTGGATCTGAACCCGATCGATCCGGAAAATCCCGATGGCCGCAATATGATCGTCGCCGACCCGCCAGCCATTGCCGTGCATTATTGGAACGGCCGTCAGCTGATCAGCCATTTCGAAAATGCCGAAGAACATGTCATGCTGGCCCGCTATGACGAGAATCTGCAGCCGCTGGTCCGCGCGCTGCTGGCCGAGAGGCCGGAATAGCCATATTTTCCGATGTCGTTCATCGACGCTAAATCGTCGTTCGGCTAATAATTGATTTCCAGCGCAACCTTTTTTGCGTTTCCGCTTCGCTTTGGCTAGACCAGCCCCAAATACACCTCAGGCGCTTTGGAGAGACCCGCGATAGCGGTCCCACATTTGGAGAAATATACATGCGATTCACGATATCCACCCGCAAATTCTTTCTGGGCGTGTCCAGCGCCGCGCTGTTCGGCGCGACTGCGACACCCGCTCTGGCCGACCATCATGGAAAAAAAATGACAACAGCAGAATTGAACAAGATGAGCGCGATGCAGGCGGCACCGGCTGACACGACCGGGAATAGCATTCTCCAGCCCTGGACCGGCCCCTATGATGGCGTGCCGCCATGGGATACGGTCAAGGTCTCCGATTTCCCTGCCGCCTTCCACGCCACGATGGACAAGATTCAGGCCGATGTGAATGCGATCCGCGACAATCCGGCGCCCGCGACCTTTGAAAATTTCACCGTGCCGATGGAACTGGTTGGCAATGAAGCCAATAATCTGTTCGCGATCTGGGGTGTGCACTCGAGCAATCTTTCCAATGATGAAGTCCGCGAAATTCAGGGCGAATGGCTACCCAAGATTTCCGCCTTCTTCGATCAGCTGACCCTCGACCCGAAATTGCTGGCCAAAACCAAGGCGGTTTACGACAATCGGGAGGCAGCCGGACTGGATGCGATGCAGACCCGGCTGGTCGAGCGCAATTACGAGCAATTGGTTCGCGATGGCGCGCTGCTGGGCGGCGCCGACAAGGAAACGCTGATTGCCTATAATACCGAATTGTCGAAGGCGTTTAACGATTTTTCCAACAAGGTATTGGCCGATGAAGAAACCTTCATTTTCCTGACCGATGAAGCGGATCTGGCTGGTTTGCCGGACAGTTTTGTCGCCTCGCTCAAGGAAGCGGCGCAAGAGCAGGGCAAGACCGGCTGGGCGCTGAAAAATACCCGTTCGGTGATGCAGCCATTCCTGCAAAATTCGACCCGTCGCGATCTGCGGGAGCAGGTTTACAACGCCTATATCAACCGCGGCGACAATGGCGATGCGAACGATACCAATGCGACCATCGCCAAGATCCTGAAATTGCGCGCGGATCGTGCCAAGCTGCTGGGCTTCAAGACCCACGCCCATTATCGCATGGCCGACACGATGGCGAAAGAGCCGGAAGCAGCGATGGACCTGATGATGAAAGTCTGGCCAGCCGCCGTCGCCCGGGTCGGTGAAGAAGTCGCCGACATGCAGGCGCTTGCAGATAGCGAAGGCGCCGGTATCACGATCGCGCCCTGGGACTATCGCTATTATGCGGAAAAGGTCCGCAAGGCGAAATATGATCTTGATGCCGCCGAAATCAAACCCTATTTCCAGCTCGACAAGATGATGGATGCGCTGTTCGATGCAGCGGGCAAATTATACGGGCTGACCTTCACTGAAACCACCGGCAGCATTCCGGTCTTCGATCCGGAAGTCCGCACCTTTGAAGTCAAGCGCGGCGACAAGGTCATCGGCGTGCAGTTTTTCGACAATTATGCGCGCAACGGCAAACGGTCCGGGGCGTGGATGACCACCTACAAGGACAAGTACAAGCTGGGCGGCCACAACAATTACACGATCTCGTCGAACAACAATAATTTCGTCAAGGGCGGCGACGGTGAGCCAACCCTGATCAGCCTCGATGATGCGACGACCCTGTTCCACGAATTCGGTCACGCGCTGCATTATCTCAACTATGACATCACCTATCCCGGTCTCGCCAACACGCCCCGCGACTTTGTCGAATATCCGAGCCAGGTGAATGAAAACTGGCTGATGACGCCCTATATCCTGTCGACCTACGCCACCCATTACAAGACCGGCGAGCCGATCCCGAAGGAACTGGTCGACAAGATCCAGGCGTCCAAGACCTTCAACGAGGGTTTCTCGACGGTGGAATATCTGTCCTCGGCGATCATCGACATGAAGCTGCACAATCGCGAAACCCCGGTCACCGACCCGGACAAGTTCGAGCGCGAGACGCTGACCGAAATCGGCATGCCGAAAGAGATTGTGATGCGGCACCGCCTGCCGCAGTTCAACCATCTGTTCTCGTCGGACGCATATTCGGCCGGCTATTACAGCTATCTCTGGTCGGAAACGATGGATGCCGACACCTGGGCCGCCTTTGAAGAAACAGGCAGTCCGTGGGACAAGGCAACCGCCGACCGTTTCCGCAATATCCTGCTGTCGACCGGCAATGAAACCGACCGCAAGGAAGCCTATCGCAAATTCCGCGGCCGCGATCCGGAAGTCAAATATATCCTCAAGAAGCGTGGTTTCCCGGTACCGGGCGAAAGCGCTGATGCGGCCAAGGGCGGCAAGGATAGCGCGGCTAAATAAGTGGCTGGAACCACTATTGATTGAAAAGGGGGCCTCTTGGCTCCCTTTTTATTCGTCTCGCCGTTGCCGCGCGATCACGGCTTGAATCTGTAACAAGCGCTCCTCGGTCATCGAGAAGCGGAAGGTAAAGAAAAGCGCGATCAGCATCAGCGGGATGATTGCGGCGGCGCCAATCCAGACCAGGGCATCAAGCGAGTTTTGCGCCACCGCCCCCGGTCTCATGCCCTCTTCCAGCCCGACCATGTCGAGCGCGAAGCCACCATAGAGCGGCCCGACAGCGCCGCCCAGCTTGGATGTGAACTGCAGCACGGAATAGAATCCGCCCTCCTGCCGCAGGCCTGTTTCGGCCTCATGCTCGTCGGTCAGATCGGCGGTCAGGGAACTGATCGCAACGATCCGCAAGATGAAGAAGCTCATGAAAATCGCGTTCTGGATGACCAGTATCGCGAATATCACGGGATCGCCATTGTCCGGAATCAGGGAGAACCAGCGCAGCAGATAGGGCCAGGACAGATCGAGCAGCATGACAATGACCGCCCATTTGACGATGTCGTGCTTGGGCATCCGCCGGCCGACCGTCTTCAGGAATATCATGGCGATCGGCACGGCAATCAGCACGGAAATGCCCAGCAGCAGTCCCGTCTCGGTCGCCTGCAATTCCCAGAAATAGGTCCAGAAGATGATATTGAGCGCAACCGTGATACCATAGGCCGCGGTCGCGCCCAGATCATAGCAGAGCACGTTGCGGAAATTGCGGTTGCGGAAGGTCGAAAGGAAATCGCTCCATAATCCCAGAAATCCGGGCGTCGAGGGCGCTCGCTTGGGGTCAATCTGGGTATGGCCGACAAACTTCCAGGTGCCGACGATACAGGCCGTCGCGGTGATCCAGACGATCAGCGCTGACAGCCATCCATAGGTCACGTAATTGCTGGCAACAAAGCGGCCATCGCCGCCCGCGCCTTCGTCGAACAGGAAATAGAGACAGGTGGAAGGCAGCAGCAGCGTGGTGAGAAACAGGAACGCCGTGCGCTGCCCCATCAGGGCGCTGCGGTCGTGATAACCCTGGGTGATTTCCGCGACCAAAGTATAATGCGGGATCGAGAAAAAGGTCAGCGCGGTGCGGATCCACAGCGAACAGAGCAGCAGCCACCCCGCCAGCCACAGCTGGCTGTCCAGAACAAAATCCGGCGGCATGAACAGCGCAATAAAGCCAAGGCCCATCGGCACGGTGCTGTAAATCATGAATGGATGCCGCCGGCCCCAGCGACTTTTATACCGATCGGACCAGCCGCCGACCATCGGATCCGACACCGCATCCCACAACAGGCTGAGCGACAGGACAATACCCGTCGCGGTTCCGCTAAGCCCCAGCACCTGCGTGTAGAATAGCAGGACGAACATGATGTACGCCGCTTCCTTGACCGCATAAACCGCGCCGCCGAGGCCATAGGACAGGCGGTTGGGGAGGGTCAGGTGCAGGGGGGCTGGTGCTCGGTTTTTCAAAGTATCGTCAGCGTCGCACAATAAGGCGTTGGAAGCTACGGAAATTGCGGTGATCGGCGCGCGGGCAGGATTGACGGATTTACGATTTACGGTGACAAAGTGCACTGTGACCGTAATTCCGAGATCTCCGCCGGACGCGGCCAGCAGATGCAATATCTACAGCTGGAATCGTCGCGCCCGTTCGGGACGGTTATGCAGCCGGCGGCGTTGGAAGCGCAATAGTGGCGAGCCTCTGCTCCATCGGACAATCGCCGCTTTCCTACACCACCCGATCGCGCTTATGCTCCGCGTCGTGATGAGTCTTTGCTGCTTTTCTCCCTTCGATGACCGGCGCGTCCCGGCCGGTCGTTTGAAAGGTTACACTCGGGGCCGGTTGGGCGTTGAGAATCTCTCGATATTCGGCGGCTTTGGGGCAAAAGTTACAGACAATAAAAGCATCGGTCTTTGTAAAGTTTTCCAGGATATTTTCACTATGGTCGATTGCGGGCGCAGATCATTCAGGGCGTTCCATTCGCCCTTGACCCGCTCTCTGCACCCTGACAGATTCGAGATCAAAAGCTGAGAGGAACCCGACCATGACGATATCCGCCATTCGCACGCCCGAGGACCGCTTCGCCAATCTTCCGGACTTTGATTTCCCGGTATATTATGCCGATGACCTGCCCGGCTATGAAGGGCTGCGCGCCGCCTGGGTCGATACCGGGCCAGCCGATGCGGAACGAACCTTCCTCTGTCTGCATGGCGAGCCGAGCTGGTCGTTTCTCTATCGCAAGATGATCCCGCATTTCACCGCCACGGGCGCGCGGGTGGTCTGTCCGGATTTCTTCGGCTTTGGTCGCTCCGACAAGCCGACCGATCTCGATGCCTATACATTCGACTTTCACCGCAATCACATATTGGCACTGGTCGAGCGGCTGGGCCTGACCAATATCACCCTGGTGGTCCAGGACTGGGGCGGGTTGATCGGACTGACTTTGCCGGTGGATGAGCGTTTCAAGGCGCGGCTGTCACGGCTGATCATCATGAACACCGCTTTGGGTCTCGGCACCGGTGCGGGCGATGGCTTCAACGCGTGGAAAGAATATGCGCTGACTGTGCCGGTTTTTGACGCCGGCCAGATTATCGCCCGCGGCACGCCGCAGATGACCGAGGCGGAGACGGCGGCCTATAATGCGCCTTATCCGGATGACCGCTATCAGGCCGGGGCGCGCAAATTTCCGGCGCTGGTGCCGGTCGAGCCCGATATGGACGGCGTCGAGGTCGGCAAGCGGGCAGCGGGCTTCTGGAGTCGGGAATGGTCGGGTGCCAGCTTCATGGCGATCGGCGGCTCCGATCCGGTGCTTGGTCCGCCGGTGATGAAGATGATGCACAGTCTGATCAACGGCTGCCCGGAGCCGCTGCTGATCGAGGAAGCGGGGCATTTCGTGCAGGAATGGGGTGACATTGTCGCGCCGGCTGCGCTGAAGTCATTTGGCGATGTCTGATGGTTATCAATAGCGTTCGGGCCCACTCCGTTAGTGGTGAGCCTGTCGAACCACGCCTCTCGGACGAGAAGCGCCCTTCGACAGGCTCAGGGCTAACGGAAACGGTTACCGGTTACTTGATCGCCGCCAGCTGATAGAGGAAATCGGCATAGCCCATGGTCGCATCGACCAGGCCGGCGACCTTCGGATTGGTTGACTCGATCACATAATATTCATCCGGCGCATGGGCGCCGGCGCCGTGGCCCATGCCGAAATGGCCGGCGGGGATCGACACCGGCGGGGCGGTGAAGGTGGCGCCCGGCCATGATCCGGCCAGCCGCGGGTTGAGCGTCGCCTTGATGCCGGCGCGCTCATAGGTGGCCAGTTCGGTGCGGATCAGCAGGCTGTTTTCATCGACTTCGGTCGGGTCATAGCCGCCGCTGACATTGACCTCGACGTCGGGAAAGCCATGGGCGTCGAGATGCGCGCGCAATTTGGTCTCGGCTTCGGCGCGGGTCTGGTTGGGGACGAGGCGGAGATCGATTTTGGCGGTGGCCACGCCGGGCAGAACGGTCTTGCCGCCGGGCCCGGTATAGCCGGCGACCAGGCCTTCGATATTGACCGTTGGTTCCTGCGCGAGCCGCTGCAGCGCCTGTTCATAAGGCAGGTCGTCGATCCAGTGGGTGACGCCGAGGATCTTCTTCTGCGCCGCTTCATCGCCGTTTCTGGCGGTTTCCGCGATCAGTGCCTTTTCCCGGGCGGTGAGCGGGCGGACATTCTCAAACCACCCGTCGATTGCGGGGGTATTGCCATCCGGCGTGACCAGCGTCTGCAGCGCCTGCACCAGCCGCCAGCTCGGGGAATCGACCATCGCTTTCAGGCTGGAGTGGATATCCCCCTTCGGCCCGCGGCCCCATTTCTCGCCGCTGGCAACCAGTTCCAGTTCGATAATGCCCTTGGAACCCAGATTGACGCTGACATTGCCGTTCTTGTCCTGCCAGCTCGCCGGAATGAATATGCCCTCGCATTTCTGGAGCGCGGCCAGCACATTGGGCTTGGTCGCGACCTGCTTGAAATGGGGCGAGCCGATTTCCTCCTCGCCCTCGCAAATCAGCACGATATTGACGGGCAGCTTGCGGCCGGCGGCGCGAATGGCGTGCAGAGCGGCGAGGAAGGTCGCTTCCGGGCCTTTCTGATTGACCGCGCCGCGGCCCATGATCGCCTTGCCGAAACCGGGCCGGTCGACAATCGCCGCTGCGAGCGGCGGGGAGGACCATTCGGATGGATCAAATTGTTTCACGTCATACATGAAATAGATGCCGAGCGTCCGTTTGGCGCCAGCGTCCAGGGTGGCGAAGACGCCGGGATGACCGTCAGTCGGGACAATCTCGACATGCTGGAATCCGGCATCCTTGGCAAGTTCTGCCATATATTGCGCGCCCTCCGGCATATTGCGGTCTTCTGCCGCGATCGAGGGGAGCTTGATCCAGTCCTGGATCCGCTTGACCGACGCGTCGCGCCCGGCTTCGGCAGCCTTGCGGATCGCCGTCATGTCGCTGTCCGCGGACAGGGCCATGCCTGGGGAAATGAACATTGCGCCCGCTCCGGCCATGGCGGCTCCGCGCAAGGCCTGCCGGCGGTCAATCGGTAGCTGTTTGATATCTGCGGTCATCATGATCCCCTTTTTTATGGAACCAAGAATGGCCGCAGATTGCCGTTATCGCAAGACTATATTCGCTTGCCTTGTTCAGGCCGCCATGGCGGTCTTGCTGAAATGTTCGGTGAAGCGCGGCTGCATCGGTTGCGTGGCGACCATCGCCAGCGGCAGGGCGGTCTGGCAATGGGCGCATTCGGCGCTGAACCGGCCGACATGCCAGTGCGATTTGCCGCAACCGGGGCAGCGGTTGACGATATCGAGATGATAGAGCGGCTGATAGCCGCGCTGGATTCCATGTTCGGCCAAGGCTTGAGCAGGCTGATTGATGAATGATCGTGGTGATAAATACATCGTTTCTTCCTTCTTAATTGCCAGACGATAGACGGACGCAATGCCATTTCATTGCTGAATCAGCGATGAACCGTTTATTTCGGTAGATGAAATGATATCCAGTACCTGCAAAAGCGATAGGAGATAATCGCCACATTGTGGTGACCAGCATCACAATTGCACCCAAGCAACTGATTTCGAGCGACAATATCTTTCACATTCCGGTCCCGCTCTGTCCGCGCCGGTGGACGCTATCGGTCAGCGCAAAATTTCGCTCAGCACTGCAGCTGAATCGAAATCCGGCGCGTCACGATGATCCCAGTTTCCGCCACGCCAGATCGGCAAATTCGCACAACAAGGGCCGCGTGTCGCGCGGGTCGATAATATCCTCGACGCTGAACTGTTCGGCGGTGCGGAACGGCGAGGTGACCTTGTCGAGCTTGGCCTTTATCTCCGCCAGCCGCGCTGCCGGATCCTCGGCGCTTTCGATGTCGCTCTTGTAAGCGACCTCGAGACCGCCGGCGATCGGCAGCGAGCCCCAGTCGCCCGATGGCCAGGCAAAGCGATATTGAAAATTCTCCGCATTGCTCATCGCGCTGCCGGCGATGCCATAGGCGCGGCGGACGATGACGCTGCACCACGGCACGGTCGCCCGGTAGATCGTGTTCATCGCCTGCACGCCATAGCGGATGGTGCCGGTGCGTTCGGCCTCGGCGCCGATCATGAAGCCGGGATTGTCGACCAGATGGACCACCGGCAGATGAAATTGTTCGGCCAGCTTGGCGAAGCGCTCGACCTTTTCCGAGGATTTGGCTTCCCAGGAGCCACCGAGGAAAGACGGATCATTGGCGAGCACCGCCACCGGCCAGCCGTCGAGCCGGGCAAAGGCGGTGATCGCGGCGCGGCCCCAGCGCTTGCCCATTTCAAACACCGAGCCTTCGTCAAACACCGAGGTCATGATCTTGCGCATCGAATAGACCTGCTTGTCGGCGCGCGGCACCGCGGAGAGCATGCTTTCGTCCTTGCGATCGGCCGGATCCCAATTTTCGGTGCGCGCGGCCAGCTGGTTCACATTGCTCGGCAGATAGGAGAGAAATTTGCGCGCGGTGACAAAGGCTTCCGCCTCGCTGGCGACTTCCTCGTCGATCACGCCATTGGTCGCGTGAATGTCGGAGCCACCCAGCTGCTCCTTGGTCAGTGTATCGCCAATCGCGGCGGCGACCGCCGGGCCAGCGGCAAATATCTGGGAGAGGCCCTTGACCATGATCGAATAATGGCTGGCGACAGCGCGCGCCGCGCCCATGCCCGCTGTCGGTCCGAGCGCCAGCGCCACCACTGGCACCGTGTCCTGATTCTTGATGATATCTTCCCAGCCGGGCACTGCCGGGACATAGGTGAAACCCATGTCTTCCAGGCTTTTGACCGACCCGCCGCCGCCGGTGCCGTCGATCATCCGGATCATCGGGATGCCCAGCGTATGCGCCATTTTCTCGCATTGGGTGAACTTGCGGTGCAATGCTGCATCAGCGGCGCCGCCGCGCACGGTAAAGTCATCGGCGGAGGCGACCACCGGGCGGCCCTCGATATTGGCGCGGCCGAAGATCAGGTTGCTCGGCGCGAAATCCTCGAATGTGCCATCCTCGGCATAGGTCCCGCGTCCGGCAATCTTGCCGATCTCGCGAAAGCTGCCTTCGTCGACAATCCCGGCAATCCGCGCCCGCGCATCAAGCTTGCCACGGCCATGCTGGCGCGAAACTTTTTCCTCGCCGCCCATTTTTTCGGCAAGGCGCTGGCGCTCGGCCAGTTCTTCGAGTTCGGGTTTCCAGGTCATTATTGGGTCCGGTCATCTTTACAGGAATAGAGGTTTTTATTTTCTGTGACTTTTGGCTGGATGCGGCAGAAAAATGCCATTTTCTCCGCGGTCAGTAGCTGGCCAGTGTGACCTTCCGGGAAACCGGGTTCCGGCGGTCGGGAGAGGCGAGAATCCAACATTTCCGCAGCATAGCGCGGCGTGGGGATGTAGGACAGGGCCGATTGGGGGCGGGGTATTGGCTGGATCATCAGGTGTGTTTAACCGAGTGGTTAAGGCAGGGGAAGCGGGAAATCGCCGGGTGGGGTTCCGGGTCATTGTTCCCCGGCGAAGGCCGGGGGCCATCTCGGATGCGATGCTCCAAAAACAACGGCTCGTATGCCGCATATCCTTGAGGCTATCGCTACACGCCCCCATTGCACCCCGTCCCCAATTCTCGAGATGGACCCCGGCCTGCGCCGGGGAACAGCAATTAATTTCATGCTGGGAAATTTATTGCCTCAAATCTATTGGTGTATTATATTTATAAAACAGCAAAATAGATTGGGGGCAGGGAGATGTTCAAATGGGTCCATATTGTTGGGGCGATGTGTCTTTATGCCGTTCCGGCGCAGGCGCAAAGCGCCGATCCCAAGGCTGCGCCAAGCGAACCGGTTGAAATATTGGAGATCGGGTTCAGCGATACTGGACTGTCGGGCGCTGGTGGCGAGCGGCTGAAAGCGGCGCTGGCCGACGCCCAATTTGTCGCTGTCGGTGAAGATCATGGCTTTGCCGGTTCGCCCCGACTGGCGCAGGCGCTGGCAACGGAAGCGCGAGTCTACGGGCCGCTTTATCATGCCGTGGAAGTCGGGCCCGAGACATTGAAGTGGTTCCGCGCGCGGCTGGCCTCAGGCGGGCTGGATGCCATAGAATCCGGTCTTGCCGGCAGGCCGCTGGCCTTCCCGTTTCTGAGCAACCGCGAAGATGCGGTGCTGGCGGATGGTTTTGATCATGGCAACAGGGTCTGGGGTATTGACCAGGAATTTGTCGGCGCGCCGATGCTATTGATGGACGAGCTTGCGGCCCTGGCGCCGGATAGGGCCACCAGAACCAGGCTGCTGGCGATCCGGGATGCCGACATCGCGGCCCTGGCGAAAGGGGATTTTGAAAATATCTGGCTGAACACGGCCGATGCGGCGCAATTTTCCGCGCTCGCAAAGACTTTTGCCGGTTCGCCGCCGGCAACGGCGATCATCGATGCGCTCGCCGCCAGCGCCCACATCTATCGGTTGAACAATCAGGGCGCCTATCTGCAGAATAACGAACAACGATCGGCGGTGATGCGCGGCTATTTTCTAGCCCAATATCGGGCAGCGCCGGAAGCCGCGCCGCGCGTATTGTTCAAGATGGGCGCCTATCATATGGGGTGGGGCACGACGCCGACATCCATCTATGATCTGGGTTCCTTGCTGCCGGGGCTGGCTGCTGCCAATGGAATGACATCGGTCCATATCGCCTATCTGCCAATGGATGGCAGGGTGCGGGTGATCAAGCCTGCCGATGCCAAGGCGACCGCTGTCCAGCCTTATGACGACGAAGGCATCGCCGCGATTCTCGCGGCGGCGGACATTGCGCCGGAACGGATCGGACCTGCAGGCCATTATCTAATCCCGATAGCCCCACTGCGTCACGCGCTGGCCGGGAAAAAACTGAACGCGCTGCCCGATTTCTCGAAATTTGTATTGCTGGGCTATGATTATCTGGTGACCACGCGGGATGCAGAGGCAGCGACTGCGTTCGAGGCGCTGGACGAATAAGCGGGGGTTGTTCCCTGGAACAATTTCTACCAATGAATATTCGTAATCCAAACATCCGTCCAAAGCGGACATTAAAGGTAGCCAGCATGAATGTCCGGAACTGGGTGGAGAGCTGTCATTACGATATGCCGTCGGAAATGGCTGTTTAATCCCGAAAGCGGACATTAGATTTTTCATCAAATCAAGCAGATGAAGGGGTTTAAATGTTTGTTAACTATGTTCGGTTCATGGTCGACCAATGATGATTATCGACACTATTCGTTCACTGATGCGGCGTCTTCGCAATCGCCTTTTCAGTTACAAACTTTCACAG